>JAKASX010000021.1:14874-42390 GCA_021818865.1 Acidobacteriota bacterium
GCGTCCAGACGTTCAGATACAGGCAGGCTTCGCTCGTCGGCATTTTCCGGATTCCCAACATTTCCGGCAGCCATCCGCTTGGTCGCTGCGGGCAAGCAGGGCCCCACTGGATGGCCTCGCGAACGCCTCTCCAGTGCGGAGCCGGCTGCGGCGGCCGCCAGCGCAGTGCTCCCACGGGTTGCGCCGCATACGGAATGCCCAGGAACGCTCCGCCCTTGGGCAGCGTTCGAACGCTCGAGCCGCGCACCATTCCGCTCTCGACCCTGACTTCTGGCCCCGTGGCGGATGCTCGCAGCGGTCCGGGAAATGCAATGACGATCCATCCAGCGATCCAGCAAGCCACAACGATTCGCTTCATTTCGGTCGGAACTTCCTTTTTCGATTTTCGGCCCGTACCCGAGCCGCTCAGAATACTCAAAGATGCTGGAACTCCTCGGTAAACTCGCCGCTCTGCGTTCTGATCAGGCCGCGGATGCCGCCGGCGTTGCAGCGAGCCCAAACGGCGGCCGCCAGGTCGCCAGGTGCTCCTCGCGCTAGCCGCGATTCGCACTGGCCGTGCGCGCAGCGGCCTCTGCGCGTCTCTCATCCGCCCATTTGAGGAATCGCCGCATCCGCGCGCGTTCGCGCCACAGCAACGCAAAAAACTCGCGTCCTCGCGCCTTCTCCGCTTCCGGCCCAAAAAATGTTTCGAGCCGCCAGCGAATGTAAGGGCTCTCCCACGGCCGCAAGCGGTAGCCTTTCGCGATTTTCCAGTAATATCGCAGCGCCGAAAACACGCCTCGTTGCTCCGTCCCTCGTCCGCCCACCCTACCCGATCTGTCTTTTCACTTCCACAACCAAATATTCCCGCACCCGGGCGCTCCGGCGAGGGCCCGCAGCCGTCTGATCAACCCGAAAGGCCCCACGTTTGGCCGATGCCAAACATGGGGCACCGTATGCTCCCTCGGACAACCCAACAAAGCTGTAGGCCACGAGTCTCCGATAGAACCATGGTTGGCGCGCTTGCGAAGGCCTCAGACGCGGACGAACTCACGTGCAAGTGGATCCGGAACTCGCTGTCCAGATGCCCGCCGGTCAAGCACGGACAAACACCGGCCGCGTTGGCTTACAGGGGGCTGGATGCAGGAGAAGGCCGTTCCCCTCCAGGAGCGGTCTGTTCTCTTGACATCCCCTTTTATAGAACCCCGGCAGCGCCGGTTCCACGTGAGGCTCGATCACCTGGCCAGTATATGCGCGCCAATACAGCGTGCCGCTGGATTTTTCGACCCGCAGGCCGTCGCCGGTCGCCCACCGAAAGCCTCCCTCCGACGGCCCCGGGGAGCGCCCGTCCAGGGACGAGGGTTAACGCAGAGCAACCGGGCGGCGGCCGCGCCGCGGCGGCGATCCTGGCCAGCCTGACCTCCTCCTGCCGCCGGCACGAGATCGATCCGCAGGTCTATCTCACCCAACTGCTGGTGAACCTGCCCAGTTGGCCCGCTCGCGATCTCGACGCTTGGTTCCCCGGCCAGTGGAAGTCCCGGCTTTGCCGAGGATGCTCGGCGGAGCCGGCACTCCGCCAAGCCGCGCCTCGCCGCCCTGTCGGCCACAACCCCCGCGGATTGGAGGACCTGTGGTTTGCGAACCGCTCACGATTTTCCTTACCCGGGCGCTCCTGGTTCTGGCAGCCCAACCTGAGGGAGGCAGAGCCCTGGCCTACCGCTCGCCCAGTGCTCCCATATCCAATGCCAGAGCACGTCCGGTTGAGAAGGCAGCGGGCGGCCCACTATGCTATCCTTGGCATTAGTATAAACTCGGGTGAGGACCATGGCCGAAGAGAGTGCGAAGGCCCCTTTCACCTGCATGCTTGCCTTGACGATCCCGAATGGCCCAGCCCCGCTCGCAACCCACACACGCACAGGGCCCCCGTCCACGAGCCAGGGTGCGGACGTGGCGTTCATGTGCCAAAGCCGAGTTCGAAAGTTCCCTGCGGGCACGATCAGCGCTTTCTCGCCGAGGGGCGTCGCCTCGGGGATTTCTGAGAGCCCCACCTCCAGGCCAAAAAATCCAGGGGGGTACGTCGCGCCGACCGCATGGCCCTCGGCCGACGGAGTGGGGGAGAAATTAGCCCTAGTGTAGGGCTCGATAAATCCGACCGCCGCTGCAAGTTCGCCCCGGGTCCATTTTGCTAGCCATCTATCCGGCACGTCCATGGGCGGCCGACCCGGTAGCTGCGTAACGCCCCGCACAAATACCAAGTCGTTCCTTTTTCTGTAGAAGAGGGCCTTGTTGACGAAGGGCCTGAGAGATCCCGGATACCGTGACGATATTTCCATCCAATACATTTTCCGCTTACCGCGTCCTTGCTCTCCGATAATCGCTAAATCCACCACAGATTCCGCGGCATAGGAACACGTCGCCTCATACTCGGCGCCAAACCCAACCTTGAGGTTCCACGCTGCGGAGAACGCAGGCGCGTGCCAGCGTGCGGTTCCTCCTCCGCTTGGCCGAGCTAGCCCGGTCAGCGCGACGGCTATAGCCCCGGCGATGGCAATCCACCTGAGATCTACGCGATTCGAACCCGGAACTGCCCGGACAGCTACGGTTCTGGCATCGGCCACCTTCGTTCCTTTTTCGGCCTGGGTTGCCGCGCCTGCCTCAGGCCCGCAGTGACCGAATGTGCTACTCATAAGCTGCACACGTCGTTCCAACCGCCGACGCCGCATTCGCCGTTTCCCGAGAACCCGCCTCCCCCTCCGAAGAACATGTTCACGTCGAAGGAGGGAAAGCCCGGGTCAACTGCGAAGCCTAGGTTGCCATTCATACTACCCAGGCCGGCTGAGCTGCCATTGACCGCCCAGTTATAGAGCGTAAACGATTGCTGAAGGTCGAGGCTCACGCCAAGAAAGACCGACATGACCGAACCGGTGCCGGAGGGGATGAAGTATGACGCTCCTGCGTAGCTTTGCGCCTGCCCGTAGTTCAGGCTTGCGGGAATTGAAAGTGAGCAGCCTCCCGGCTTGAGGCCTGGCGTTGTGTTACCGAAGCCCGCACCAAACGAACCGGATGCTTGGCACGCCTGGCTGAAACCACTGCCGTACGGGCTGCTGGGGCTGGGCCTGAGACTGAGATAGTCCGCCACAAACTCCGCCAGCATTGCTTCTGCGTTTGCGACGGCTGTCGGCGAAGGGACGGTCACGCCAGCCTGAGCCGGTGCCGCCGAGAGCGTCGACTGGGCCCCCGGCGCGCCGCCGGAACCACCGACGACAAGGCCAGAAACCATGGCTTGAAGTGGGCTACTTACGCGTCTGCTTCCAAGAGCGCCGAATGTCTCAGGCATTTCAGCGGGACCGGTAAAGGTCGTCGGGCCGTTTCGGACGTAAGCGTAACCATCGAGAGATTGCGGATTGCCGACCCAGCCGCCGAGCGGTCCGGTCCTGGCGACGCGGACTGCCCCGCGTTTGTTCCGGCATCGGGGCAGGTCGGGGCTCATGAAGCGGTCCGGTTCTGACAACGCGGACCGTCCCGTATCGGTGAGCGCATCGGGACGGCCCAGGCGCGGGTTGTAATAGCGGGCCCCGACAAAGATGTCGGGGTAAACTCCGGCGTAATAATTGGCGGTGAAGCAGATTTTGCCGCTGTAATCGGTCGTCTCGATCACCTGGCGAGTATACGCGCGCCAATAGAGCGTGCCGCTGGATATTTCGACGCGCAAGCCGTCCCGCAAAGCCATCCGGGACGCATAGAGCGCGTCGCCATCCCTTCGACTGCGCTCAGGGCAGGCTCCCGTGTAATTCACGCCGTTGGCGCTGGTGATCTCGTTCGCGCCGTTGAACGCGTAGCTGTACAGCGCGTCGCCCGTCATGTCGCCATCGGCATCGTAGCTGAACCCGCTGCTCGAAATCTGGTTGTTGCCATTCACCGAGACGCTCAGGCTCGGGCCGGAGCATTTGAACACGCCCATCGACAGGAGGTTGCCGAGCGTGTCGTCGGCTAGGCCGCCCGTGCCGAAATTCAGGCCCCAGCAGTCCTGGCCGGAAGTCGCTGCCGTTTGGGCTTGCAGGACGCGGTCGAGCGGATCGTAGCTGATGGATTCGTTCCGGCCGCTGTCGTTGCCGTTGCCGATCGAGGTGACGCTGCCGTTGTTCGCGAAACCGTAGCTCAGGCTGAGGGCGCTGCCGGCGGTCGAAGACGCGGAAACGGAGGTGGGTTCGAGGTCGTTGTTGTAGCCCCACGTTTCCGTGATGCCGCCGAAGCCGCCACTGACGTAGCCGTGGATGTCCTCGGCAAGAGCGCCCTGCGGCGCATACATCGCGGTGCCCGTCGGCGGAGGCGTCGCGTAGTTCGTGCCCCCGCTGCCGACGGCCGAGGTAGGTCGCTGAGCGTTGCTGTATGTGTAGCTGATGACGCGGCCGTCGGGATACGTGAGCGAGGCGAGCGAGCCGTCAAGGTTGTACGAGTAGCCGATCGTTTCGGCGACGCTGCCCTCGGGACCGTCCGCTTGACTCGGCGTCGATTTGCAATCGCGGCGTCCTCACCCTCGCCCATGCTCACTTCCATCCCCAATAGCCCGGGCCGACGCGCAAATTATGAATCCACGCGGCAGGGAAGGCCCATGCCAGCAGCGACCCGACGATCGCCTGTCCCAGCGCCAGCGGCAAAATGTTCCGGTTTCTCCGAAAAAGCCACGCCATCGCCACGCCGCCCACCAGCGTGATCGGCACGAGCACCGGATTCGGCCAGTGCGCGGAAGCGAAAATCATTCCCACAACGAGCGACGATACCCACGGCCGCGAAAGCAGCGCGATCGCCCGATTATTCAAAAACGAATTCAGCGCCACTTGCTGCAACAGACAAAACGCGAAATACGTCCACAAATGCTCGCCAATCGCTTCCCAAGCCAGATGGTGCGGCATGCGGCGTACTGCCGCGAAGACGATCAGCACCGCAATCGCCGCGCCGAAAAATATTCCCGCTCCCACGCTCGCCCGTTTCAAATTGTCCGCGCGCCAGCCCAGCGTTTTCGGCGTGTCGCGCTGCACCAGAAAACTCGCAACGATCCATACAGGGAATACCATCCACGAGTGAAAATCCGTCCGCTGCCATCGCCAGATGAAAAGAAGAATTACAACCGGCATGCCGACGAGGTCCACGATTGCCAGCCAGCGCCGCACCCGTGCCCAATTCATCGCGACTTTCCTCGGCGTCGCGGCGTTTTTGCTTTGCGTGGCGAAGCGTCCCTGCTCGGCTTGCTCGCCTCAAAAAGCGCATCCAGCTCCACGTCGGGAAATCCCGCCAGCGTCGCTTCCGCCGCCAAATTCTCTTTCCTGATTTTCGCCCCGCGCTGCGCCAGCCGCGCGCATGCCTCGAAAATGATCTCCCGTTCACCGCGCGTCCACGCATGCCCGCGCAGGCGTTCCGCGGCGCGCCGCGCCTGTTCCGCGCTTTCGCACCGGCAAAGCGTTCGCAATAGCTCCAAATCTCGATCTTTGGGTTTCATCGTCTCCACTCGCGCGCCCGCTCGATCCGTCCGGCGCGCTCCACGCCGCCCGTTCCCATCATACGCGCCGTTTTTCGCGCTTGCCCGTGCTCGTCTCTCGCCCGAACCGTAGTGCGGCTTGCCGGAGGCTGTGGTAGAGTGCGCCCAGAGAGCCGTACCGGCGCATGTCGCCGCCCAAGGGGGGAACGTGCCGATCGTAAAACAGCTTGTGGTTACACTGGAAAATCGTCCTGGAGCCCTCGCCGAGCTTTGCAGCGAGCTGGCCAAGCTCGCCGTCAATATCGAGGCGATCCAGGCCGCCGAATCGGGAGCCATCAATCCCGTCCGGATTCTGGTGACCCAGGTCGAAACCGCCAGCAAGGTCTGCGAGCGTCTCGGCCTGAAAACCGTCGTGGAACCCGCTCTCGCCGTCGCGCTCGGCCATCGTCCCGGCTCGCTTGGCCGCGTCCTGCGCAAGCTGGCGGCGCGAAATATCAACGTTGAATACGTCTACGGCACGATCGAAAAGGGAACCAGCCGCACCGTGGTCATCATGGGCGTGTCTGATCTGGACGCTGCCGCCAAATTCCTCCACTGACCGTCCCGCACCACCGGGCCCATTTCAACTTCGTCATTCCGGCCAGGCGCAGCGCTGCTTCCTTGTGCTATAAAGGAAATTCGAGGATGCCATAAATTACACAAAGGAACCGAGCCGTGGACTTCACCCTCACCGATGAGCAGCAGCAGCTCCGCAAAACCGTCCGCGAATTCGCCGAAGCCGAAATCGCTCCGCACGTCCGCGAATGGGATGAAACCTCCCATTTCCCCTCCGATGTCATTGCCAAGCTCGGCGAAATGGGTCTGCTCGGGGTCATCTTTCCCGAAAAATACGGTGGCGCCGGGCTCGGCTACATCGAATACGCCATCGCGCTCGAGGAACTCGCCCGCGTCGATGGTTCGGTCGCGCTGATCGTCGCCGCGCACACGTCGCTTTGCTCGAACCACATCTATAAATTCGGCAGCGAAGCGCATCGCGAAAAATATCTTCCGCATCTGGCCAGTGGAGAATGGCTTGGCTGCTGGTCGCTCACCGAGCCCGAAGCCGGTTCCGACGCCGGCGGCACGCGCACCACGGCCGAACCCTCCGATGGCGGCTGGGTTCTCAACGGCTCGAAAACTTTTACCACCAACGGCCACTACGCCCACGTCTGCGTCGCCATGGCGGTCACCGATCCTTCCGCCGGCCATCGCGGCATTTCCGCTTTTCTCATTGAAAAAGGAACGGCCGGTTTCCGTCCGGGCAAAAAAGAAGACAAGCTCGGCTTGCGTGCCAGCGACACCAGCGAGATCGTTTTCACCAACTGCCGCGTTCCCGCCGAAAATCTGATCGGAAAGCCCGGCGATGGCTTCATCAACAGCCTTTCCGTTCTCGACGGCGGCCGCGTCTCGATCGCCGCCTTCGCGCTCGGCATGGCGCAGGGCGCTTACGAAACCGCCGCGCGCTACTCGAAGCAGCGCCGCCAGTTCGGCAAGCCCATCGCCGAATTCCAGGCGATTCAATTCAAACTCGCGGATATGGCCACCGAAATTGACGCCGCGCGCCTGCTCACCTATCGCGCCGCCTGGCTCGCCGATCGCTCGCGCGCCGAGGGCGACCGCCCACAGCAATACACGCGCGAATCCGCGATGGCCAAGCTCTTCGCCGGGGAAACCGCCGTGCGCGTCGCGAACGAAGCCGTCCAGGTGCTCGGCGGCTACGGTTTCATCAAGGATTATCCGGCGGAAAAGTACTATCGCGACGTGAAGCTCGCGACGATCGGCGAAGGCACCAGCGAAATCCAGCGCCTCGTCATCGCTCGCCAGCTCCTCGGCCAGGGATGACGCGCCTCGACGCCGCTCCCCGCCTCTTAGTATCATCAGCCCTCGTGAATTCCTGGGCGGAAAAAATTCGCGCCGGCGACGTTCGCGCCGTTTCCCGCGCCATCACCGCGATCGAGGACGCGCGTCCCGAATCGGAAATCCTCCTTCGCGAACTTTTTCCTCACACCGGCCGCGCCGCCATCGTCGGCATCACCGGCGCGCCCGGCACCGGCAAAAGCACGCTCGTGGATCGCCTCGCCGCGCATTACCGCCGCGAGGGCCTGACCGTCGGCATTCTTGCCATCGATCCGACCAGCCCCTTCACGGGCGGCGCGATCCTGGGCGATCGCATTCGCATGCAGGGCCACGCCTCCGATCCCGGCATTTTCATTCGCTCGATGGCCACGCGCGGCTGGCTGGGCGGTCTGGCCCAATCCACCGCCGAAGCCGCGCTCGTTCTCGACGCCGCTGGCAAGGACGTCATCCTCATCGAAACCGTCGGCGTCGGTCAGGACGAAGTGGAAATCGTTCGCCTCGCCGATTGCACGCTCGTCGTTCTCGTACCCGGCCTTGGCGACGACGTGCAAAGCCTCAAAGCCGGCCTCATGGAAATCGCCGATCTCTTCGTCATCAATAAAGCCGATCAGCCCGGCGCCGATCGCTTCGAGCGCCAGTTGCGAGCCGTGCTCGAAATCGTTCCCGAGCGCGACGGCTGGCGTCCGCCGGTCGTTCGCACCGTTGCCATCGAGGACAAGGGCGTGGCCGATCTCGCCGCAGCGATCGATCGCTTTGGCGCGACGATCGAAGCCGCCGGCAAACGCTCCCGCCGCCGCGTCGAGCATTGGCGCGAGCGCCTGCTCGAACTGCTCCATCGCCGCCTGATGCTTCGCGTCGGCCATCATCTGGATTCGGCCCAGCTCGATCGCCTCGCCGCGGCCGTCGCCGCCCGGCAGAAGGATCCGTTCGCCGCCGTGGACGAAGTTCTTGAGAAAGCGGGGATTCGATGAAATTGGGGGAATGGACGCTGGATCTGGTGACCGACGGCCTGTTCGGCCTCGATGGCGGCGCGATGTACGGCGTGGTTCCGCGCCCGCTCTGGGAAAAGAAAACGCCGCCCGATTCGCGCAATCGCATCCGCATGGCGATGAACTGCTGGCTGCTCCGCGGCCGCGGGGAAACCGTTCTCATCGAAACCGGCGCTGGTGAAAAATGGGACGCCAAGCACGCCGAAATCTACAATTTCGAGCGCGAGAATCGACTGCTGAGCAACTTGCACGCTCGCGGCGTTCGTCCCGAGGACGTTTCGCTCGTCATCAATACCCACCTCCATTTCGATCATTGCGGCTGGAACACGCGCCGCGACACCGACCCGGGGCGCGCCGTTCCCACGTTCCCCAACGCCCGCTACATCGTTCAGCGCGGAGAACTCGATCACGCCCGCGGCCCGAACGAACGCGATCGCGCCAGCTATCTGCCGGAAAATTTTGCTCCAATCGCCGAGGCCGGCCTCTGGCGCACGGTCGAAGGCGACGCGTCGCTCCTCGCTGGCCTCGATCTGGTCGTCATGCCCGGCCACACGCGCGATATGCAATGCGTCAAAATCTCCGGCGACGGCCAGACGGCCTTTCTCCTCGCCGATCTCGTTCCGATGCGCGCGCATCTTGCCTATCCGTGGATCATGAGCTACGACCTCTATCCGATGACCACTCTTGAAAACAAAAAGAAATGGTTGCCGCGCCTCGCCCGCGAAGGCTGGATCTGCCTGTTCGGCCACGATCCCGACGTTCCCGCCGCGCACCTCGTTCAGCGCGACGATAAATTCGAAACCGAGCCGGTCCCGCTCGATTGACGCGGGAAACGCCGCAGGAGCGCATGCCATGACCGAAAATCCCGGCTCCTCGCCATCGCGTCCTGCTTCGCGCAACTACGCGCGCGAGCGCCAGCAGGAAATCTACCTCGGCGGCTACGCTGGCCGCCGGCTTCCCATCCCGATCGTCATCGAGGAAATCGAAAAGCAGGCCCGTCAAAACATGACGCCGCAGGCTTACGACTACGTTGCCGGTGGCGCCGGCTCGGAATCGACCTGTCGCGCGAACCTCAGCGCGTTTGAGCGCTGGCGCATCGTGCCGCGCATGCTGCGCGACGTCTCCCAGCGCGACCTCAGCGTCGAACTCTTCGGCCGCCGCCTGGATTGGCCGTTTCTGCTCGCTCCCATCGGCGTCCAATCCATCCTTCATCCCGAAGGCGAACTCGCCGCCGCCCGCGCCGCCGCGTCCCTCGGCGTTCCGTTCATTCTCAGCGGAGCCTCCACGCATCCCATCGAGCCCGTCGCCGAAGCCATGGGCCACGGCCCGCGCTGGTTCCAGCTTTATTGGGGCCGCGACGCTTCGATTTCGGCGAGCATGATCTCGCGAGCCGAGCGCTCGGGCTACGACGCCATCGTCGTCACGCTCGATACGCCGTTCATCGGCTGGCGCGAACGCGATCTCTCTTATCCTTACTTTCCGTTTTTCGAAGCCCAGGGCGTCGGCAATTATTTTTCGGATCCCGTTTTTCGTTCTCGCCTCGCCGAGCCTCCCGAAAAAAATCCTCGCGCCGCCATCGAATATTGGGCTTCGGTTTTCAGCGATTTCTCCCACACCTGGCAGGATTTCGCCCGCCTCCGCGAAACCACCCGCCTGCCCATGCTCGTCAAGGGCATTCTCCATCCCGACGACGCGCTTCACGCCATTGCCGCGGGGTCGAGCGGCGTCATCGTCTCGAATCACGGCGGTCGTCAGGTGGATGGCGCGATCGCTGCGCTCGACGCTCTCCCTGCAGTCGTTCGCGCCGTTGCCGGCCGCGTTCCCGTCCTCTTCGATAGCGGCATTCGCCGTGGCGCGGACGCCTTCAAGGCGTTCGCCCTTGGCGCGAGCGCCGTTCTGCTCGGCCGCGTCTACGTCTGGGCGCTCGCCGCCGCGGGCGAGGCGGGCGTCCGCGAATTTGTCGCGAATTTCCTTGCCGATTTCGACGTCACCTTGGCGCTTTCCGGCCTCCGCTCGCTCGCCGAACTCGATCGCTCCTGCCTCGTGCGCGATTCGGCGGAATCCGCATGATTCTTGCTTCTTCACGCACCGCGCTACTGACGGCTGGCCCAGTTCCTGCTATCTTTTTCGTTTGCTTTGCCACTTCAGCTCTGTGAGGGGATGGGGAAATGGCCAAAAAGCCTGAATCGAAATCGAAGGCGAAAGCAAAATCCGCCAAACAGCCGGCACGCATCGGCATCATCGGCGGCAGCGGTCTCTATTCGATGCCCGGCCTCGAACGCGCTCGTGAAGTACGCGTTCGGACGCCGTTCGGCAATCCGTCCGACGCGCTCGTCGTCGGCCGCCTCGACGGCCGCGAAGTCGCTTTTCTCGCCCGCCACGGCCGCGGCCATCGCATTTTGCCCAGCGAAATCAATTACCGCGCCAATATCTACGCTCTCAAAGTCCTTGGCGTCGAGCGCATCGTTTCCGTCAGCGCCGTCGGCTCGCTGAAAGAGGAACTCGCTCCGCTCGAATTCGTCATTCCCGATCAGTTTTTCGATCGCACGCGCAATCGCGTCGCCACGTTCTTCGGCAACGGCATCGTCGCCCACACCACCTTCGACAAGCCCACCTGCGCCGATCTTTCCACGACGCTCGCCGAAGCCTGCCAGCGCGCCGGCGTAAAGGTCCATCGCGGCGGCACCTACGTCTGCATGGAGGGCCCGCTCTTTTCCACTCTCGCCGAATCGCTCTTCTACCGCCGCATGAATTTCGACATCATCGGCATGACCAATCTCACCGAAGCCAAGCTCGCTCGCGAAGCCGAAATCTGCTACGCCAGCGTCTCCATGGTCACCGATTACGATTGCTGGCATCCCGGCCACGATAGCGTCACCAGCGATCAGGTCGTCGCCAACGTCACGAAAAACGCGGAAAACGTCCAGAAAGTCGTGCGCGAGGCGACCGGCAAAATCTCTCTCGATCGCACCTGCCATTGCGGCTCGGCGCTTTCCACCGCCATCGTCACCGAGCGCTCGAAAATCCCCGCCGCCACCCGGCGCAACCTCGCTCCGATCGTCGGCAAATACATCGGCTGAGCCCGCATGCGGCGGCCGCGCGGGATGGGCGATGTCTGAAATCCGATTTGCCAAAGCACACGGCTTGGGCAACGATTTCCTCATGATCGAGGAATCCGAGCTCGCCGGCCGCGATCCGTCCGCGCTCGCTCGCGCCATCTGCCATCGTCACACCGGCGTCGGCGCCGACGGTCTCGTTCCGCTCGCGCCGCTCGGCGAGCGCCGTTCGCAATTCCGCATATTCAACGCCGACGGCAGCGAAGCCGAACTTTCCGGCAACGCCATGCGCTGCGCCGCCGCGTGGCTCGCATCGCGCGAGCCTTCGCCCCTTCCCGGCCTCGTTTTTACTCTCGAAACCCGCGTCGGCCCCAAGCGCCACGTCTTTCTCGGCCGCGACGCCGCCCGCTGGCTCTTCCAAAGCGAAATCGTTCGCCCATCCTTCGACCCGGAAAAAATCCCGTTCCATCCGCCCAAACCCGTCGCGCCGCCCGCCATCGATTACCCGCTCCCGATCGGCGACGACGTACTCCGCGTCACGCCTCTTTGGATGGGCAATCCGCAATGCATCGCGTTCGTCGAAAACTGGCGCGATCCCGATTGGCTCGCTCTTGGCCCGGAAATCGAGCGCCATCCCTTTTTCCCCGAGCGCGCCAACGCCGGCTTCGTTCGCGTCCTCTCTCCCGATCGCATCGAAGTGCGTTTCTGGGAACGCGGCGCCGGCCACACGCTCTCTTCGGGTACCGGCTCCTGCGCTTGCGCCGTCGCCGCCGCAATCAGTGGCAAAACCGGTCGCCGAGTCGCCGTCCAGACCGAAATCGGCGAATTGCAGGTCCATTGGCGCGAATCCGACGATGTCGTCGAGCTCACCGGCCCCGCCGAACTCGTCGCCGAAGGCGTCTTCCACTCGGCGGACTAAATGCCCATGCGCCCAGAAGAACTCGCCAAGCCCCGCGCCCTCGTTTACGGCTCACCGGTCCGCGTCGTTTCTCCCGCGAGCGCCGTCGAAGAAGTCAAATTGCGCCGCGGCCTCGCCGAACTCGAACGGCTCGGCCTGCGCCCGCGCTTCAGCGATTCCGTGCTCGCTCGCGAAGGCTATTTCGCCGGCGCGCCCGAAGCGCGCGCTCGCGATCTCGCCTCCGCACTCACCGAATCCGACACGCAGGCTGTCATTGCCTCGCGCGGCGGATACGGCAGCGTCTATCTGCTCGACACTCTCGATCGGCTCGATCCCGCGCGGCCGAAAGCTGTCGTCGGTTTCAGCGACCTCACCCTGCTTCTCGCGCTCGCTTGGCATCGCTGGAGCTGGATCACGTTTTACGGCCCCATGGTCGCCGCCGGTTTCGATTCCGGCGCCGGCCAATCCGGCGGCTACGATGAGCGTTCTTTCCGTCTGGCGCTCGAAACCACCGCTGCCGGCTGGGACCTCCAGCTTGGCGCTGAGCCGCTCGTCGAAGGTTCGGCCGAGGGCCGCATCGTCGGCGGTTGTCTGACGCTCGTTCGGTCGCTCATCGGCACCGAATGGGAAACCGACACCGACGGCGCGATCCTGCTTCTCGAGGATTGCAACATGAAGCCGTACCAGGTCGATCGCGCGCTCATGCACTTGAAGCTCGCCGGAAAACTCGACGGCGTCCGCGCTTTCCTCCTCGGCGATTTCCCCGGCTGCGAACCCGGCTCGCGCGACGAGCCCGGCATCCGCGACGTTCTCCTTCGCCTGCTCGCTCCTTTCGGCGTTCCCGTCGTCTGGGCCGCTCCCGTCGGCCACACGCGCCGCCCGATGCTCACGATTCCGCTCGGCGTTCGCGCGCGTCTCGAATCGAGCGGCTCGGGCCGTCTCGAAATTCTCGAACCCGCCGTGCTTTCCGCATGAAACCCGGTTCCCGCGTTCATCTCGCCGGCATCGGTGGCGTCGCCATGGCTTCGCTTGCCGCCATGCTCGCCGAGCGCGGTTTCCGCGTCTCCGGTTCCGATTCCGGCGTCTACCCGCCTGCCTCGGAAATGCTTCGCGCCTCGGGCATCTCCTGGCGCGAAGGTTTTCGCGCGGAAAATCTCGACGACCGCCCCGATTTTGTCGTCATCGGCAACGCTCTCTCTCGCGGCAATCCCGAAGTCGAACGCGTTCTTGACGAAAAAATCCCCTATCGTTCGCTTCCCGCCGTCGTCGAAGACGTTTTCCTTCCCGGTCATCGCTCGCTCGTCGTCACCGGCACGCACGGCAAGACCACCACCACTTCGTTCCTTGCCTGGATCCTCCACGTCGCGGGAAAGCGCCCGAATTTCCTCGTTGGCGGTCTCGTCGAGGATTTCGGCAAAAGCTACAGCCTCGAAGGCGGCGCGGAATTCGTCATCGAAGGCGACGAATACGATTCCGCCTTTTTCGACAAGGCCCCGAAATTCCTCCATTACCACCCCGACGATCTCGTCATCACCTCGCTCGAATTCGATCACGCCGATATCTATCCCGATTTCTCCTCAATCGTTCTTCAGTTCCAGCGCCTCGTGAACCTCGTTCCGCGCACCGGCCGCATTTTCGCCTGGAGCGAAAGCCCCGCCGTTCGCTCGGTCGCCTCTCGCGCCTTTTGCCCCGTCGAGACCTACGGTTTCGACCCCGCCTGCGATTGGCGCGCCGTGGATCTGGAATCATCGGAGCAGGGAAGCCGTTTCCGCGTCGCGCATGCCTCGCGCGACCTCGGCGAATTCGCCATGCGCCTTTTCGGCCGCCACAACGTGCTCAACGCCCTCGCCGCGATCGCCGTTGCTACTTCGCGTGGCGCTTCGCCAGAAGCCATTCGCCAGGCGCTCTCGTCTTTCCGGGGCGTTCGCCGCCGTCTCGAACTTCGCGGCGAATCCCGCGGCGTTCTCGTCGTGGATGATTTCGGCCATCATCCGACGGCCGTCCGCGAAACCATCGCCGCCGCGCGCCTGCGCTGGCCCGGCCGCCGCGTCTGGGCCGTCTTCGAGCCTCGCTCCAACACGATGCGCCGCAATCTCCTCGAAAACGATCTCGCCGATGCTCTCGCGACGGCCGACGCCGCCATCCTCGGCGCGGTCAACCGCTCGCAGTTGCTCTCGGAAACCGAACGCCTCGATCCCGCGCGCGTCATCGCCCGCATTCGCCAAGCAGGCCCTCCGGCCTGGTCGTTCGATTCCGCCGCCCAAATCGCCGAATTCCTCGCTCGTGAAGCGCGTCAAGGCGATCTCATCCTCGTCCTCTCCAACGGCAGCTTCGACGCCCTCTGCGAAAAACTCCTCGCACCCCTCGCCCGCTAGCGCTTTCCGCTTCCCTCGCCACGCGCACATAAGGCACAATGGGCCGCGCTGTTCCAAAACGCGAGGCCAGTCCCGTGATTTTCCGCCATCCTGCAAGATTTCAGCCCAACATCGCCCGCCATCTGCTCATCGCCGCGCTCATCGCCGTCCCCGTCTTCGTGCGGCCCGCGCGCGCCCAAATCCGCTACGCCGTTTCGCTCGCCGATCGGCCCGCGCACATGTTCCACGTCACGATGACCGTCCCGAACGTTCGCGGCCGCGTCGTCGTCCAGATGCCCGCCTGGAACGCCACGTATCTCATCCGCGATTTCGCCGAGCGCGTCGAGGACGTTCGCGCCAGCCAAAGCGGCCGTCCGCTCGCCGTCTGGGCCTTGACCGATCATTCCTGGCAAATCACCGGGCAGGGAACCGTCGAGATTCGCTATCGCGTCTATTGGAACAGTCCCGGCCCGTTCAGCACCCAACTCAACGATCATCACGCCTTCATCAATTTCGCCGAAATCCTCTTCTACGTTCCCACGCGCCGTAACGAGCCCTCCGAAGTCGAATTTTCCGGTATGCCCTCGGATTGGCGCGTCGCCATCGAATTGCCTCGCGTCTCGTCCTGTCCCGCGCAAGCCTGTTTCAAAGCCGGCACCTACGATCTGCTCACCGACGCTCCCGCCGAAATCGGCACGTTCTCCGAATTTCGCTTCGTCGAAAATGGCGCCCATTACCGCGTCGTGATGGACGCTCTCCACGGCGCCCAGTGGAATCAGGATCAGATCGAGGATTGGCTGCGCAAAATCACCGGCTACGAAACGCGCATGATGCGCACCGCGCCATTTCACGAATATCTCTTCATCTACCACATCGGCCGCGGCGCCGGCGGCGGAGGCATGGAGCATTCGAACGGCACCGCCATCGCCGTTCCCGATTTCTCCGAAATCCCCGCCGTCACCGCCCACGAATTTTTCCATCTCTGGAACGTCAAGCGCATCCGCCCCGCGTCTCTCACGCCCTACGACTACGAGCATCCCATGTGGACTCGTTCGCTCTGGTTCGCCGAGGGCGTCACCAGCACCTACGCCGCTTTCACCATGGTCCGTTCCGGACTCTGGACGCCCGACGAGTATTACAACCACGTCGGCCAGCTCATCACCGCGCTCCAGGCGCGTCCCGCGCGGCTCTGGCAAAGCGCCGAGGAATCGAGCCTCGACACGTGGCTCGGCGATTATCCCTTCTACAATCGCCCGCAGCGCAGCATCTCCTACTACAACAAAGGCGAACTGCTCGGCATTCTCCTCGATGTCTCGATCCGCAACGCCACCCGAAATCGCAAGTGTCTCGACAACGTCATGCGCTATCTCTATCGCGAGTTCCCGCTCCAGCATCGTTTCTATCGCGGAGCCGACCTTGAGGCCGCCGTCGAGCACGTTGCCGGCCGCAGCTTCGACTCGTTCTGGCGCCGCTACGTCGCTGGCACAGCCGAAATTCCCTGGAACCAAATGTTCGCGCCCGCCGGCCTCGCCGTCACCAGCCACCCGCAGCCCGTTGCCGATCCCGGCTTCCACTGGCGCAACGAAGCCGGCGAAGCCGTCGTCACGGAAGCGACGCCCGGCGGCGCAGCCGCAAAAGCCGGCCTCGAAGAAGGCGATTTGATCCTTTCCGCCGACGGTCAGCCGCTGCCACGATTCCCGGAATTCTGGATCGCTCAGCACCAGCCCGGCGACGTCGTCTCCCTCCGCGTCGCACGCGGCCGGCACGTCTCGACGCTCTCACTCACTTTCGGCTCTCGCGAGCGCACGGTGTATCAAGTCGCCCCGCTTCCGAATCCCACTCCCATGCAGCGCCGCATCCTCCAGGGCCTGCTCCACGGCACCACAAACTGACCAGACGCCGCCGCATCCACGCCTCCGGCGCCCGCAGCCTTGTTCGGTCTTCGATCGATCTCTGGAAGAAAACAGCAATGTGGGACTGGTCCCATCGAGTCGCCTTCCTCCGCCGCTGACCGTCCATCAGCAGCCGCCTGGATCGAAGCACGGTCGGCATCCGCTCGCGATGCAATGCCCCAGGCAACGCGACGCACAGTATCCATAGCACGGCCACGCCCGGGCTCTCAGCATTCTGGAGGCTTGCCCGCGTTCGTTTTTCCCCTCCGCCCAACCCGCCATTTCCAGAATGAAATCTTTCCGCATAAAATCCACCTGATCATGTTGCGCACGATTCTCGCCGTCCTTGTGCTGGCGCTCTTCGCGGTGGTGATTGGTCTGCCGCTCTTGTTGCTCGCCTGGATTACAGGCACGATCGGCCCGTTCTATCCTGCCGCCGAAGTCGCTCTGCGCTTGTCCCTCGCGCTCGCCGGCGTCCGCATTCGCGTCGAAGGCACCGAAAATATCCCCGCCGAAGCCTGCCTTTTCATGGCCAATCACACCAGCGCCGTGGATCCTGTCGCGATGTTCGTCGCCACACCTCGCCACATCGCCTTCCTCGCCAAACAGGAGCTGTTCCGCATTCCGCTCCTGGGTCTGGCGATGCGCCGCGCGCAATTTTTGCCTGTGGATCGATCGAGCGCCGAAGCTGCTGCCGGCAGCGTCGATCGCGCCGTCGAGCAGTTGCGTGCCGGCGTCTCGATGATGATTTATCCGGAAGGAACGCGCAGCCCCGATGGCCACCTGTTGCCGTTCAAACGTGGAGGTTTCCTGCTCGCCATTCGCGCTGGCCGGCCGATTGTTCCCGTTGCGATTCAAGGCGCCGAGCGCATTCTGCCCAAGCACCAGTTGTGGATTCGTCCCGGCGAAATTCTGTTGAAATATCTCCCGCCCGTCTCGGTCGCGGGCTACACCCAAGAGGATCGCGCCATCCTTCTCGACCGCGTCCGCGCCTCCATCGCCGCCAACCTGCCCGCCCACGCCGCATCGCCGACCGCTTCCCCGTAGCCCCCGAGCAGCTCCGCTAGCTGCTGCACCTTCGCCGCCGTATGTGCACGACCATAAGGACCAACACGCCGATCGCCTCCGAAGGGACGACGACGCCCAGGTCTTCGTGAAGCAGAACGAATGCAACGGTTGTAGCGGTGCCGGCCGCCGCTGCTGCGAGCATGGTCCAGACGAAGCGGCTGTCCTCCGGCATCCTGGGCCCCAAGCTGCTGTGTGGCCGCGCGGTGTTGTGGTCGACGCGCCAGGCCTCGCTGGCTCGCCGCGCATCGCCCCCAACGGTAGAAGGTGGCGTCGGTGACTCCCTCCCGCCAACAGGGCTCGGCGACCGGTGCACCCGCTTCGGCCCCCTTCAAGATCCGTGCGATCTGCTCCTCGGTATAACGGCTCTTCCTCGTGGCCACTCCTGGTCCCGGCTCCGCACGGCGGAGCCGGATGTTCTACCTCGGAAAAGCTACATTTTCGCTGGGCTTTTTTGAGGGAGCGGGTCAGCTGCCGGTCCCGCCCGGCCCGGGTCACGATCTGGTGAGGTTTGTTCGCGGCCCCGGTCTCTTTTCGACTTTCTGCGTTTGGCGGCCCAATTCCATCGAGTTGACGCCCGCCGCCTACCGACCTTCAACTCAATCCGGGAAATCCTCGGAATAGGCCGGGCGCAAACCTATGGGCGTGAGCCGCGCGCGGAACGACGAAGCGTCCTTTCGGAACCCCTCATTGTCTTGAGGTAGAGTTCACGGATAGCCTGCGAGCCCATGGTTATCGGACTCTTACCAGGCCGTCGGTTCCGATAGTAAGTCCGCCCGGCATGCCCGGGCACCCATACTTGTCACTGACTTCCCGATCGCGCTGGATAAGGAAGTTCCTGATCCCGAGCGTTTTGAACTCACGGGCGTTCTGGTCGCTGCGGCCGCGGCCAATGACGACGAGAGTAAGGAGGTTCTCGCTCTGGGATTGCCAGGGGGCCAGGTCACCGAGTAAAGAGCGGCATGCACCGTTCCCGGGCTCAACGAACACCAAAAGTACGGGCCTCTCTAGGGACCGTAGGCTGGCGAGCGACTGAACCGCACCATCTAGGCCACGCAGTTCGAATTCTGGCGCGGCCGTGCCCACTATGGCTCCTGCGGCAGGCGGTCGCGGGGACGGGTTCGCCCGAGGGGTGTCTTCTCCTATGGACCGCGCCAGCCTCTCCGCATTGTGTCTGCCCGAGAGATAAAATACGCCGAGGCAAATCACAACCATCGTTTCTGCGCCAAGGAGGCGGACCGCTACGGGCTGCGAAAGTAAGCCGGCCGACAGTTGGGCTCCGAGCGCAAATGCGGGCCTGTCATGCAGCAACCACGCCAGCCACGCTGAGGCCGCACAAAAAAAACAGGTCCGCAACAGCGTTAGCCGGTTGATCCGGGAAGGGGCAAGGCTCCCGAAACAGCCGCACTCGGGACGCTCACCCACGGCGAGGTTATAACCGACCGTCGCCGAGGCCCCCGCCATAATCACGAAGGACATGGCTGCGCCGTAAATAGCTAGAGATGTGGAGAGCAAGACCGCAGCGGTGCCGATCTCAAGGACCGCTATCAAGGGAGCCCAGGGAAGCCAGAAGGCCCCAGGCAGCCCCAGCCCCTGCATGGCCTTCGTCGCGTAGCGAAGATCCGCAAGCTTAGCGGACCCTGCAACCAGCAGCATGAAGGATGTTCCCGCTTGAATTACGATGCCCGCCAAGGCTAAGGGGGCCTTATCGGTTATCATCTGAAACTCTGACGCTGGAACGACGCCGCGCGAGTCTGAACGGCTTCAGGCGAAGGTGGACCTGGTGTCCATCAAACGCCTTGCACGTCGGAGTCGTCCCAATGAAGTAGTGCTCTTGCCAGAACGGTCTCGAGGACGACCTCAGCATCTCCCCGAAGAACAGCCGGCTGCTGCGCCATTCCTGGTACCCCTCCGCGGTCTCGGCGTCGTCGCTGATGTCGCGGACCTCCGGCTCCATGTTTTCCAGATCGTGTCTGCGGACTGGGAACACCATAGATATCGGCTCACCGGAGTCGAAACGAATTGGCAGCCCCGGTCGGGTTATTTTCCAATTCATCGTGAAAGTAGCCACGGCCCAGTCCGTCTCCACAATCCCGTCGAGCGGGCACACTCCGTCCTTGCACCAGTTAGAGGGGCCCCGCACGTACAGGTTATATCCGGGAGGCGTGCGGAAAAGGTATGGGACCGTCCATGTGAGGATTCCGTGGCCGAAGTGGCTCCTAGCTGCTAGTGAGCCTTCGGCGTTGTCAGGAGGGATCCCCGACAAGAACCGCACCTCAGTGTCTTTGGGCGACGCGCCACCGTTCCATATTGCCTCGGCCTCCCACTGATTCGTGATGAACCAGCCGGCTTGGTTCGCCATCCGCAAAGGCAGACACCTATTCGCAAAACCGGATTCAGTCGCAACCATCCACTCCCGGCTCGGGTTCGCGGTCTCGATTGCGACCGCCCTCCCGCGTGTCTGAGGCCCATGGAGGTCAAAAGCGATGAATCGCATCCCACCACAGGGGTCACCGTTCACCGACGCTGTCACGGCAGAGGACCGTCCACGCTTTAGTAAGTTTCTCAGCCGGGTGGGCACGACAGTCACAAACTCGCCCCTCTTGGGAAACTGGCGGAGATACCGGCTTTCCCCCTTGGACAGAGCCGCCTCTTTCGCGCCAAGCCCCGAGTGACGCCCAGGCTCTTGGTGAGGCCCGGATCCCTTTCCACTAGTTGTTGCAGGTGACAGAGCAGCTGCATGTGGATGCGGTACAGCTACAGGACTTCACGCCGCCACTAGTCTTGCATATCTCTTCGCAAAACTGTGCCGCGCAGTCAACCGGGCACCAGTCGGGGCCACACTCTGGAGGCGGAGGTCCCCCGCCCGGGGGCGGAGGGGTTGTGGGGACGACAAGCGTGCTGCCGCTGATCTCCAGAGGCTCGCTGTCCTGCATCGCGTCAACCACATCGGAGAGCGGGGTGGTTACCCTCCAGCTCTGGAATCTCGAGGTCCAAGCTACGATGCCCACAACAAACCGCGTATATGGTCCGACGGGACTCGCGTACACCAAATTGCTGAGCCTGACCGTGACCGGTGGGTGCGTACCATGCTGCACCGCCGCACGTAGCGTTCGCAGTTGGCCGCCCTTTACTCTTCCGTTTTCATCGAAGAGAACCACACAAATTGTGAACGATTTCAATGGGTCTGGGCCCTTGTTGAGAAGCTGAAAGGTCAATCTAACGCTCCGGGTAACAGGATTGGAGTAAACACTAGGGTCCAAGACCTGGACCGGGCTGTCGGGCTGTTGCAGGGCCTGGGTTGATAGCCCGATTATCCCGGAGGCTTTCTGGGTACCTGTCTCGGACACGGCGAAGAGTTTCGTGAGCGGCGTAAGCATGGAGATAACGCCCGACCATGCGGCAGCAGATAAAAGTCCCCGGCGAGTGATCTGTCTCATCATGATGCCTCCCCGCGCGGCGCATAACGACGCCACGCCTCAATATAGCTGCTAACTACTCCTGTTGTATACAAATGTCAATGGACTTCTCCCCGGAGTATCCCTATACCACTTCGGCGTCCCAACTTCCGCGATGCATAAGGCCTGGTGGGCAGGTGTGCGGGCGGCCGGAGTGCCGCTACCGCTGCTCAAACAATCTCGTCTAAAACAATTTCCCGTGGCCAGAGGGCCAGAGGCGGGACCAGGTTGCCATCGTGGGAGCCGCCGCGCAATCTGTCTTGGCGCCCGAGCGAGCTTTGCCAAGGATAGCCTGGCCGACCCTCACGATACCCCGACGATGCCGCGCGCCCTGGCCGAACCCCACGCCAAACTCGACCGCGCCGTCGAACTGTGCTACTCCCCCCAACCCTTTCAGAGCAACCGCCAAAGTGCCGAGCATCTATTTGCACTGTACGAAACGCTGACCACCCCGCCCCCGCCCGCGGCCAGGAAGGTCGACCGAAAAGCCCGGCCCACATAGCGCACCGTAGAACCGCGATCAAAAATCCCCTGGCTCGCACGCAAAGACGCACAAGACGGAGCCGCCCCGAGGTCTAGACTTGACTGGCCTCAGGGAGCGTCCGCTCGGCTTCAGTTGATTCCCAAAATGATGATGCTCGCCACGGCGTGTGTGAGAATCGCGCCCTCGATGCCGTAGCGGCTATAGACCCATCCGGTGGCCACGCCGAGCAGGTAATCAATTCCCGCCAGCGAAATCACCGCCGGCGCCAGCATCGCGACCGATGGATGGAAGATGAAGGGGAACACCAGCGCGCTGATCAGAATCGCCGGCGTCGTCCGCTTGAACAGCACCATCAGTGCGCTCATCACGAAAAGGTGCCCCACCACTTCGGCCACGATTGCGGCAAAGGGCACCGTTGCGATTCGCGCGCTGAAGATGCCGGGATAGATAGGCAGCGAAAACAGGTGCACTGCCAGCTCCGCCAGCAGCCCGAAAACCCCTCCCACGGCGAAGCAGATTCGCACGAACGATTGCCGGTCTGCCTTCTCGCTCGGCTGTTTCAGTTCCCACGGCCGCAGAAACGGCATCGGCAGGTTGCCGCGGTCCGCGATTTTCAGCCCGGCCCACGCAAAAACCAGCGTCGCTGCGAACGCGCCCAGCGTCCATTCAGCCCACGGTGCGAGCGTCGAAAGATTCTCTCCGCGCGCGCCGGCGAACGGGACGAAGAAAAATCCCGAAATCAGCCCGACGAGGCTAAACGCGACCAGCCGTTTACGGATTGGCGTTCCTTTTCCCATTAGCTGCGGGATATTCGCCCATTTGCACGAGCGCCGTCAATCGCTTTTTGCGCCGCGCTTCGTGCGACGAGCTTTCCTCCTTGGAGCCATAGGCTTCTTTTTCCCATTGTTTGCGCCCCCGCCGCGCCGTTCCGAAATCGGCGTGGCGCGCAACGCGGCGATTTCCCGTTCGAGCATCTGCACGCGCTTTTGCAGTTCCGGCAGCCGCCCAAACGCAGCCACCGATTTCAGCCACAGCCGGTTTTCCATCGCCGGATAACCCGAATACATCGCTCCGGCCGGCACATCGTTCGGCACGCCGCTCTGCGCTGTCAGCACCGCGCCGTCACCGATCGTCAAATGTCCCGCCGCGCCCACCTGTCCCGCCAAAATAACTCGCTTTCCCACGTGAGTCGAGCCCGCCAGGCCCACCTGCCCGCACAGCAGCGTGTCTTCGCCCACGCGGCTCGCGTGGCCTACCTGCACCAAATTATCGAGCTTGGCGCCGCGCCCGATCCGCGTCTCGCCGACCGTCGCCCGGTCCACGCAGCTATGCGCCTGGATTTCCACGTCGTCTTCGATCACCGCGATACCCGCCTGCCGCATCTTGTGCCAGTGGCCCTCGGGGTCTCGCGCGAACCCGAATCCATCCGATCCCACCACCACCCCGTTTTGCAACACCACGCGGTTTCCCACGCGGCATCCCTCCCGCACTACCGCATGCGAATGCGCGAAAAAATCGTCGCCGATCGCAGCCCCTTCATAAATGGTCACGAAACTGTGCAAAACGGCGTTCCGCCCGATTTTCACTCTTTCACCGACGAAGCAGTATGGCCCGATATGTGTTCCGTCACCGATTTTCGCAGAGGGAGCCACAACCGCCGTCGAGTGTATCCCCGGCTCGAACCGGGGAGCCGCGTGAAACAGCTCGATCGCCTGCGCGAAAGCGAAATAGGGATCCGCCGCGCGCAGCGTGGCGACCGGCATCTTGCCGGCGTCGGGGCTGGCCAGGATGGCCGAGGCGCGCGTGGCGCGCACCATTCGCCGATACCGTGGATTTGCCAGAAATGTCAGCTCGCCCGGTCCGGCTTCCGCCAAGCCGGCGATTCCGGTGATCTCGATCGCCGAATCGCCCTCGAGTTGGCAGCCCAATCGCTCAGCCAACTCCCCCAATTTCATGCTCCCTCCCGCATTCCGGCGGCGTCTCTGCCCGTGTTTTGTATAGCAGATGCGGGCTCGTCCGTCCGTCGATTTCTCTATTTCTCGCGCGAATCGAACAGGTCGCCCTGCGTCGCCGGTGTCGGTGCCTTTGATGTTGCGGGCAGCTTCGCCGCTCCCACCACACCCAGGACGCGAAATTCCGCCAGCGCGTTGCGTGGAATAAAGAGCCGCAGGTTATTGCCGTTTTGGTCCGGCGGAGTGATCTGAATGCCTCGTTCGAGCAGCCCTAGCAGATCGTTCGGCACCAGCCCTTCAATCTGGTCGCCATCGGTGAACCGCAGCTGCACCCACAGCCCCGCTTGCCGCGGCCGGCTCAAAAAGCTCTTTCTCGCCGGCTCGAAAGGTTCGTCGAAATCGCGCACGAAATGGATGGTCTTGAGCAGGGCAAGCGGAATCGGGTGGTGTTCGCCTTCGAGCGTAAGGAGGTCCACGACTTCCCCCCGGCCCAACTGCCCGGGATCAAGATAGCCGGGTTCTGTGTCGTGGTCCAGCCGGACCACAACGACCTTCTTGAACGTTGAATTGGCTGACTTCTGCTTCAAAGACAACGAGAGTGTTGCCCTCGGCGCTTGAGTATGCTATGTTAACCGGCTGTCGGTGTCAACTGCTTGTAGTCGAGGGGTTTAGGGTGGGGCTCTCCGCTCCTGCGACCCACCCCGTTTTTGACTGTTCTTCCCGAACCCCGGGCGCGACTCAGGCACCCTGTAGAGGCAGCCAGAAGGGCAAAACCTGACGGCAATTCTGGGTGGGGGCGATTCCGCATAACGGCAATTCGTTGAATGGAAAGAGTTTAGAGGTTGCCATCCGCTCTTTCTTGGGCTACATCCGGGTCGAAAAGGGCCTGGCCGAGAACACCCGTCTCGCCTATGCCCGCGATCTCGGTAAACTGGCGGCCTTTGCCGCCCAGCGATCTCTCTCGCTCGACGCCATTCGCCGCGCCGACGTCCTCGATTTTCTTTCCAGCCTCTATCGGCGCAAACTCGATAGCCGCAGCGTCGCTCGCTACCTGGTGACGCTTCGGAATTTCTTTCGCTTCGCCGTCCGCGAGGGCCTCATTGAGGAAGACCCCACGGAAAATCTCCAATCCCCGCGCATCCGTTCCCGCTTGCCCAGCTTTCTGAGTCTCGAGGAAGTGGAAAAGCTGCTCCAGCAGCCCGATCCCGAAACGCCGCTCGGCCTGCGCGACAAGGCGATGCTCGAACTGCTCTACGGCACCGGCCTTCGCGTCTCCGAACTGCTTCACCTCAAGCTCGAAGACGTGCGCTTCGATATGGGCTACCTCCGCTCCCTAGGCAAAGGCAGCAAGGAACGCCTGGTTCCCGTCGGCCGCTCCGCGCTCGCCGCCGTGCAGGCCTATTGGCGCAGCGGTCGGCCGAAACTTTTGAAGCAGAAGTCGTGTCCATATCTCTTCGTGAACCAGCGAGGCTCGCGGCTCAGCAGAGTCGGCTTCTGGAAAATCCTGGCGGCGTATGGACGCAAGGCCGGTTTGCGCTCCGGCCTTTCGCCCCACAAGCTCCGCCACAGCTTCGCGACGCATCTGCTCGAGCGCGGCGCCGATTTGCGCTCGGTGCAGATGATGCTGGGCCACGCGGATATCGCCACGACGCAGATTTATACCCATGTCGTGCAGGACCGGCTGAAACAGGTGTACAAAGCTCATCATCCGCGCGCCTGAGGGCGCCAGCGAGGTCAAACGATGCCCGATTACATGTTTCTGCTGGAAAGCCGCCTCTCGCCCGAACAGCAGGCCGCGCTCGCCCGCGTTCAGCAATTGGCGCAGAGCCTTGGCTTGAACGTCTACCTGACCGGCGGCGCGGTGCGGGATCTGATCTCCGGCGCGCCGATTCGCGATCTGGATTTCACCGTCGAAGGCAATCCCTCCGCTCTCGTTCGTGAACTGGAAAAGGCCGGCGCTCGCATCACCGATGAGGATTCGAAGCTTCGCCACACAGAACTGATTTTCCCCGGCGACGTGGATGCTTCCGTCGCCGCCGCGCGCGAGGAGGCTTATCCGCTTCCGGGCGCACGTCCTGAACAACGCTGGTCCACGATCATGGAGGATCTACGGCGTCGCGATTTTTCTTGCAACGCCGTCGCCATTTCCCTCAACCCTGCTTCCCGCGGTCTCTTGCTCGATCCCACCAACGGCCTGGCCGATCTCGAACGGCGCGAGATTCGCGCGCTGTCGATCCACTGCTTTACCAATCAACCCGCTCGCCTTCTGCGCATTCTGCGCTACGCTGCCCGCCTGGATTTCAAAATCGAAACGCGCACGCAGGACTGGTTCGATCTCGCGATCGAGCGCGGCCTCGACAAACAGATTCCGCTCGCCGACGCCGGCGATGAACTGCGCCAACTTGGAAATGACCTCCATCCAGTCACCACGATCAAGTCCTGGGAATCGCACGAACTCCTTGCCGCCATTCACCCGCATCTCGCCCGTCGCAGGCCTGATTACGATGGCCTCGCCCGGCTCGCCCGTGCGGCCGAGCAAATCTCTTCCGCGGGTCTCAAACCGCGTCTTTTCGCCCCAATCGCCCGGTACGTCCTGCGCCGTCTTTCCCCGCGCGAACGTTCGCTGGCCTTGCACAAGATGGGCCTGCGCGACGTGGAGGTTTCCTCGGTCGCCAAGCTGGAAGCGTCGGCTCGCGACGCCATCAAGGCGCTCAAGGGTCGGCAGACCGAATCGCCGAAGGACGCCTATCGTTTTCTCGAACGTCTGCCCACCGGCGTGATGGCGTTCGTCGAAGCCGAATTCGGCAACGTGCGCGTGAACAACAAAATCCGCAATTACCTCACGAAATGGCGTCCGCTCCGCGCTTCGCTTCCCGCCGCGGAACTGGAATCGCTGGGCGTGGCGCGAGGCCCAGAATTCGACCGCATCCTCGAGCAGTTGTTTGACCTGCAACTGAAAGGGAAGGCCAAAACGCCCGTGGATCGCACGCGCCTGCTGCGTCAATTGGCGGGAATCAAGCCGGAGCCGAAAAAGCCCGAAAAGAAGCCCGTGAAATCTTCCGCGGAAGGGAAAGCCGCCGCGGCTAAAGCTGCTCCCGCTTCCAGAACACCGGCATCTGCCCACGCGAAATCTCCATCTATGGGCGCCAAGCGTGAAACCGCAGGCACTCCCGCGCAGCAGAAGCCGCAGGCTGCGAGCAAACCTCGCGCGCGTGCCAGAACCGCCCGGCGCTGATCGCGTCGTTGCAACGTAAGTCAGCCCGCATCGTGGCGAACGCGCCCGCAGGCGTGGTGCGGACATTGATGCCGTCGGCCGGCAGGCGCAAGCGAATGGGGTCGCGTGCATGAACAGGCCGTTCTTCCGTTCCATCACCCCCGGAACGGAATTCCTGGACACAAGTTTCAGTTTGCCCAGACATCGGCACTTTCGCGCGTATGCGACGGTCGTGCTACAGGGCAGCTTTGAGGAATCTGGTTATGCTGGTCGAATCCACGCGACCGCAGGCGATATGCTGCTGCACCCGACGCTCGATTGCCATGCCAATCGAACAGTTTCCGCCGGAGTCAAGCTGATACGGTTGCCCTGGCCCGATCGAACGGGAACCGGCGGCCTGTATCGGTTCAACGATGTGGATACGCTAGCACGGGTCGCCGAGAAAGATCTCCGGGATGCCGCGTTGTTGCTGGAAAGTGTTCTCGACCGGAATTGGCCATCTTCGCCGGGCAAGAAAAACGATTGGCCCGATCTGCTTGCCACGGCGCTGTCGCGGAATCCTTCGATGCGGATAGCGCATTGGGCCGAGGCCAACGGTCTGGCGCTCGAGACGGTGTCTCGTGGATTTGCGTCCGCCTACGGAATTGCTCCATCGATCTACCGGGCCGAATCGCGGGCCCGGGGCGCCTGGTTTCGCGTGGTGCAGGGCTCGGAACCCCTCAGCGCGATTGCGGCGGAAACCGGTTTCGCCGATCAAGCGCACATGAGCCGATGGATTCGCCGCATCACTGGCGCTCCGCCTG
>JAKASX010000022.1 GCA_021818865.1 Acidobacteriota bacterium
CCTTCATCGGGACGGGAAACACCGGCCGATCACAGTGGCGGGACCGCGGCCGATTCGCACGGCCTTCCCTTCACCCGATCCGGCTGCTTGTTTCAAATCGAAGTGTAGGCGCGCGCCCAAGCCTGTGTCAATCCGCACCCGGGATAGGAGACGGAGCGCTCCAAAATCGGCGCCCCTACATGTTGTGGTCGCGGCGCGCGTGCAGGGTTGTCCGGTTGAATCGGGGAACATTTCGCTACCGCATCCAGCGGATCACCCAGATCGGCAGACTGCCTCCGATGTTGAAGAGCATGTGGACGATGATTGCTGGAAGAAGGCCGCCCGTGGCTTGGCGATAATGTGCGGAAACGAAGCCGAGCAAGGTCGCTGCAAGAATAATGGGGATCGCCCCTGATCCCAAAACCGGAATAAGTACAGAATGCATGGCTCCGAAAAAGACAGCACTAATCACGGTTGGGACAGTCCACCAGCGAGGATCGGGTGTGACAGCCTCTATGTCGCGCAACAAGGTTTGGAGCAGTCCTCGAACCAGAACCTCTTCGCAGATGCTCGAGTAAATCCAAATGTAAATGATTGCCTGGAGCGGCGTGAAGTTAACAAAAGAGTGTTGAGCCGCTCCACGCGCCTGGGAAATCGTCCCTAGGGTGGCAAATATCGCCATGGGCAGTGCCCAGAGAAGGATCGAAGGCCTGAATTTGTAGCGGTCCAAGGTAAACCCAAAGAGCCTGAATCGACCCCTTGCGATCACAACCATCGCAACAAGCGATAGGCCAAGCATGAGGCAGTCGATTCCAAAGGAGATCGGGAAGATGCCGCTGTGCGGGAGGAACTTCCCCCCCGTACAACGCCGCCAGGAAGACAGCGGCCGTCAGGGCAATGGCGAAAACGGGCCTAAGAAGCGCGCGTAAATTCATCAAGGATTTCAATTTTCAACGGTGGACCCGGCAGAGAGAGTATGCCTGCCCGGTGTGGAAATCAACAGGGGGCAACTGCATCTTTCTCTTCGTGGCGGCGAGGAGTGGTGCAGGTAGTGCCCAGAGCGTTTCGCACCTTTGTTGAGAGGCGAGGGCCGGTTGGCTTGTGCTTTCTCTGACCGCCCCCTGGGGGACGGTCAGAGAAAAAAATTGCGGCGTTGGTGCGCGGCCAGCCGCTCACGCCGCTTCGCTCACTTCCGATAGGCGGTCCATATCCAGACAGCGGCGTGCGCCCCACTCGGAGCCGGCCACACGTCGCAGGCGCGCTGACGTGACGGGCGTCACAGACACGAGATGCGAATCTGGGTTATGTTTGGGGTGGATGCAAGGGTGGGACGTTCCGCATAAAAGCGCCTTGCGGCCTGCAAAGAGGGGGACAATTACGGTCAAGCGCGCGTTCTGAATGGACCGGTCAGCTCTCACGCGCCGCGACAGCGAAGAGGGACCGTTGGCACTGGCCGACAGTCTCTCTCAACAAGTTACCGCCGGGGTTGCGCCTTCTCCCCCACGCCTACTTGGCCACCCCGGCGGAACCTTTTCAGTGGTTTCAACGCCTGCCTCGGTCATTATCCGCACTCCCCGTGCCCCTTTGTTTGGCGCTCATCTGCTGCAAAGTAGTGAGTTCCGCGCTCGCCGATTCCGCAGGCGCGGCGACATGTCCTGGGACGCCAGAGCAACGTGTTCGCCCGCGACTTCGCAAAAGTCTCGGCACGCTCGCAATGCTCATGTGCAACGCTCGCGGTTGAACGCGGGCATCTTCGCGATCTTTTTTGGACACGAATTTCCAGCACGCTTATCACGCCGCCGAAACCCAGACGGCCTTACGAGCCGTTGTTCATGGGCTTTGGCGCGAGGATCTGCCGCAGGTAATCGGTCGTGCCCGGCACTCGGACGAGATGCGGGTACTTCAGTCCATCGTCGTAATAGACGGTGTAGAGCGCGGTGACACCATCGCCCTTCGCCATGATTTGCAACGGCTTTTTGCTCTTCTGCGCCTGGGCGATTTCGCTCCACAACAAGCCGGTGCTGTATGGGTGGCCGTCGATGGACACAAGCTTCATGCCCGGCGCGAGCCCGGCCTTGAAAGCCGGTCCGTTCCATAACACGTCCTCGACTTTGCCTTGCTGATCGAGGAACAGGCCCACCGAGAACATCGCATTGACACCCATCCTGCTGAGCTCACCCTCGCCGACGTTCTCGAGCGCATTTTGATACCGCGAAGGCTGATCGGTATAGACCAGACGCCAACCGCTGCCGTTGATGCCGGACAGCAGTGGAACCTGTTGGCCCACGCCGTACAGCCAATTGTGCAGGAAGCTCGCCCAGTCATACGGCTGGACCGCGTTGAGAGCGCTGACGACGTCGTGGAAGGTGTAGGTATGGGTTGTGAAACTGCCGTTGTCGACGCCGAAAAATCGCCGGGCAAAATCGTCAATCGAGCGCCGATCGTGGCTTAACGTCCGGATTTTCACATCGACGGCGAGCCAGAGCAGTTCGCCTTCACGATAGAAATCAATTTGCCGGCGCCAGTTCGCCCATGCGCTCGGCGAGCTGTAAAGCAACTGCGCGGCGACGGTGGTGTCGACGAGCGGTCGCCACTCGCGCCCCGTATGGTGTGCCATTACCGCCGCGCGGTAGGCGACCGCCTGACGCCATGTTTGCGGCGACCACAACCCGCTTCGCGCCGTCAACATGTCGCCGAGGTAGGTCGTGAGCCCCTCATACACCCACACCATCTGCGTATGCTCGGGAATCTCGAAGTTGGGCTGCCACAGCCCCGCCGGGCGCATGAATTTGCCGTTCCACGAGTGCGTGTATTCATGCGGCAACAGCGAGGCATCGAGCATGAAATGGTCGGCGTCGGCAAACATCTTCGCGCCGCTCCGGGCGCGGTCGTCGCTCGATTGGTGGTGCTCCAGACCACCCGTCGAGACGTAGTCGCTCAAGGTCAGAAGGAAGTGGTAGTCGTCGTAGTGATGTGAGTGAAACAGCGCCTGCGCTTGTTCGACCAGATGACGAAAATCGGTGAGTTGGGCATCGGAAATGTCAATCGCCGCCGCGGTATCACCCACCATATCGAGATAACGATGCACCGACGAGCCGGGTGGCGTGAGATCAATCTCCCGGAAATACTTCCCGGCAATCACCGGTGAATCCACCAGCGTGTTGAACGGTACGGGCTTGAACGTGATGCGCCCGCCGCTGCGTTCTTCCGTCCTCAGCGCACTCGCGTAGCCCCAACCGGCGGGGATCACCAGCGTCGGTTCATACATCTGCACTTTGGTCGGATAGCCGGTCTGGTACAGCGCTACGGTATTCCACTCCAGACCCATGAGATGCGGTGTGACCCGGTCGCGTGCCGGAAATTGGAAGCGGATATCGATCCGGTTGACGCCCATCGGCACCGTCAAATGAAACATGAACATGTCCACTTCGTCGCGGAGCCATGCGATCCGTTTGCCGCCGGCCGTGATTTCCAGGCCCATCATTGTGCCGATCGGCCCGTCCGGCGCGTGGTCGCCCGGAATCCATTTCGGGTAGTAAAGCGTCAGCGGTCCCGGCCTGACCGGCATCACTTCATGCACGTAGAAAATCGTTTGTTGCGGATGGGGCAATCGCACGGTCAGCGAAACGGGACCGGCTGGACCCTTCGCGACCGCCTGACCGAAGCAAGACACGGACGCGGCGAGAGCCGCCGCGCCAAGAAGCAATGACAATCGTTTCATGCGTCATACCCCGAAGTGGAGTACTCGAAAGCTCCAAACCGCTGGCCTGCCCGATGTTTTGTATCATCAAGGGTTAAGGCGTTGTCAAGGCCAAATGACCGCTGCCCCATCGCCGCTATCGGCAGCGTGCAGGCTCCGAGCAGTGAAATCCCAGTTGGCAATTGCCTTTAGGGGCGGCCAGGCGTATGTTGTTGACTGGCTGGAGTCCATAACGCAAATCCAAGCCCAGGCCTTCGCTTGCGGGGGTGATGCGCGCTATGTCCCAAGGTGATCCGGGTTCGACTGGCCAAACTCCCTTATCGCCGCGGATCAGGAGTTTCGCCGGGGACCTGTTGGAAACGACAGTCGTCGCGGTTTCCGGCTTCTTGCTGTTCTGGCTGCTTCGGGGGGCAGTGGGAGGCCGGGGCGCCTCAGGATTGGTTATTGCTGGCGCTTTTTCTGTCTATCTCCTTGTCCGCTTTCGTGCCGTGCTGGGGCCCATCCTCATAGTTGTGTTCGCCTTGGGTTCGTGGGCAGTCTCAAGGTTTCTAGGAAGCGCTTGGAACCATTTCTTGATTGTGGCTGCTTTCGGCGTCGCTTTCGCTTCTGGCGTCGCGGTCTGGTACTACAGGAACCGGTAAAACCAATCGCCGCTGTACACGATCCACCAAGCGAGGACTTCCAGCTTGCCTGCGGGAAACGGTCAATACCTATAGCGCCTTGATAAACGCCGCCAAGGCGGCATTGAACTTCTGCGGTTGCTCATAAAAGAGCATGTGGCCGGCATCGTCGAAGGGGATGAATGTCGCGTGGGGCGCCTGGCCGGCAATGGCTTTTCCCATGGCGATTCCATGGGGAAAAATGTCCGAGTTGGCGCCAAAAACAACGACCGGCACTTTGATCGATCGCAGTACATCGGTGAAATCGCTCATCGCGTAATCGGAGTAAACGGCCTCTGCAATCCACGTTGGCGTCTTCAATAACTCGGCCACAACCCAATCCATCTCCGCATTCGAAAGCTTTTCCTTGAACATTCTGGCCGTGAAACGGGCGGCAAATTTCCTGGGGTCTGAGGAGTAATCGGCAAACATCGCATGCATGCCGTCGTAGTTATAGTTTCTTAGCGTATGGCTGTTCCACTGTGCCGGGCTGAACGGAAAAGGAGTGGCATCCACCAATCCCAGTGCCTTGAGCCTGCTATCTTCGGCGTACTGCTGGCAATACGAGAGAACTACCGGACCACCAAGCGACCAGCCCACCAATACAGCATCCTGCAACCGCAGATGCTCTATCAATTGCCGCACGTCGCGCCCATACTGGGCGACGCTGTGCCCAGTCAGCCCCTTGGAAGAGTTCCCGTGCCCACGCAGATCGATGGTCACGACCCTGAACTCATGCGCGAGTTCGGGGATATTCTTCTGCCAGAACCTCGATGAGCACATCCAACCGTGTACGAGCAGGATCGGCTGCCCCACTCCATGCTCTTCGTAGCAGACCTTGGCGCCGTCTTTTGTTTCCAGATAATCTGCTGCACTCCTCGATGTTGTTCTCACGTGTCACACGCTTCTCTGTTTCCTTGCCGTCGGCACGTTACCGGGCAGCGCGAGCCGAGAGGCGACCGCTGGATGGCCTACCGGTACGCGGACGCCGCAGTTTCGCCGGTGCCGTTCAAGAGGCTTTGGCCGGCCGCGCCTTGGAGGCCGATGCGAACGGGACGTCATAACCCCGCACGTGAATGCCGCCATCGAGGAACGGCTGGTAAATCTCGGCGACGGTCGCGTAGCTTTCGATTCGATACTTTTCGGCTGCTTCCTTGTCCTGCCACAAACTGATCGCAAGCACTGAGTCGGGCATTTCTTCCGAGATCATGTGGATTTCTTCCACAAAACCCGGATATTTGCCGAGGATGGGCAGACCCTTCTGCTCGATCGTCGTGCAAAGGGCGCGGGCTTGTCCCCGCTTGGTTTTCATTTCCAGGATTCGTGCGTACATTGCTCTTCCTCCTTGGCCTCGGTCGCGAAGTGAGCCATATCGTTCGCTACTCCACATCCGCAGATCGGCTTCCCGAAGAAGGTGTGTGAGTCTCCCGGTAGTGGTGAACTCTTGGTTTCAGCGTTGAGCTAAATTCCTACGCTGGGGTTTCCCTGCACGCGCGTTTCCGCACTCGGCGATGGGAGGGGTGGCGGGCACCCAGCGTACTACGATCTATCCCCTTTGCGGGCAACACATTTCCTCCCGTTCTTGCGTTGGGAAGGCCCGTCCGGCCTTCAGCCGGCTTAAGTCACAGAGTGAAAAAACACAGTGTTGGGAGGGGAACCCCTGTCAGCGGAGAGCCGCACCCCAGCGTGAGCCACGCTCTGCGGCAAAAGCCGAGATCAATTCACCGAGAACGCATCGTCGAAGGAATAGAATTTGCCATCCGGATTGGTGACCGTCACGCGCACTGATCCTGCCGGCAGATTCGGCACAGTGGCTTGCAATGTTTGTCCGTCCACGAATGTCGTCGGCTCGTTCGTTGTGCCAAACGTCACCGTCGCTCCGTTTGCGAACCCGCTCCCCCTGATCGTGACCTGAGCGCCCGCGCCTGCCGAGGAGGGATTGACAGTTGCAATGCTCAGCGGAGCGGCGGCGAGTTGAGCGATTGTGATGCCCGACTGGGAGATGAGAAACATCTTCGTCCCGGTTTCGTCGAGCGCAATCGAGTTTAGGCAGGGCTGCAGCGGTTCCGGCAGCGCGACGCGCATCGCCAGCCTTCCGGTGTGCACATCGAAGATATCCATCCCTTCTCCTACGCCATTGCCGCTTACAGGTAGACCTTGCGGCAGGAACAGCAGGCTGCCGGAGGGGTTGAGCTTCTCGCTGGTCAGGTTATTGAAACTGTCGCCGGCGGCGTCATAGTAAGGAACGTCCCCCAGAACGCTAACGGGATCCAGGCCCGCATTGCGCACATAGAAGCCATCCATAAAGAGGTTGGCGTCGGCGTCCACGGCGGCGTCATGCGCAACCTCGTCTGGCGCTGTGGTAAGCGTATTCGTGACGAAATTCAGCAAGCCAACCGGCTGGCCTGAAATTTGAGAAATGTCTGTCAGCAAGACTTCCGAGCCGTCGGGTGTCGAAGCCATCGCCACAAGGCCCGAATCGAACGCGATATTCACGCCGGTGGAATCGCAACCGGCGACGCCGGTGCAGCTCAAACTGCCCGTATCCAGATCGAGCAGGTGAATCACGCCTCCTACCAACGCGTCCTTGCAATCCACGTCCACCAGCATCCGATGCGGTTCGACTGGCGCGACGTTGAATGCCACGCCTCCGCAGGTGTTCGGATCCTCATCCGCGGTTGTCACCACCGGATACGTTGCGGTCACCTGCATCTTCGTGGGATCAATGACGGAAACGGTTCCGTCGCCCGAATTGATCACTGCCAGGAGCGAGCCATCGGGTGTGAGGGCGAGACCCGTCGGCTGATTCCCCACGGGAATCGGAGTCAGAAACGACGAAGAACCGAGATCGAAAACGTCGACCTGGTTGTGATCCTGGTTCGTGACGTAGAGTCGCTGGCGTGGCTGGTCGTAAATGATGTCGTCCAGAGCTCCAGCGACGGGAAAGACCTGCGCGGAAGCGAGGTATTGAAATCCGCCGGCTACGGTGGTCGAGCCGCTCGGCGTGCTGACTTCGACGTCGGCTGGGCCGGCGTTGCCGGGCGACGTGGTGAGCTGGAGCAAATCCATGGGGAAGGGGAACGGGCTGAGGAAGCCGGGTTGCAGAACCTGAGTGATTGTTGCCGGATTGCCGCCGATGGTCACGGTCGTGCCGGAGGATGGAAAGCCGTAGCCGTAGATCCAAACCGTGGAACCGCCGCTCGTTGGTCCGGCGTTCGTATCAATGAAGAGAACCTGCGGGCCGTAGCTGGCGGTGTCGGGCATGTCCTCGAACCAGCCGTCGGAACGGGTCAGCGTGACGTCGACGGTTCCAGAAGCAGTTCCCTTCGGAGCCGTCAGATTCAGTGACTGGGAAGATTGATACGACACGCTCGATGCTTGGAGCGTGTTCGGCGAAGCTGGAGGCGCGCCGAAATAAACGTTGTAGGAATCGTTCGATGAAAAGCCGGCACCGCTGAGTTGCGCCTGGGTGGCGGAAGAAAGACTGAGCAAGGACGGCTGCACGTCGAAAGGCCCGGGCGTGGGCAGCTTGAAAAATCCGGGTGAACTTACGTCGAGCAGGGCCAACCCGTCCATGCCTCCATCAAACAGCATGCCCGTCTCGTCAATCGCGAGCGGAGTTTCCGCGTTCATGACTCCGTTTACCTGGAAATCGGGAACAACGCCGAGCAGGGAAGCGTTCGTCGCGTCGAGAACGGCCACCGCCGGGAACCCGAAGCTCGCAGCAACGTAGACGCGGCTGCCATCGAGGCTGTAGATGGCGCCCGAGGTGGAATCAGTCCCAAGGTTGATCGAGGCGACTGGGCTGAACTGGTTGTTGTAGAGGATAGTCGGCTGATTTTGCCCACCCACGGCTACGATCTGCGATCCGTCCGGGCTGATGGCAAACTGACCCGGTCCGGGCATGGCCGCAGGTCCCGTGAAGGTATCAGTTGCTGCGGTATAGAGCTCGGCCGCCTGGCCGGCCGAGGAGACTCCCGAAAACAGCACCGTCGAATAATCTGCGCTTCTCTGCATTCCCTGAGCGGAAAATCCTGTCTGATCTTCCAGTGTCATCGCGCCGGTAGTGGGGTTCCAGAGGTAGATGTGCCAGACGAGCTGAAACGGCTCTTCGGCCAGCAGCAACGCGTCGCCATTCGAGAGCGCCGCCACGTACTCCGGATAATCGTAGGAAACGGTTGTCGGGTGACTTGCGGGAACCGGGCCCGGAACTCGCGCGACGACCTGGAGCGTATTGGGATTGATGATGGTCAGAAAGGGTGATTGCGAGCCGACGAGTACTTCGCTGCCGTCGGGCGTTTCGTCGATGCCCACCGGTAGTTCCGCGGGAATCGTGGCAACGCGGTGCCCGTCGGTGGAGGAAAGAACAACCACTTCATTCAATCCTTCCAGGGTGACGAACACCAGCTTGCGCGTCGCGTCGTAAACAGCATCGTTGGGATTGCTGTCGGTCCGTGCGAAGGTGGTTCGAGTCGGCGTGGTGCTCGAAGAAAACGGCACCGAGACGTTCAAGGGAACCGTGACGGAACTCGTATTGTTCGAGCTGTCCTGTGCGGTGACAACGATGGGAAAGTTCGAGAGCGGCTGTGCCACGGCGGTCGCCACCACGGAGAAGCTTACCGGATTGGAGGGGGTGAGCACGCCTTGCGGAGACATGAGGGTCAGGCCGGACTCATTCGGCAGGTTGGAAATATTTGTCGTCAGGCTGGGAGACGTGCCGGAACTGACCGTCACCGAGATTTGCACCGTTCCCACGCTTCCGGGAGTGAGCGAGAGGCTGGTCGGGGAAACCTGGATGGCAAACGGCGCCTGCGCGGTGACCTGCACGGGGAAGCTCGCTGACTGCGAGAGCGTGCCGCTGGCGCCCGTCACGGTAACCGTGCTCGTGCCTACCGCAGCGGCCGAAGATGCGGAGAGTCCAAAGGAGACTCCCTGCAGAGAACCACCGACCGTGTAGGAATACGGTCCGGCAGGAGTAGCGGTGACGCCCGCCGGAAGCCCTTGCAGCGTTAGGGAAACGGTGCCGGTGAACCCGTTCAGGGCATTGATGCCGATGACCTCGTTTTCGGCAGCTCCTTGCTGTTGCAGCGTGATCGAGGTGTTTTGAACGACGAGCGCGAAGTCCGGTGCGGGCGGAGGCGGCGGGGCCGAACTCGTGCTGTTCGTTCCGCCACCACCCCCGCAGGAGCAAAGTAGACCGAGAAACGCGAACGCGGCTGCTGCGGCGGCTGAAACTCGAACGCGGCCGGGCCTCCACGCAGTTGCGCCGGTCGCCTCAGGCGCGCGCCGCAGCCGCGAGCCGAGCCGATTTTTGAACTTGTCGCTTATTGGCAGGTGTGTTGCGCTCACACTTCGCCTCCCGTTCCCGAAAACCAATGCCAGCCGCACTCGTTGTTTCGGTGTGCGCTGCTGTCAGGGACGGTGTGAGCGCGGTGATGGGCCGCTTTCTATGGGAGCGAATTACAGCAACAGGCTTCGCTCACCCGCCCCGAACTTTCACCAATGCTTTCTCTCAGGACCGCGAATATGGCCTCAAGCACGGCGAGCATACACCCATCCTCACGTCTTTGAAGGCATGATCTTTGCAGCACGCCCTCCCCGAGGAACAGAGGCAGGGACTGCCTTGCGCCGCGGCTTTATGCCGGAAAATGTTTTGTTGTTCCGGCAACATCAGGGGAAACGATCGGTCCACTCGCGGCGGGGGATGAGTCGCAGAGCCAGCGTTTTGGTCTTCCACAAAGCGCGGCGCCGCACGCGTCCTACGTCACTTCACCACGTAGCCTTTTGCTTCCATGCAGGCGCTGAAACCTTTTTTGAAGCCGTCGAGTCTCTGCTGCGCCTGTTCTTTGGTTTGAGCTTGTTGCTGCTGTTTGGACTTTTCCTCGGCTTCCTTTTTGGCGCGCCGAGCCTTCAGGCGGCCGCCAACCGCTCCTGCAGCGGCGCCGACGGCAGCGCCCTGTCCCGCGTCTCCGGAAATCGCTCCGACGACGGCTCCCTTTGCCGCACCCGCGGCAGCTCCCTTCGCTCCCGCTCCAGTCGTTTGCGGCTTTTGGGACGGCTGTTGCGCCGGCGGAGCAGCGGGTTGTTGCGCGCTTTGCGCCGCCATCGGATCGAAACCTGTATCCTGTTTCGCCCAGTTGTAGCAGGCCGTTTCGTCTTGTTGCTGCTGCGCCGCCGTCTGACTTTTCGCCGGGAACGCGTGCAGTCCCAGCGAACTCGAAATGGATTTTGGCGCTGCGGGCGGCGCTGCCTGTGGTTGTTGCGCGTACGCGCAGGGCGCAAAGGCCAGCAGCAGAATGCAGAATGAGGCTCGTTTCATGGCAATAACCCTCCTCGTTTCCCGCGACTCTCGTATTTCTCCGTTACGCCTGAATCCGCTTCTTCCTCGCGCTGCGATGGTCGCGAAATACACGGGCTTCGCGCGCGCGGCGTCAAAATCCTCCACCCAAGGCAAGATAAAGGTTGATCCGATTGGCCAGAAGTTCGTACTCGGCTTGCGTCGTCGCCGCCTTTGCTCCCAACTCAGCCGCTTCGAGTTGCAGAACGGGATCCATATCCACCTGGCCGATTTCGTACTTCGTTTTTTCAAGCGCCAACGCATGGCTGACGTCAGCCAGCGACGATTGCAGTTGCCGCTGCTCTTCGCGCAGGTAGCCTTCATTGGCAAGCGCCACTTCCACTTCGGCGAAAGCTTCGATGATCGTTTCCGCGTAGATCGCCAGCGCTGCTTTCTGGTCTTCCTTGGCCACGTTCACCTGCGCCGTCAGGAAGCCGCCGGTATAGAGCGGCGCGGCCAGATTGGCGCCGACCGTCCATACCCACGGACGAAAGCTCAACATCTGGAAGATCTCGTTGGTCATGTAGCCTGCCGCGCCAGTCAGGCTCAAACTGGGAAGCCGCGCGGCCTTGGTGGATTGCACCATGTGGAAGGCTGCATCCACGTTGTGTTCGGCGGCGAGAATATCGGGCCGGCGCTCCAGCAACTGCACCGGCAGTCCGGCGGGGACGGGTGGCGGCAACTTGGCCAGCGTTGCGGCTACTTTGAGCTCCGCCGAGGGATAGCGCCCCAGCAGAACCTCGATGCCGCGCACGATCTGCTGCAGTGAACCCTGCAAAGCCGTCACCTGGCTTTGCGCCGAAGCCAGTTCCGCGCGTGCGATAGCCACTTGCTGGTCCTGCGCTCCGCCGATCTCCCGCTTCGATTCGGTCAAAATCAATTCCTGACGTTTGATCTCGACGTTCTGCTCGGCATAGCGTTCGAGCACCTGCGTGTACGTGGCCATGAACCACAGCTTCGCGGTCAGCGCGGCAAGCGATTCCTGTGCGTACAGGACCTCTGCCTGAGCGGCAGCCACTTGCTGGCGCGCTGCCGCCGTCTGCGCGCGGATTCTGCCCCAGAGATCGAGTTCCCACGAGACGCCCGCGAGGATGCTGGACGCGTTGAATTGACCCTTCGGTTTGCCGAGGACGTTGGTTTGCCCGTACCGTCCCAGGTAGGTGGCCGACCCCGTTGCGCCTATGAATGGCATCATCTGGGCGTGCGCTTCCGTCACCAGGTTCGTCGCGACGCCGACGCGGGTTGCCGCCGCCTTTAAATTCAAGTTGTTTCGAACGGCCTCCGCAACGATCGCCTCGAGCTGCGGGTCTCCAAACGTCTTCACCCAGCCATCGGCCACCGGTCCTGCCGGGGCATTGTTGCCGCTCCATGCATCCGGAATTTTTGTCGTGGGTGGCATCGCGTCGTGGACGATCTGCTGGGTGCTCGGCGGCCGCTTCACCGCGCAACCGACCAGCAGCGCCGCCGCGGCAAGGCAGGCGGCCGCTCGGCCAAGCGAGCCAACCAGCCTCGTTCGCGTTCCTCGACTCTGTTTCAGCGTGGCATAGGTATCGTCGCGCTTCAGTACCCCGCGAATAGATAGTTGGTCCATGTGTACCAACGCATGATCACCTGGCGGATGATAAAGAGACTTCGCCACGAATTTCCGCGAATGGATACATAACCGCTCGATCCCACGGGCAGTACGGCATCGTGCAGGTTGTCGTCCAGGGTCAGCCTGACCATCATGCGATCGGGAGGCAGCACCATGCGATTGCCTTCCAGCTGACCGCCGGGATCCATTTGGCCTGCCTGCGTGCCCAATTCGATGCTGTCGACTCTCGCCTTCAGAATTCTTCCAGGCAGCGCGGGAAATGCGACCTCGGCCTCGGCGCCCGGCTTGAAGGCATTCAGGTAGTTCTGCATCAGCGTGGCCGTCAGCAGCGTGCGTTTCTTCGCGTGGACAAAGACCATCACCGGCGCCACCGAAGCCATCGCTCCCGGTTGCAACTGCAGTTGCGTCACGTAGCCATCGTCAGGCGCGTAAACTTTGGTCTGTTCAAGGTTCCATTGCGCGGATTTCAGCTGCGACCTGTACTGCGCCAGCGTGGCCGGCCGAATGGTCTGGGCCGTTTGCAGAGCGGCCTTCGCTTGCCCTAATTGCGCTCTCGCGGCAGCGCGTTGTTGCTCTTGCGCCGTTTTCTGCTGCTCCTGCGCTGCGATCTGCTGGGTGAGGCTGTTGACTTCTGTATCGTATCGTTCCACTTCAAATTGGCTGCCAGCGTTTTTGCTGGCCAGCATGGTGTATTCCTTCAGCCGGGTCGTCGCCAGTTTCAGCTGGACCTTGGCGGCTTCAATCGCCGATTCGGTGGCGCGAACGGCAGCTTCGAGCGCCTGTACGTTTGCCGTGGCAGCGTTCACGCCGTCGCGCGCCTGCGAGATGGCATTGCGCGTCTGGATATCCGCTTGCGCCAGACCCGATTCCGCCGCTCGCAGGCCGTCCGCATAAGGCTGTGGATCCATCGCGAACAGCAGGTCCCCTTTCTTCACGCCGGTATTGTTCCGCACGGCCACTTCCGTTACGCGGCCGGGGACGCGCGCCACAACCGGCGTCGTATATTCGGAAACCACCATGGCCACGGAGAACGGCTGTGTGAAATTCATCCCGAACAGCACCGTCAGCAAGCCGATGAACCCCACCATTCCCGAGATAATCTGAGCCGGCAGATTGAAGGGCAAAAGACGGAACTTGATGAAAATCAGGTAGAGCCCCAGGCAATAAATGATGGCGAGAAAGGCAATCATGAGACGCCTCCCAGATGCCGGCCCAATGCCTGGTAACTTTTTTCGATGTTGGTCAGCCGTTCAGAAAAAGCTTCCAGGTCCCGCTTCAGCGAAGCGTAGTCGGGGGGCGCGGAGGAAACTCCGATTCCCATTCTTTGCCGGTCTCTTTCGCGGTTCTTTTTGTCCAGGTATCGCAAGAACAGCACGTAGCCAATCACCAGGATCGCGATCATCATGGGCGCTACCCTCCCAGCCTGCGGGTCGCCGATTTGGCCAGCAGTTCTCGCATGCCCGTTTCCAGCTTTGTCAGGCGCTCGGTCAGCGGGGCGATGGATGCGGATAGCTCCGCGGCTTGAGGTTCGGTGATTGCAACCAGCGCGCCCGGGCCGGCGGAGGGTCGCACGAACGCCGCAATCAGCGCCAACATCCAGATGGGCGGTATCAGGATGCCCACCCATCCCGCTACGTTGATCGGCTCGGCCCACGGGCTGTGCCGCTTTCGCGCCAGGTTACCTGGCAACCACGCGAGAAGCAGCAGCAGCCCCACAACGAGCGCAATGACAACGAGCAGGACGAAAAGCGAAAAAATGTCGAGTGGGGTCATACGGATCCTTCGACGATTCGCACACTCGGCCGAAGCGTTTCAGCCTTGAAGGATCCCGCGAAAACGGCCGACGCACCTGCTGGGTTCAGCCTCTGTGCTTCCATAACGCGTCCTTGCGTTGCGCAGCGGGTCTCGGCGCTTCGATTCCGGCGCCGGTGCACCAACATCGTCCTCGCTCCCGGCTGCGATCTCTATACTCTCAAGCTACGTCCGGTGGAATGCTGCTGGAACTGTCAGAAATGACAGTTACGTCGAGCACAAAGTGCTGCTCGAACTGAGCGAATCCAGTCGTTCGGATCCTTGAGCGTTGGTGTTCAGGCGGGCGTCCGGTGGTTTGTCGAGTAGCGGCTCTTCTCGCACTTTTGCGCGAAACCACTCGACGACTTCGTGGGCGCCATTATCTTTTTGCCTTTCCAGACTGCCACCCCCATGGATTGCACGGTTGCTAAAGAAGATAGCTTTCCGCAAGCCGCTTGGTTCTCCTTCCTTCGCTCCGGGCCGGCTTGGACATCAGCGTGCAGGGACTAAGGCAATTAGAGAACGTGTCCCCACCACAGACCTCAAAGGCCCATCGGTGTCGTGGAATTCAAGAGCCGTGGGGAAAAGAGCGCTGTCGGCCTGGCGCGCTGTCGCAATTTACAAACGAGAATTCCGCGAAGGCCAGATTGGCAGGAAGAAAAACGCGGCTCATTCACACGCGGGGATATGAAGTCCCAGTGCGGGGAGCCTACAAGACGCGAGTCCCCAAGGCGTCGTGAGCGTGCATGAGCCGCTCGGAATTTGGAGGCGGAGTATTGCCGGGCGCCGAAATGGCGCTGTCCGCGTGTGAAGTACAGAAGATTATCGCCGCAAGGCGAGGAGGTTAAGGACATGTGGATGCGAGGAACGATTTTCCTCTGGAGCGTGCTCCTGTTGTTCGTTTGCGGATCCGCCAATGGCAAAACGCGTGCCGTTACCGCGACCAACCATGACGGGCAAACCTACCAGTATAAGGAAACGCGAGCTCTGGTTACCCTGGTCAACGACGCGGCCGATCGGGTTCGCGCCAATGGAGAATCCGCGTTTGACCAGTTCCGCGTTGCCGGCAGCCGCTGGCGCCACGGAGAGACCTACATCTTTGTGCTGGACCGCGACGGAAACATGCTGGTCCATCCCGATCCGGCTCTCGAAGGCAAAAACGTGTTGGACCTTGAAGACATCAACGGGAAGCCGATTGTCCGGGGAATCATCGATGCCGCAACAATGGTTCCGGGCAAACCGGAAGGCTGGTATCACTACGAATGGCTCGTGCCCGGCGGGATTCTGCCGCGGTGGAAGAGCACCTATTCGCGGCTCGTCACCGCTCCTTCCGGCAAGAGTTATATCGTTGCCGCCGGCATGTACAACGACAGGATGGAGCGAAGCTTCGTGGTCGACATGGTGAAGGGCGCGGTCGCCGAGATCCAGAAGAATGGCGAAGCCGCTTTCCCGCTCTTCCACGATCCCAAGGGTCCGTTCAGAGCCAAGGACGCGTACATCTTTGTGATTGACAGAAATGGCGTCGATCTGGTCAACCCGGGTTTTCCGAATCTCGAAGGCCGGAACATTCTCAACGTGAAAGACACCCAAGGAAAGCAGCTGATTCGGGAGATGTTCTCGGTGGTCGAAAGCAAGAGCTCCGGCTGGGTGGATTACATGTGGCCGAAACCGGGCGAAAGCGTCTCCACGGAAAAGTCCACCTACGTGAGTAAAGCGCGAATGGGAGACTCGTGGGTGATGGTGGGCTGCGGCGTTTACCTCGCCAACGCACCGAAGGCCGCGCAGGTGGGTCGAAAGATGACCGCACCGGAATTGATGGCGCTGGTTCGCGAAGGCGCCGCCGTGCTGGAAAAAGAAGGCGAGAATGCCTTTCCCGAATTTCGGAAGAAGGGATCGAAATGGTTCGGAGACGACACTTATTTCGTCGTCTGGACCATGGACGGCAAACGCGTGTTCCATGCCGCCGATCCCTCGCTCGAAGGCCAGGACGCGAGCGTCGCGAAGGACTCCCTGGGAAGGCCCTACGGGAAGATGTTTCTCGAAGTGGCCGCCAGCCCCTCGGGTGAAGGATGGGTCCACTACATGTATCCCGAACCCGGCGGCATCTTCCCAACGTGGAAGTCCACGTTCGTGAAGCGAGTCACGTTTCCGTCCGGCAAGCAGTACATCGTTGCCTCCGGAATTTACAACATGCAAATGGACAAGGCTTTCATCGTGGACGTGGTCAACCGCGCGGCCGATCTCGTTGCAGCGCAAGGCGAGGAAGCGTTCGGCCAATTGAGGGACAAAACCGGTCCCTTCCGGTTCATGGACACTTACGTGTTCGTGAACAGCCCCGACGGCACCGAACTGGTGAATCCCGGCCAGCCGAGCCTGGAGGGGAAAAACCTCATGGAGCTGAAGGATGTGAAGGGTAAGGAGCTGGTGCGCGAATATATCGCGACAGCGACGAAAGACGGCAGCGGGTGGGTGGAATACTACTGGTACAAGCCAGGCGACAACACGCCCGTCCCTAAACTGACGTATGTGCGCAAGGTCCAATCCGGAGAGAAGACGTATATCGTCGGATCCGGTGTTTACATGGGAGAGTGATTCCAGGTAGGGCAGCCGCTGGACGGGCGCGTGGCGCCGGGACTCAGGTGTAGACGAGGTCGCCCGCGCGCGCGCGCCCCCAGCGCACGTCGTCGATCCACCAGCGATTCGCGCTGCGGATCAAGGTGAATTCGGCGTTCACCTCGGTGCCTTCGTCTCCGCTGCACTGGATGTCGACCGTCACGTGATTGGCCGTGTCCGCATGGGGAAACATCGAGATGCGGCCCTGCAGCAGCCCCCAGTGAGTGGCCATGACCGCGCTGAAGGTTTCAAAGGAAAGCCGGCGGCGGTAACGCGCGGAAAACTGATCGTAAGCGGTGTGGAAATCGCCGCGTTCGAGCGCGGCAAAATGTTGTTCCACCAGTCGCGTTGCCTGCGTATCCGCCTCGGCCAGTGCCAGCGGGTTTTCCATCCGGCCCAGCCAAAGGGTGGTCAACGCGAAGGCCGTGCAGCTCACCGCCAGCAGGGCCAGCATTACCCAGAGCCAGCGCCGGTAACGGCGATCCTCGTCGAACGGACCAACATTGGGCGGCTCTTCGGGCGGAAAAGGCGGAATGGGCGAATCGGACATCCCCGCAAATCAGTCCTTTCGGCGGCTCCATTGCCGCACCGCCGTGCCGGCCGCGGCTTCCGCCGCGCGCCCGCTCAAGCGTTTTCGATTTCGAGCGCCATGCCCATGCCGCCCGAAACGCAAAGCGTTGCCAATCCCCATTGCGCGCGCTGCCGCCGCACTTCGTGAACGAGCGTGGTGAGGATGCGCGCTCCGGTGCAGCCGATCGGATGTCCCAGGGCGATCGCGCCGCCATTCGGGTTCAGCCGCTCCCGGTCGAAACCGAGTTCGCGGTCGCAGGCCAGTAGCTGCGCCGCAAACGCTTCGTTCAGTTCCACCACGCCGTAATCGGTCAATTTGCGCCCGCTGCGCCGTTCGAGTTTTCTTGTCGCCGGCACCGGCCCGATGCCCATCACGCGCGGATCTACGGCTGCCACAGCGGAATAGGAGACTCTAGCGAGCGGCTCGAGCCGCAACTCCTTCACGCGTTTCCCGCTTGCCAGAACCAGCGCGGCCGCGCCGTCGGTGATTCCGCTCGAATTTCCCGCGGTGATCGTTCCCGTCTTGCGGAAAACGGGAGAAAGTTTCGCCATGGTTTCCGCTTTCACGTCCGGGCGCACGTGCTCGTCGCGATCGAGGCGGGTCGTTTGGCCCGAACGGTCGGCGAGATCAAGCGGGGCGAGTTCCGCCTGGAAACGGCATTCGGCCTGAGCGAGAGCGGCGCGCTGATGGCTTTCGGCGGCGTAGGCATCCTGCTCCTCGCGTCCGATGCCGTAACGATCGGCCAGCAATTCCGCCGTTTCGCCCATCACCATTTCGGAAATGGGGCAAAGGAACCCGTCCTGATACATTCCATCCATCAGCTTCTGATGCCCCATTTTCGCGCCCCAGCGCGCGTCGAGCATATAGGGTACGCGGCTCATGGATTCCGTTCCGCCGGCGACCACCAGATCCGCTTCGCCCAGCCGGATGCGCTGCGCGGCGAGGGCCACGCTTTCGAGGCCCGAAGCGCAGGCCATGTTCACCGTAAAGGCAGGCGTATCATCGCCGAGCCCCGCACGCCACGCGATTTGCCGCGCCGGATTCGGGCGCACACCCGCCTGGCGCGCGTTGCCGAAAATCAATTCGTCCACTTTCCAGGGATAAGGCCAGTTTTCCGGCTGGGGCTCGCCCGGCTTGCGCTCGGGAGGAATCTGGCCGAAGGCGCGTTCGAGCGCCACGCGAGCGGCGTGAATCCCCAATTCGACGGCAGTGAGATTTTTCAGCGCGCCGCCGAAATTTCCGATCGGCGTGCGCACCGCGCTTACGATAAACGTTTCACGATCATCTATGGGATTTTGCATGGGACCTTTGCTGATGCTAGCACAGTTGTCGCGTGCCGGGAGTTTCTGCGCGGTGACCGGCGGGAAGCATCGGTTATCGCCCCACGCTCGCTTTTCCCCGCGGCCCGGGTTGCGTTACTCTGTTCCACTATGCTCGATCTTTCCTTTGTGCGAGAACATGCCGACCTCATTCGCCAGATGGGGCAAAACCGCGGCGTTACGATTGATCTCGACGCATTTCAGGCCCTCGACGCCGAGCGGCGCCGCGTGGTGACCGAGGCGGAGCGCCTGAAAGCGCTGCGCAACCGCTCGAGCGAAGACATCGGCCAGCGCAAGCAGGCCGGCGAGGATATCGCCGCGCTGGCGGCGGAAATGAAGCAGACCTCGCAGCAGATACGCGAGTACGACGAGCGCATCGCCGAGCTCGATGAACAACTCCGCCGGTTCCTGCTCACCGTTCCGAATCTGCCGGACGCCACCGTGCCCGTCGGCCGCGACGCCCGGGACAACGTCGAAGTCCGCCGTTGGGGCGCGCCCCCGCAATTCGATTTCACTCCTCGTCCGCATTGGGAAGTTGGCGAAAGGGCCGGCATTCTTGACCTCGAGCGCGCCACGCGCATCGCCGGCTCGCGATTCGCGCTGTATCGAGGTCTCGGTGCGCGGCTCGAACGTGCCCTGGCCAATTTTTTCCTCGACGTTCACACCCGGGAACACGGCTATACCGAATTTCTCCCGCCGTTCATCGTCAGCACCGATTCGCTCACCGCCGTCGGCCAGTTGCCGAAATTCGCCGCCGATATGTTTCACCTCGAAGGCACGGACTGGTGGCTCACGCCAACCGCCGAAGTCGAACTGACCAATCTCCATCGCGGCGAAACGCTGGACGCCGATTCCCTTCCGCTTCGCGTCTGCGCCTGGACCGCCTGTTTTCGCTCGGAAGCCGGCGCCGCGGGCCGGGATACGCGCGGCATCGTGCGCCAGCACCAGTTCCAGAAAGTCGAGATGTACAAATTCACGCGGCCGGACGAAAGCTACGACGAACTGGAAAAACTCGTTCGCGACGCCGAGGATCTGCTCCAGCGGCTCGGTCTGCACCACCGCGTCATCCTGCTTTCCACCGGCGACATGGGTTTCGCTTCGGCCAAAACCTACGATATCGAGGTTTGGCTGCCGTCAACCGGCGCGTTCATGGAAATCTCTTCCTGCTCGAATTGCGAGTCGTTTCAGGCGCGCCGCGCCGGCATCCGGTTCCGGCCCAAGGGCGGGAAGAGCGAATTCGTCCACACGCTGAACGGTTCTGGCCTAGCCGTGGGCCGCACCTGGGTGGCGCTCGTCGAAAACTACCAGCAGGCCGATGGCTCGATCGTGATTCCGGAGCCGCTCGTTCCCTATATGGGAGTGGACCGTATTCCCGCACCGAAGAGCTGACGGGTGGGTTTGCCTCTGCGGTAACACCAGGCCTCTTCTGTTAGTCCTTATATACCAATATTTTATGGGTATTTCCTGGCTTTGTGTCCCTGCGGCTAACCCAAGTTTCGTCCCGCATTTTGCCGGTTTTCATTGACCCTGATTAGCTGCTTGAATAAACTGCGGCCACTGATTCATCACCCTGCTTCTCGGAGCAGGAGGGATTGGCTGCAAGGGCAGGGGTAACATAACGGTATGGAATTTTTGGTCGACGTTTTTGAGACAGTTCTTTGGGTGATTTTCGTCATTTGGCTGCTGCGACGCATTTTTGGTCGCAAACCCGCGCGGCCGGCAAACACCGGGCGCGTCGAGCGGCAGCCGCCCGCGCCCATGAAGACGCTGCACCGTGACCCTGGTTGCGGCACCTACGTGGCGGAGGACATTTCTTATCCGCTCGAAGAAGACGGGAAAACGCTGCACTTTTGTTCCGAGCAATGCCGGGCGCGTTACGTGGCCCGGAAACGGCGCTCCGCTCAGGCCTGAAGGATCGGGTGAGGCCGTCGGTGGATGCGCTCTGCTCTCGCGCCGAGCGGGAGGGTCATCTGTGGCGCGAAGTCGCGTAACAGTGAGCAATCACCGACGCTCGTCAGGCTGAAGGAGGAGATTCGATGGCAACGGTCACCCGGCCCGTCCTTCCCCCGCGCATGCCACCTCGCGAGGACCTCAATCCGTTCCACATCGCCCAGCTTCAATTCGATATGGCAGCCGAGCTGCTCAAGCTAACCAATGGCGCCCGCCAAATCCTGCGCGCGCCTCGGCGCATCCTGGAAGTTTCGATTCCCGTCGAGATGGACAACGGCCAGACGCGCGTATTCACCGGCTACCGCGTGCAGCACAACGTGGCGCGAGGGCCGGGCAAGGGCGGCATCCGTTACCATCCCAATGTTTCGCTCGATGAAGTGAAGGCTCTGGCCGCGTGGATGACGTGGAAAACGGCGACCGTAAACGTTCCTTTCGGCGGAGCCAAGGGCGGCGTGATCTGCGATCCCAAGCGCATGAGCAAAGGGGAACTCGAGCGCCTCACGCGCCGCTACGCCTACGAAATCGCTCCGCTCATCGGGCCGGAGCTGGATATTCCCGCGCCCGACGTCTACACCGACGCGCAAACGATGGCCTGGATCATGGACACCTACGCCGTCACCGTCGGCCACGCCGCTCCAGCGGTCGTCACCGGCAAGCCGATCTCGCTCGGCGGTTCCCCGGGCCGCAACGAAGCGACCGCGCGTGGGGTTGTCGTGACCGCGGAAGAGGCCTGTAAGTTCAAGAAGATTTCGCTACGCGGCGCCTCCGTGGCGATTCAGGGATTCGGCAATGCGGGCTCGATCGCCTGCCGGTTGTTCACCGAGCGAAAGGCGAAGGTCGTGGCGATCAGTGATTCCCGCGGCGCCGCCTACAATGCCCGTGGCATCGACCCGCTGCGCGCCCAGCGCTACAAGGAACGCACCGGAACGGTTGTCGGCATGCCCGGGACTTCGCGCATCACCAATGACGACCTGCTCGCCCTGAAGTGCGATCTGTTGGTGCCCGCGGCGCTCGAAGGCGTCCTGACGCTCGCCAACGCCGACCAGATCAAGGCGCGCATCGTCGTCGAAGCCGCGAACGGCCCGACCACTCCTCATGCCGACGAAATCCTGCATCGCAAGGGAGTGCTCGTCGTGCCGGATATTCTCGCCAATGCCGGCGGCGTCACCGTCAGCTACTTCGAGTGGGTGCAAAACTTGCAGGGTTACGCGTGGACCGAGCCGGAAGTCAACGAACGGCTCGATGTGGTGATGCGGCGCTCGTTCGGCGAAATCGTCGCGTCGGCGCAAAAATATCGCACGCATTTGCGCAACGGCGCCTACGCGCTCGCCGTCGGGCGAGTCGCCGAAGCCGTTCAGACGCGCGGGCTGTTCCCCTGAGTTCTTTTTCCTCGGCTGCTTTTCACGCCGCGCCGAATCGGCACACCGTCCTTCGGCGCGGCGCTCTCCATTCGCCATCGAAACCCCTTCCGCTCAACTTTGCACTTGCGCTTGGCCGTGCATCTTCTTAGAGTGCAAGAGGGAGGCGAACGAACGTTGGCAAACCATTCCGCGGCACCGCCGATCGCTCTGACGATTGCCGGATTTGATCCCGCGTGCGGCGCCGGCATCGCGGCCGATCTGAAAACGTTTGCGGTTCACGATTGCTACGGCGTGGCGGCAATCACCGCCCTTACGGTGCAATCCACGCAGGGCGTGAAGGCGGTGCATCCCGTGCCGCACGCCACGCTCCGGGCCCAGCTCGACGCCCTGGCCGAGGATCTGGAAATCGCCGTCGTCAAAATCGGCATGCTCGCCAATCGCGCGAATGCCGTCGAAGTGGCGGAATTCCTGGAACGCGCGGGCATCTCCCGCGTGGTGCTCGATCCGGTTGTGAAACCCTCGAGCGGCGGTCCCGAATTGCTTGATGCTTCAGGCCTGAAATTCCTGCGGGAAGAGCTGATCAAGCGCATCGCCGTGATCACGCCCAATCTCGACGAGGCCGAACTGCTCGCCGGCATCGAGGTGAAGGATCTGGCCGGCATGAAAGCCGCCGCGCAAAAGCTGGTGGAAATGGGGGCGCGCGCCGCGGTGGTGAAGGGCGGTCATCTGGAAAAGCCGGTGGACGTCCTCTTCGATGGCGGGGAAGCGGTCACATTCGGCGGCGAACAGGTGAAGACCGGCCACACGCACGGCACCGGTTGCGTGTTTTCCTCGGCCCTTGCCGCGCAACTTGCCGGCGGGCGCGGGCTCGCCGAAGCCGTCACGCTGGCCAAGGCGTTCGTCACCAAGGCCATCGAGCACGGTCACCCGATCGGCAAGGGACCGGGCCCAGTCAATCCGTTCTATCGCTTCCGTTTGGATGCGTCGGGCCGCGTCCCGCGTGCTGATTTCCACACGGTGCATCCCACCGAGCCCGAACCGACGCTGCGCTAACCCCGGATTCCGGCCGCGTTCAGAAGGAAACCGCGTTGCTCTTTGCCTGACTGAGGCGGAAATCGCTCGACCGAATCACCAGGCGGATGGGCAACTGGTTTTGGCCAACGGCGACCACGTCGTCCGAGCGGATGAAGGCGGGAAACCAGAATTTTCCCTGCGTGTTTTCCCGGGCCGTTTCAAACACGATGAAGGGGAGCGCGCCCGCCGATGGCGGCTCTCCGTTGACGAACTTGCCGTAGCTCTTCACGATTGCCATATCGTGGTCGTCCACCCAGATCACTCCGGAAAAAAGCTGCTCGCCGGGAATGATCCGCTTCGGCTTCACGCGAAAGATAAACGTACTGAGCTGGTCCAGCTTTTCCGTGCCTTGATAGATGAAGTTGTACTTGCCCGCCTGCTTGCCCGCCAGCGGAAACAGCGGCATCTCCGCCAGCACTTCAAGATCCTGCGCGGAAAGGTGCACGTATTCGAGCGAGGATGGGGAATGGCTGAGCAGCCGGTCGTAGCGCTCGCCGTTCGGCTTTAAATGACTCAGGACCTTCACCTCATAGGTGCCCGTCGGCCCGCCTGCCGTTCCCAGTTCCTCCACGCGGATCGTCTGCTGAAAATCGAATTTGGCGTAGGCCGCCTTGTACTTCGCCTCGTTGGCGGTGAATTGCGCGACGATCAGCGCCGGAGGAATCCGGGTCGGCGCGGTTTCCGGATGCAGCGGGACCGTCTTGATTTTCGGGTTTTCCGGCGGCACGATCGGGCCGGGCTGCTGCGCGCGCGCTCCGGCCGTCACGCCCAGCGCCACCAGCGCCGCCAGACCCAAACGTTCTATCGCTTTCCTCATCGGCATGATCCCGGATTCAATTTTCGCACATCCGAGCCCGGAGCGCCCGCCCGGGGAATTTAGGTCGCGCGACTACATTCCTTCGAAGCACCGGGGTCCGGCTCTGGTAAAATTCAACGTTTGCTTGGCGAGGGAGGATTTCTCCGATGAGCGAGGAACGCCGCATCGCCAGATTGTATTACGTGAGCGGCTCGGTGCAGGGGGTGGGCTATCGCCACTGGGCGCGCCGCTCGGCCGAAGCGGTCGGCGTCGCCGGCTACGCCAAAAACCTGCGCGACGGCCGCGTGGAGGTCTACGCCATCGGAACGGCGGAAACGCTTCAGGCTTTTCGCCAAAAGCTGGAAATGGGCCCGGCGTCGGCAGCCGTTTGGGAAGTGCAGGAACAGCCGGCCGATTTCTTGCCGCGCTACGGCAATGAATTTGCCATCGAACACGAAGGCTGGTGAAAAAGGAACCGGTATGGACGATTTGAAAAAATTGATTCGCGAGGTGCCGGATTACCCGAAGCCGGGCATCCTCTTTTACGATCTCACCACGTTGTTCCAGGATCGGCGCGGCTTCCGCACGCTGATGCAGAACATGGTGGATCGCTACCGCTCGGCGAAAGTGGACGTCGTGGCCGGCATCGAAGCGCGCGGCTTCGTCATCGCGCCAGTGCTGGCGTTCGAACTTGGCGCGGGCTTCGTTCCCGTGCGCAAGCCGGGCAAGCTGCCGTGGAAAACCGCGCAAATTCGCTACCAACTGGAATACGGTTCCGACGGCCTCGAAATCCACGAGGATGCTATTCGCCCTGGCCAGCGCGTTTTGATTTGCGACGATCTGCTCGCCACCGGCGGCACGGCCCAGGCGACGGTGCATCTGGCTCGCCAGCTCGGAGGAGACATCGTCGGCGCGTGTTTCGCCGTGGAACTCACATTCCTCAACGGCCGGTCGAAACTCGACGGCATCGACATCTTTTCGACGCTCAGCTACGACAAGTAGCCGACACCGCACACGTGGGGCTCGGGAATAGGCCGCTTGCGGCTACCCCTCGCCGGGTTTCGGTTTGGCCGGCTTTGCCGAGGGCGATTGCCCGCCCGCCGCTTTTGCCATTCGTTGGCGCACGGCTTCGAAGAGGACCACTCCGGCGGCCACCGATACGTTGAGCGAACGCACCGGGCCGGTGGTCGGAATCGCGACCACCCAGTCGCACTGTTTCCGCGTGAGTTCGTGCAGCCCGCGGCCCTCGCCGCCCATCACCAGCGCGATGGGTCCGGTGTAGTCCATCGCCGTGTGCGGTTTTTCGCCGCGCTCGTCGAGCCCCACGATCCAGTAGCCGGCCGATTTCAATTCTTCCATCGCGCGCGCCAGATTCTTCACGCGCGCCACGGGCAGATGCTCGATCGCGCCGGCCGAAGTCCGCGCCACAGTCTCCGTCAGTCCTGCCGCACGGCGCTCGGGAATCACTAAACCATCGGCTCCTGCGGCCAGCGCGGTGCGCACAATCGCGCCCAGATTGCGCGGGTCCTCGATGCCGTCGAGTAGAACCACCAATCCCGGCGTTTTCGCCTTTGCCAGCAGATCCTCGATTTCGAGTGGAGCTTTCGAAGCGGCCAGCGCGATCACGCCCTGATGCCGCTCGCCTTCCGCCATGCGGTCGAGTTGTTCCCGGCTTTCGAATCGCACGGGAATTCCGCGTCGGCGCGCCAGATCCACGATTTCCTGAACGCGCTCGCCGTGCAGCCCTCGCGCCACGATCACGCGGTCGATCGGCTGACCGGAGGCAACCGCTTCGTGCACGGCATGAATTCCCATTCGTCGGACCATTCGCTGTCCCTCGCCGCGTTCAATCCATTTGGCTGCAGAATTCGAGCATGCGTTCGCGCGTCGGCTTGACACGGGTCGCGAAAGGCAACTCCGCGGCCCAGTCCAGCAGCAGAATCACGCGGTCCAACTCGCCGTCGCCTGCTCGCCCGGCGAGCGCCAGCCGCAGCGGGTGGCACAATTCGCGTCCGCTATACCCGCTGCGCTCGCGCACGCGGGTGAAAATCTCTTTCATCCGGTCGGAATCCACTTCCGAGCCGGAAATCACTTCGCGCCCCAATTCGCGAAGCACCGCGCGCGCCCCTGTTCGCGAAAGAACGATGGGCGCATCGGCGGAATTCAGAATTTCGCTCGCGTCGTAGTGAAAAACCAGCGAGAGCAACTCGGCGAGTTGCGTTTCGTCGTCGGCCTGCGGCCCCAGGAGCATCGCGGCGCGCTCGAGCCACGCGCGCAGCTCCGGCGTCTCCCGGTCCCCCTCGATCCTAAGCCATCCGCGCTGGCGCAGGATGCGCGCAACGTCCGACGCCGTCAATCGCGGTGCCGGAGCGGATTCCGGATCACCGGCCGGCATGGGTTCGGGAAGGGATTCGGAAGGCATCGCCAACTCATTTTACAAACAATCGTCACGCCACCGGCAGTCGGCCGCGCCGCCGCGCCATCAGCTGGCCAGCGCGGCAACGGCTTGCGCGGCGATGGCTTCGCCGCGACCCAATTCGCCCAGCCCCTCGTTCGTTTTGGCTTTCAAATTGATTCGTTCGTGGGGAATGCCTAGCGCGCGGGCGAGGGCCTGACGCATGGAGGGAAAGTGCGGCCCCAGCTTCGGCCGCTCCGCGATCACCACCGCATCAATCCAAGCGACGTGAAAACCGCGTTCGGCAAGCAGCGTCCCGGTTCGCTCGAGAAACAGCAGGCTCGATACGCCCTTCCATTTCGGATCGGTATCGGGGAAATGCGTGCCGATGTCGCCGAGTCCCGCGGCGCCCAGCAGCGCGTCGCAGATCGCATGCGCCAGCGCGTCGCCGTCGGAATGGCCCACCGGTCCGCGCTTGGCCGCAAGCTCGACGCCGCCGAGGATCAGCTTCCGCCCTGGCTCCAGTCGATGCAGGTCGTAACCGATGCCTATGCGGCAGATCGGCTCGGGCCGGGCCGCGTCGCTCACGGTGAGCTGCGCTCCTGCTGCAGGTAAAATTGCGCCAGTTCTAAATCCGCCGGCCGCGTGATCTTGATGTTGCGCTCCGATCCCAGCACCACGTGGACTTCATGGCCCAGGCGCTCGACGAGCGCCGCTTCGTCGGAAGCCGTCATGCCGTCCGCTTCGGCGCGCGCGTAGGCGTCGCGCAGCAGGCGAGTGGCGAAGACTTGGGGCGTTTGCGCCAGAACGATCCGCTCGCGCGGAATCGTCGCCGTGATCAGTGCCGTATCTTCCGGCAAGCCCGTGCGCTTCACTTCTTTTACCGTATCGATCGCCGGAATACCGGCAATCGCTGCGCCGCAGACCTGCGCTTCGGCCACCACACGCTCGATCATTTCCCGCGTCACCAGCGGCCGCACCGCGTCGTGCACCACCACAAGTTCCACGTCCTCGTCAACCGCCTGGAGCGCGCGTCCCACCGATTCCTGCCGCGTTTCGCCGCCGGCCACCACACGCACCGGCCGGCCCAGCGATTCGCCGCCCAGCTGTTCGCGCAGCGCGGCAACATGTTCTTCGGGCGATGCAATCCAGAATTCGGTCAGCATCGGGCTGGCCGCCAGGCGGCGCAGCGTCAGAAACAGAATGGGAACGCCGTCCAGTTCGAGGAACTGTTTCGGCGTGCCCAAACCCATCCGCGTGCCCATTCCGGCCGCGGCGACGATGGCTGCGATCCGATTCATCAGGGGTCGAAAAGTGTACTCCATCCGCCTGGCGAATGGAAACTTTCCGCTTCCCATATTCCATGCGACGCGTCGTTTACAGCTGACCGCACGGCACCCTTACAAGCGGTCCATTTTATCGCGTTCGCGGGGCGGCGGCCGGGCCGGATGTTAAAATCTCCGCTTGTTCTTTTTCGCAGCGAGGGTCATTTCCCGACGATGAGGCTTGTGCTCGCTTCCGCTTCCCCACGCCGCGCGGCCATTCTGGAAAATGCCGGTTTCCGCTTCGAGCGGCGCGCGGTGGAAATCGACGAAACCCCGCTTCCGGGCGAATCCGCCGAGGCGTGCGTTCTGCGGCTTGCCGCGGAAAAAGCGCGCCGTGCCGCGGAGGGAATCGAAGGCCCGGCTTTCGTGATTGGCGCCGATACGCTCGTCGTGCTGGACGGCGAGCCGATGGGTAAGCCCGTTTCGGCCGAGGATGCCCGGCGCATGCTGAGGCGCCTTTCCGGCCACCTGCACCAGGTGCTCACCGGCGTGGCCCTTTTACGACTGCCCGACGCGGAATTGCGCCAGGCGGTCGAAACCACCGCCGTGACATTCGCCGCGCTCACCGAGCGGGAAATCGAATCCTACGTTGCCACGGGCGAGCCGATGGATAAGGCTGGCGCTTACGGAATTCAGGAACGCGGCGGATGTTTCGTCACTCGGATCGAGGGCTGCTACTTCAACGTGGTGGGGTTGCCGCTCGCACGGCTCTGCCGGATGCTGCGGGATTCGGGGTGGGAACAGGAACCGCCTCAGGCCTGAAACGGTCTGGGAAACGCTCAGTCTTTTGCGCCTATTTCTTTTCCTGAGCGGTTTGGCTGGTGGTGTGTGTTTCGGCCGGTGGCGCTGGCGGAGCTGGCGTGTCGCGCATTCCTTCCTTGAATTCGCGGACGCCCTGCCCAAGGCCGCGCATCATCTCGGGGATTTTCTTCCCGCCGAACAGGAGAACGATGATCAGCAGCACAAGGAGAATATGGATCGGGCTGATATCTCCCATGAAATGCCTCCCGGCGCCGGCCAGACTCGGCCCGGCGTCGCACTTAAAGTATAACCCTCTCGTCGCCCGCGCGTCGAGTCGCCTGTTCCCGATCCAGAAATTCGAGTAACGGGATGGCGTATTTGCGGCTGACGCCGGCCAGTTCCTTGAAACTCGCCACGGAAATCCGCTCCCCTTGCCGCTTTTTATATTCAGCGAGCAGTTCCCGCAGGCGAACGATCGCCGCGCGGTGAAACACCAAGTCCTCGCTGACTTTCACCAGAATTCCTTCGCGCAGCAGCAATTGGAGCAGCTTCCGTGCCCGCTGCGGGTCCACTGGCAGACGCGAAACCAATTCTTCGAGCCGCGGTGCCGTTAGGCCCGCCGTTTCGAACGCGCGTTCCAGCAATTCCCGCGCGCGCTGCTCTTCCGCCGTCAAAACGATCTTGCGCCCCGCGCGCCGCACCGTATCCGCTTGCACTTCAGCCTCGCCGCGCGAGACCAGTTCCTCCAGCGCGGCTGGAAAAATCTCCGCTCGAAGATGGCGCGCCGCGCGCGCCCGCAATTCCTCCTTCGGAATACCGGCAACCAGCGGGTTCGTTCGGTGAAAGGCGTCGAGCGCCGCAAGCATCCGCGCGGTGCAAGCGGCAAAATTTTCCGCCGAACAAAGGACCCAGGGTTCTCGGCTCACAATCTTCAGCCGGCCCGCGCGTTCGAGCGCTTCGGCTGAGGCGCGAATCTCCGCTTCGCTCCACGCCGTTCGCGCCACGACCTCCGCGAGGCCCAATCCGCGCGGCTCGGCGGCGGCAAGGGCCGCGAGGGAATCCTCGCGGTTTCCCGCTTCGAGCGTTCGCAGCAGCGATAGCGCCGCTGCGTCGTTCGCGCGATGCCGCGGAGCCAGTCCGTCGAGCACCACGCCGCCACCAATGGTCGTCACGGGAGAAAACTGCCTCAGGATGAACCGGTCGCCGGCCAGAACCAGCGCCGGCTCGCGCAGGCGCAATTGCGCGAGGCCCGATTCGCCGGGAGGGATCGCAGCCCCTTCGAGCGTCACCACCTCCGCCACCGTTTCCGCCGTTCCCTGGTGAAAATGCACCAAGGCACGGTTCTTGAGCGGACGGGCAGTTCCGAGCAATTGGATTCTTGCGTCAATCTGGCGAGTCGGATGAAAGCGCCCGGGACTGGTCAGCGCCACCCCGCGTCGCACGTCCGCCAGTTCCACGCCGGCCAGATTGAGCGCAGTGCGTTGGCCCGCGCACGCCTGTTCCACATCGTGCCCGGCCGATTGCACGCCACGCACGCGCACCGGTCGCCCTGCGGGAAAAAGTTCCAGTTCGTCGCCGGCCTTCACCTTCCCGGAAACCAGCGTTCCGGTCACCACCGTTCCGAATCCCTTCACCGCAAACGCACGATCCACCGGCAGTCGGCAGTGGCGGGAATCGTCGCGTCCCGCTGTTACGTTGGCCGCCGCGAGCAGGCTCGCGCGCAGCGCTTCGATCCCCACGCCGGTTCGCGCGCTCACCGGCAGAATCGGCGCGCCGTCGAGGAACGATCCCCGAACGAATTCCTCCACTTCCAGCCGAACCAGCTCCAGCGTTTCCTCGTCTACGAGGTCGGCTTTTGTCAGCGCGATGATGCCCCGCGAGATGCCCAGCAGACGGCAAATTTCGAAATGCTCCCGCGTCTGAGGCTTGATGGATTCGTCGGCGGCGATCACCAGCAGCACCAGGTCTATGCCCGCCGCGCCCGCGAGCATGTTCCGCACGAACCGCTCGTGACCGGGCACGTCCACAAAGCCCAGGCGCACGCCGCCGCTTTCGAGAAACGCGAACCCCAAGTCAATCGTGATTCCGCGCCGCTTCTCCTCTTCCAAACGGTCCGGATGCGTACCCGTCAGCGCCTCGACCAGCGCTGATTTGCCATGGTCAATGTGTCCAGCGGTGCCGATAATGACGTTTTTCATGAAATAAGGGAACTGGGCCGCTCGCCATGAGCCGGCCCCGCGCCTTCAGGCCTTCGGATCCGCGCTTTCGCCCCGCGCCCCAAGCGCCTGGCCGATTTCCGCAACGATGGCCGCCGCCGCGGCAGCCGGCGACGGGGCTCCGGTGATCGGCCGGCCCACAACCAGGTAATCCGCGCCGGCTCGAATTGCTTCGCCCGGGGTGGCGACCCTTACCTGGTCCTGCAAGCCAGCCGACGCCGGCCGAATCCCCGGCACAACGAGCTGAAAACCAGCGCCCGTGGCGCGCCGGATCGCGCGCACCTCGCGCGCCGAAGCCACCACTCCATCCACGCCCGCCTGCCGCGCGAGCTTCGCCAGGCGTAAAGCGTTCGGCTCCGGCTTGCCCGCGAGGCCGATGCGGCGCAAGCTCCGCTCGTCGTGGCTTGTGAGGATGGTCACGGCCAGAATCTGCGGTCGCGCCTTGCGCGCGCCAATCGCCTCGACCGCCGCCCGCATGGCTTCGTACCCCGCCAGCGCGTGCAAATCGAGGAAACGTACGCCGGCCAGATTCGCCGCCGCGGACACCGCTCCGGCCACCGTGTTGGGGATATCGTGGAATTTCAGGTCGAGAAAGATGCCGCCGTACCGCGCCAATTTATCCAGCGCCCGCGGCCCTTCGGCGGTAAAAAGCTGGCTGCCAATCTTGAAATGGCCCGCGAGCGATTCCAGTTGCCGGGCCATTGCCAAAGCCGGCCCAAGCTCCGGGTAATCAAGGGCAACGATCAGTCTCTCGCTTGCGCGTTGAGCCAAGGGGCGGTCGGCAGCTTCAGAAGTTCGATCTGCACCCGGCAAACGCCTTGCTCGGCGAACCCGAGAAGCCGGGCGACTTCATAGGATACGTCCAAACCGCGCCCAGGAACAAAGGGTCCGCGGTCGTTGATTGTCACCACCGTGCTCTTGCCGGTTTTCGGGTTCGAAACCCGCACCACCGAACCCAAGGGCAGGCTACGATGCGCGGCTGTTAGGCCGTACATGTTGAAGGCGCCCCCGCTCGCGGTCTGCTGCCCATTGAAAGCCGACCCGTACCACGTGGCCACGGCGCTCCAGCATTCGTTCGGCTGTGGCTTGGCGGGCGTTTGGCTGCCCAGATTCAGCCGGCAAACCTGCTTTCCCACTGGCGGTAGAAGCGAATCGGGACCCCGGACCGGCCTTGGCACTCCCAGCAGACACAACGCCGCGCAGCCGAAAAAAGATATCTTCTTGCGTCCGAGGGCCAGTTTTCTCATAACGGCTGTCGTACAGCGGGTATGAGAAAATTATAAGGGACCAGGGAGGGGGAGGCAAACGATTTATCTTTCTAGAATCCCTCTTAACTCATTGATACTATTTACTTTGTGTGTAGTTGCCAGTTTCTCAATCCCTTTGACAAGTTCGATTCCGATACCCGGGTTCACAAAATGGGCCGTTCCCACCTGCACCGCTGACGCCCCTACCATCAGATATTCCAAGACATCCTCGGCCGTTTCGATTCCACCAACGCCTATCACCGGTATTCGAACCGCGTGGGAGGTTTCCCAAACCAGCTTAAGGGTGAGCGGCTTTATCGCCGGTCCCGATAACCCTCCGCTCAGCCTGCCCAGGCGCGAGCGCCGCGTCCGAATGTCCACCGCCATGCCCGGGTACGTATTGGCTACGGTGAGGGCATCGGCGCCGCATTCTTCGGCCGCGCGCGCGATGGCGACGATACTCGTGACCTGAGGCGAGAGTTTCACCCAGAGCGGCCGCTTCGCCACTTTACGTGCCTGTGCGACCAGTTTCCCGGTCATTTCCGCATCCACGCCGAATTCCCTTCCGCCAGCATCGGTATTCGGGCAGGAAACATTCAATTCGTAGCCCCCCACCCCCTCGGCTTGCTCGAGCGCTTCGATCACTTCGATATATTCGCCGGGCGTGGATCCGAAAACGTTTGCCAGGACCACCGTCCGGTAGTTGCGCAGCAGACTCAATTTTTCCCGGATGAATGCTTCAACGCCGATATTCTGTAATCCAACGGCGTTCAACATGCCCCCGGCCGTTTCCGCCAGCCTCGGGGCTGGCGCTCCGGCCATCGGCCGGGCTGAAAGGCCTTTGGTTACCAGCCCTCCCAACTGGTTCAGATCCACCAGATGGGCGAACTCAACCCCATAGCCAAATGTGCCGCTCGCTGCCAGAATGGGATTGGAGAATTCGAGCGAACCGATCTGAACGCGCAGGTCAACTCGTTGTGCCACGATTGGCGCCCAGTCTACCACGCCTTGTCGGTTTGCTTCCCATAGGCAACGCCCGATTGACAGGACTCGCCGGGAGTCCCTACAATGCCCCATTTCGGGCTTCCTGTTGAGCGTTACCGGGGATTCGCGGGATGGACAAGAAACGGCTCGATTATTTCAAGAAGAAATTGCAAGCCAAGCGCGAAGAACTCCTGCGCACGATCGCACGCACCGAGCAGGAGGGCCGCTCGGCAGACGACGATCCCACCGTGGACCTGGCCGACAAGGCGGCGAATTCCTACACCAAGGAATTCCTGTTCGGCCAGACCGACTCCGATCGCGTCACCCTGCAGCAGGTGGACGAGGCGCTGCGGCGGATCAATCAGGAAACCTTCGGCGAATGCCTGAGCTGCCACGAAGAGATGCAGCAAAAGCGGCTCGAAGCGGTGCCTTGGGCGCGCCACTGCCGCGCCTGCCAGGAAAAGCTCGAGCAAGGCCAGGGCTAACTGCGCGCGGCAACTCGGCGCGAATCGGCGTTACGCTTGGGACCTCCTCGTTCGTAGTCCAGCCGAGGATGCGACCGTGTTTCTCCCATCCCGTTTTCCCTTCGCCTGTCTTGCGTAGCTTTCCGTGACGATTCGGCCGCCTGCTTGCGCCGTCACACCCCTCGATTCTTTTCTTTCGTTCACGCCCGCGCTTGGAATACTCTCTTGGCCGTGAAATTCAGCGGTCCAGCCGAACTTTGGAAGCCGCTGCGCGGCGCCGCGGATGCGTTGGTGTCGGTCGTATTTCCCGGTGCGTGCCGCGTCTGCCACCAGCCGCTTTCGACGGCCAGCCGCGTGCCGGTTTGCTCCGCCTGCCTTGATTCGCTGCGACGAATTCGCGGGGCGGTTTGTCCGCAATGCGGCAGGCCGCAACCGCCGATCGTCGCCGATGGCCCGGCGCGGCTGTGCCACGGCTGCGCTCGCGGCGTCTACCATTTCGATCTGGCGCGAAGCTTCGCTCTCTACGACGACGGGATGGTTCGCCTGCTAACGCTGCTCAAATACGAACCCGTCGCCCCGCTTGGCAGCTGGTTTGCCGCGCAAATCGAACAGGTGATCCGCACCGAAGCCGCTCTGGGCGAAGTGGATTTCGTCGTTCCCGTGCCTCTCGATCGGCGCAGGCTTCGCGAGCGCGGCTACAACCAGGCGGAACTCATCGCGCGGCCGTTGGCCAAGCGGCTTGGCCGTCCCATGGTAACCAACCTGCTCGTGCGGCTACGCTCGCGCCCGCCACGGCTGAAGCTCAGCCGGCGCGAGCGATGGGAAACCGTTCGCGGCGCATTCCATGCCCCGGCTGGACCCCGAGTTGACACCTCGCGTATTCTCTTGGTAGATGATGTTTTGACGAGCGGGGCGACCTTGGATGCCTGCGCCCGAGCCTTGCGCTCGGCGGGTGCGGCTGCGGTGCATGCCGTGACGGTGGCCCGGGTTCTACCTCGCTGGGAGCATCCCGTTCCCGGGACAACCTCGAGCGGAGTTTGAGCGTCTCTGGTAACGAGAGCTTTCCTCAGTCAAGCGAAGCGTGCGAGATATGACCATGCACGGCGAAGCGCATTCGCACCTGACGGCCTCGCTCTCGCCTCGCCCCGACGACCCTGCGCCATCCTTCGTGGCCACGGAAGTACACCACCACCCCGTCATGCAGTTGCCCGTTCTCGTGCTCAACGCGACCTACGAGCCGGTCCACGTCACCCGCGTGCGGCGCGCCCTCGTTTTGCTGCTCAAAGGCGTAGCCCAGGCCGAGGAAATCAACAGCGCCGAGGTCCATTCGTCGTCGCGCACCTTGAGCGCCCCCTCGGTGATTCGTTTGCTCAGCTACCGGCATATTCCCCAGCAAACGCGAGCTCTCTCCCGAAAAAATATTCTTCTGCGCGACCGCTATACCTGCCAGTTCTGCGGCCGGAAATTCCCAGCTGCCGAGCTCACGCTCGATCATGTGATGCCTCGCTCGCGCGGGGGCCGCTCTACGTGGGAAAATCTGGTTGCCTGCTGCTACGGCTGCAACAACCGGAAAGGCGACCGCACCCCGGAAGAAGCTTCTCTTCGCCTGATCCGGAGGCCGCGACCGTTCACCCTCCACACCTCGCGCCAGCTGATGCGCCTGATGGCTAATCAGGAAGAGAAATGGCGTAAGTATCTGTTCTACTGAGAATTAAGCGCAGTCTCCGGCCATCGGCGCAGGCTGCCTTTCCGCTGCCTTTTTCGTCCCTTTCGGCCGTCCCAGCGGATTTCAGTTCGTGAGAATTTTTTTTCAAAAAAAGAATACCGCGATGCAACCGCCGTTCATTCCCGCTCATCACACATGTCAGAAGGCACCTCTAGGACACACCCCGGGAAGCAGTCTTTGGTCCCACCCAGGCTGCTTCCCTTAATTTTTTCGGGGACGTTTTTCCGCCACGACTTTATCCGATACCTGCTTTCGCGGGTGAGGCGCGCCATTCGCGTTCAATCACGCGCAGGCCGCTGCGCCAGTCTTCGTTGAGTCCCACGCGGCAGACGGGAATTTCCGGCGAAAGGTAGCGGGCCAGGGTTCGCAGAGCGGAATGAAACCGCAGTCCCGGCGCTACCAGGTAGAGCAGCGGCGCACCGGGGTGCAAGGTGCGGCCGGGGAAGTACCCGTAGCGCTCGAAATCACCCTGCTGCTGATGCCAGCGCACCCGCAGCCAGTAATCCACCGCCTGGAAGATCAGTTGTAAATCCTCGTCCGCTTTCAATTCGATCACAGCCAGGCGGCCCTCGGCGTTGACTCCCAGCAGATCGAGCACGCCGCGATCGCCGGCGGAAAACGCCGGCACTTGCGAATAGACGAAGCTCGCGTCGAGCCTGGCATCGATCCGCGCTGGATCGGCCAAAACCATCGTTTCCAGCCAGCGTTCTCGCGAGGCGCGGAATAGGGGGTGGCGATGGTCGCCATCGGCGCGGCGGTGCGCGCTGAGTTCGGCCACCAGCCGCTCGAGTTCGCTCCAACTGTCGCCGGTCACCGCGGCTCTGCGCGGTCCCAATCCCACGCGCAGGGTGCCGCGCGACCACTGCGCGAATTCCAACCCGTGATGGCGCCAGGAAACCTGCCGCGTTCCCGGAACCACCGCGCTATCGATCGCATCCGGGGAAAGCGAGCGGATCCGCGCGTCGATTTCCTTGACCTGCTCGAGAAGAAATTCGGTTTGCCGCCGCGCCACCAGCCACGTCGCGATGTTCCCGCCTGCATTCGAATCCATGCGCCGCGCCAGTGGTTCGTCCGCCTGCCACTCGTAAAGCTCCACGGCGACGTCCGGCGCAATCCCCGCCAGCCGGTGCGCCGTCATCCGGCTGGCTCCCGCCGGAAGAATCAGCCGCAACCCCGCTACGATCGGCGCGACGTTCCGGCCTCGCAGCCGGTCGAGCCACAGCAATCCATACGTCAGCGAACCGTCCATCGTCGCAGCCGTTTCGCCGGGCGCGGCCGAGAGAATCGCCCAGCCCTGCTTTCCGCGCCGCAGCCAGCCGCGCGCGTAGTTGCCGGAAAGGGAATGTTCGGGATCGGGAGCGGTTGAAAGCGATTCGAGCGTTTCGTCGGGGAATTGCCGGGCAAGCAATTCCTCCAGGCGATTCGCGAAATTTTCGCGGTTCAGCCGCGATGGCTTGCGTGCGCGATCACGGCGCACGATTTCCAGCCGCCCGGGTTTCGTGCGGCCAAATCGCTCCACTTCCAGGCGGATGTGGTCGCCGTCGGCTTCCACCACGCGCGTCACGCGCCGCGCGAGAGTCCGATCGCCGGACCAAAGATAGAGGAGCGGTTTGCGGCCCGGGCGCACCTCGTATTGCGCGTCATCGAGGCCCGTCACCCTGCGCCCATCTTCGCGGATTTCAAATGGCTCGCGGCCAACCACGCGTTCGAGCGCCTGCTCGAGTTCGCTGGTGGGATCAACGGCCAATATGCCCGCCCTCTCCTGGGCGACCTTCGCGGCCGCCCACGCTTCCTCCGTCCCTTTTCCGTGGATCGCTTTGCGCGCCGTTCAGCGCAGCAAAATTCCGGTCACTCTCACGCCGGGCACCTGCATGTCCCAATCGTCGGGGATCTGCTCGAAGCCCAGCCGGAACTCGCGGCTCGTTCCGGGCGGGATCGGCGCGGCGCGATCGCCGAGCAAGGGAAGCGTCTGGCGCTTTACCACTTGATTTTCCACGTTGAGAAATTCCACCGTCACCTGCATGTTGGCGACGGTGCGATTGCCCTGGTTCACGACGGTGCCGTCCAGGTAGGTGACTTCCTGATTGAGCATGTTCGCGAACCGGCTCACCTTCATCCGCTCGAATTTCAGCTGGCTCGCGTAGGCTTTTTCGGCCGCGCCAAAGGGCATCGGCGCGACGGCAGGCGCGGGCCCCGAAGGTTGTTTTCCCATCCAGGCGAAAATCGCCACCACCACCACAACGACGCCAGCGCCGATCAGCAAAAACGGCCACAGAGAGCGCCGTTTCTCGCTCGGTTCGACTTGAAACGCCATCATGGCTGTCCTCAGCGCCCGAAGGCCAGTCGCAATACCAGCGGCTCCGGCAGTCCGGCCTCGTCCATCCGCTTCTGCACCGCCTCGATATCGTAGGGAACACGCCAGAATTCGATCGTACGCCGCCCGGGATCGAACAGGACGAACGCCGCGCGCGGATCGCCATCGCGCGGCTGCCCGATCGAGCCGGGATTGATCAGATAGCGCGCGTCGCGATCGAGTTCCATCGCCACCAGGCCGGCGGCCTCGCTAACCGCTGGCCGAAAGCCGTCCACGCGATCGCCGCGCAGCAGAAATCCTCCCTGCACGTGCGTGTGGCCGAAGAAAACGAGCGGGCTTGGAGCGATGCGAAGGCTCTCGGCCGCGCCTTCCGGCGTGAAGACGTACTCGTCTTCATCGGTGACGGCGCCATGCACGAACGCGATGCCGTCCTTGACGAGCGGCCCGCTGGGCAACTCGCGCAGCCAGCGCAGATTCTCGGGTTCGAGCTGACGCTGCGTCCAATCCACAGCGGCCCGCGCGATCGGATTGAATTCGTCGGTTCCCTCCATGCCCGAACTCGCCTTGTCGTGATTGCCGCGAATCGTCGCCAGTCCCAGCGCGCGAATTCGCTCGATCGCCCCATTGGGATCCGGCCCGTAGCCGACTACGTCGCCCAGACAAATGCCTTCATCCCAGCGTCCCTCGGCGGCATCGAGCGCCGCTTCGAGTGCGGTCAGGTTTGCGTGCACATCGCTCAGAATCAGGTATCGCGTCATCCACCGTCTCCGGGGCTGGTACATTATATGCGCAGCGGGCCCGCCGCGCCGTCACCGAATCCACATGCAATCGCCGTAGCTATAAAAGCGATATCCCGCCCCCACCGCATACCGGTAGGCATCGAGCAGAAATTCCCGGCCGGCGAACGCCGCCACCATCACCAGCAGGCTCGAGCGCGGCAGATGAAAATTCGTGATCATCTGGTCCACCACGCGGAAGCGATGACCGGGGTAAATATAAAGATCGGCTTCCGCGCGCCCGGCTTCGAGCGCGGGCTCTCCTTCGGCCGCCGGTTTTCCTCGAGCGCCCTCGTACTTCAAGGCGGCGTCCTCAAGAGCCCTTACCACCGTCGTTCCCACGGCAATCACCGGCCTGCGTTCACGGCGCGCGCGGGCGATCGCAGCGGCGGTGGCTGCGGGAATCTCGTACGTTTCGCGGTGAATTTTGTGATTTTCCACGCGCTCGGTATGGATTGGCTGAAAGGTGCCCAGTCCCACTTCCAGCGTCAGTTCCACGAGGTCCACGCCTTTGTGCCGCAGGCGTTCCAGAATTGCGGTGCTGAAGTGCAGACCCGCCGTGGGCGCCGCGGCCGCCGCTCCCGCACGCGCGAAGATCGTCTGATATCGCTCGCGGTCGCGCGGCTCGTCGGGGCGATGAATGTAGGGCGGCAAGGGAATGTGGCCCACGCGTTCGATGGACTGTTCGAGATTTCCCTCCGCCGTGAAACGCAGCTCGCGTAACCCGAATTCACCCCGCCCAATCACTTCCGCTTCCAGCCCTTCGCCAAACAACAGCCTTTCGCCGCTGCGCACCTTGCGCCCCGGCCGCACCAGCGCCTGCCAGCGGTCCGGAGCCAGCCGCCGTACCAGCAGCACTTCGATTTCCGCCTGCAGGAATTCACCGCGCGTGGGCCTGTGCCGCCCCGGCGCCTGCGCGTGAATCCCCGCCCGGCGGCAGAAAAGCCGTGCCGGAATCACACGCGCGTTGTTCACCACCAGCAACTCGTTCCCGGTGAGCAGGTCCGGCAGGTCGCGAAACGCGTCGTCGCGCCAGCTTTGCGACGCCCGGTCGAGCACCAGCATTCGCGAGGCGTCCCTCTCGGGGAGGGGTGCGCTGGCAATCCGGTCCTCAGGCAGCGAGTAGTCGAATTCCCCGAGCTTCAATTCCCACCCCGTTTTTCCGTCGCCGCTATTGGCATTGCGTCCCGGAATGTGTTATGAGCTTGAGTAAGGATCGGCACCGGAGCACCCGGCCACACGTAAGCGTCCTCCGTTATTCTACCGAACAGTTCCGCTCGGTCCCCGGAGGCTTCAAGTGCCCGAACCAGAAGTTGTTATCAATCCGCACGGCGCCGGCAGGCTACTGGCCGGCCACATGTGGGTCTATCGGAGCGACCTTCGCTCCACCAATGCCGAACCCGGCGATGCCGTCCGCGTACTCGATGAACGGGGCCGCTTCTTCGGCCGAGCGTTTTTCAGCGACCGCTCGGAAATTTCCATCCGGCTGGTGACGCGCGACGATGTTCTCGTGGACCGGGCCTTGCTCTCGGCTCGGATCGCGCGCGCCGCCCGGATGCGCCAGCCCATGATCGCCCAAGCGGGCGCATACCGGCTCTTTTACGCGGAATCCGATCAAATTCCCTCGCTCGTCGTGGATCGCTACGGAGATTATCTGGTGATCCAGACGCTCAGCCAGGCCACCGAAAGGCGGAAACAGGAACTCGTCGAAATCCTCGTCGAGCAGTTTTCGCCCGCCGGCGTCCTGGAACGCAACGATCCCAAGGTGCGCCAACTCGAAGGCCTCGATCAGCGCGTCTCCGTTCTCTACGGACAGGTTCCCGACGAGGTCATCGCTTGCGAAAATGGCCTGCGCTTCGCTTACGACCTGCGCCATGGGCAGAAAACAGGCGGGTTTCTCGATCAGCGCCAGAATCGCCATGCCGCCGCGCTCTACGCCCATGGCGACGTGCTCGATTGCTTCGCCGGCACCGGCTCCTTCGCCGTCACCGTGGCGCCTCATGCGGCTCAGGTCGAGGCTATCGACCTTTCGGCCGCGGCGCTTGCTGGCGCCCGCCGCAATATCGAGCTGAACGGCGCGCAAAACATTTCCGTCCGCGAAGCCAATACGTTCGATCTGCTCAGGGAATACGAGGACTCGGGACGCCGCTTCGACACGATCATCCTCGATCCGCCCGCCTTCGCCAAAAACAAAAGGAATATCCCGGCCGCCTGCCGCGGCTACAAAGAAATCAATCTCCGCAGCCTGCGCCTGCTCCGGCCGGAGGGGATCCTGGTCACCTGCTCCTGCTCGCACCATATTTCCGAACCCCTCTTCGCCCAGATTGTGGCGGAGGCATCCTTGGACGCGCGCCGGCCGGTGATCGTTTTGGAGCGGAGGATGCAGTCAGCAGACCATCCAGTTCTATTGACGATGCCGGAGACGCACTACATTAAGTGTTTTATAGTTAGTATTTTATGATTATTCTGCCTAAAATAAGAACATAGTTGACAACATAGCACTAAGCTTTTATACTAATGTAGAAATAACATTTAGGAGGTTCGCCCATGAGTTCCCCTGCTTTCATCTCCCGTTGGGATCCTTTCCGCGAACTGTCCAACGTTCAGGATCAGGTCAGTCGCCTCTTCGAGGACAGCTTCTTGCGCCGGGGTTCCGAATCGTCCCTCAGTCTTTGGGCTCCCGAGGTGGATATCCACGAAACGCAAGACGCGCTCGTTCTCGAAGCCGACTTGCCCGGCCTGGAGGAAAAGGATCTCGACATTCGCGTCGAAAACAACATGCTCACCATTCGTGGCGAGCGGAAGTTCGAGAAGAAGGTCAACGAGGAAAATTACCTGCGCGTGGAGCGCTCCTACGGCTCCTTCTGCCGCAGTTTCTCGTTGCCGCACACGGTGAATACAGAGCAGGTCCAGGCGGATTACCGCAACGGCGTTTTGACGGTGCGTCTTCCCAAGCGTGAAGAGGCAAAGCCCAAGCAGATCAAGGTGAGCGTCAACGCCAAGTCGTAAAAACGAACCACCACCCGACGCCGGGCCGCGCGCAACCGGCCCGGCGACTCCGTTTTGCGAGGAACACACATGCTTCGCATGGACAAATTGACGGTGAAGGCTCAGGAAGCCCTTGGCCGCGCGCAGGAACTGGCGGCCGAGCGCAACCAGCAACAGATCGAGCCGCTTCACATTCTTTCCGCTCTGCTCGCTCAGAACGAAGGTGTTGTTCCGCCCGTTCTTGCCAAGCTCGGGGTGCGCCCGGAAGCCGTTGCCGAACAGCTGGATCGCCAACTGGCACTATTGCCTAAGGTTACCGGCGTCGCGCAGCAATATCTCAGTCCGGCGAGCGAAGACGTGGTCAAGCGCGCCTTTGATGAGGCAGCCAACTTCCACGATGAATTCGTTTCCACCGAACACATCCTGCTGGCCATTGCCGCAATGGATCGCGATCCTGCCGGCGCGATCCTGCACCGGCTCGCAGCCACCCGCGAAGCAGTGCTCCAGGCGCTCGTCTCGGTCCGCGGCAGCCATCGCGTCACCAATCCCACACCAGAATCCACCTATCGCGCCATCGAGCAGTACGGCCGCAACCTCACCGATCTGGCGCGTCGCGGTAAACTCGATCCGGTGATTGGCCGCGACGACGAAATCCGCCGCGTAATGCAGATTCTTGCTCGCCGCACGAAAAATAATCCCGTGCTGATTGGCGAGCCGGGCGTCGGCAAGACGGCCATCGTCGAGGGTTTGGCCCAGCGCATCGTGGCGGGCGACGTTCCGGAGATTTTGAAGCCGAAAGAGGTAGTCCAGCTCGACCTGGCGGCCCTGGTTGCCGGCGCGAAATATCGAGGGGAATTTGAAGACCGCCTGAAGGCCGTGCTCAAGGAAATCACCGAATCCGACGGCCGGCTGATCCTTTTCATTGACGAACTGCACACGCTGGTCGGGGCCGGCGCCGCGGAAGGCTCCATGGACGCCTCGAACATGCTGAAACCAGCGCTTGCGCGCGGCGAGCTGCGGGCGATCGGCGCCACCACGCTCAACGAATACCGCAAGTACATCGAAAAGGATCCCGCGCTCGAGCGCCGCTTCCAGCCGGTGCTCGTGGCCGAACCCTCGCTCGAGGATACGATCGCAATTCTCCGCGGGCTTCGCGAGCGCTACGAAG
>JAKASX010000023.1 GCA_021818865.1 Acidobacteriota bacterium
GTCGCCCATCTCCTGGTAGACCGCACGCATCTGGTACACGGTGGGGTAACCGTGGACTTTGGGACCAGGGTAGATTTCGCTGGCGCTGCACCAATCGTATTTCAGGTAGTCCACACCCCAGTTGGCGTAGGTATCGGCATCCTGCTGCACGTGGCCGTAGGTGCCGGTATATCCGGCGCAGGTTTTGGGGCCCGGCGAGGAATAGATTCCGAATTTCAAGCCCAAGGAATGAATGTAGTCGGCGAGCGCCTTCATGCTGGGGAACTTGCGGTTGCTGGTGATATTGCCATGGGCGTCGCGCGGGCCTTCCCAGGTATCGTCGACGTTGACGTAGGTGTAGCCGGCGGCTTTCATGCCGCTCGTCACCATGGCCTTGGCCATTCCGCGAACGTCCTTTTCATCGACCTTTCCCGCGAACTTGTTCCAACTGTTCCACCCCATCGGCGGGGTGCGCGCCATGCCGTTGTAAGGCACGTCGTGCAGCGCCGGCAGAGGAAGCCGAGGAGGGGGAAGCAGCGCTTTCGCGCTGGTCCGCTCGGCGACGAACGTGCGGGACGGGCGACCGGGAAACGGCGGCGCAGTCAGATAAAGCTTGCCGTCCTTCACGGTTCCGTTCCAGGAGGACTGCCTGGTCCGCGGCGGCCGGCCGAACGTCACGACGAAGTGCAGCTTGCCATCCTGCAGGCTGCCCTCGCTGATCGGGATGCCACGGCCGGGGCCGAACAGCATGCGTCCGGTGACCGCTTCGCCGGTTTGTTTCAAGTTGAAGTAGAGCTTGCGGACGTTGCCATCGGGCGACGCAATCTTGATCACCCACACTCCGGTGATGTTGGTTTGCGCGGTGGTGTTGGTTTGCGCGCGAGGAGGGGGCGTCGCAGCCGACGCGAATGCCAACGCAACGGGAACCAGGAAAGCGGCGAGTAGAGTTTTGAACAGCAAAGAACCCACTCGTCGAACAGTTTGTGAAGGTTTCATAGCAAGCTCCGGGTCCCTATCGTAATCGGTTTCCCGTTTCGCCGCTCAAGAATCTCGGTGTTTTTTTCTCCCCGCGGTCGGGCGTTCCAGCGGTGGGCAGGGGCGCGCGACCGGCTCGGCACGCTGCCCGGCTCGCCTGGCTGGGCGGGATGCCCCGGCTCCTTTGCTCGCGATGCCTAGCCGCGACCCTGGGTATATCAGTTGAAATTTCGCGCTCCCTTCTTACCCCAAAGGTTTATGATCGTTTACAAAGGGGTGGTCGACGGTGGCGCTCTTCTTGCTCTGGGCAGTCCTCTCCGTCCTCGTCGGTGTCTACGCAGACAGAAAAGGCCGGAGTGGTGTCGGATTCTTCGTTCTATCTCTTGTTCTCAGTCCATTGGTTGGATTCGTTGTAGCATTCGTCGAGCCCTGTCGCGAGAAGACGGCTGCCAAATCCGGAACGAAAAAGTGTCCAGACTGCGGCGAATACGTGCGGCAAGAAGCAATAATATGCCGGTTCTGCGGGCATGGGTTTTGGGCTGCGGCTTCTGAGGCCGAGGGTGCTGGATGCGCACCCGGTCTCGCGGGTTGTGGCCTGCGGGCGGCGCGGACATCAGAAGCCGGAGTCGACGCCCCGAAGAGCGGATCTCAAGGGGGCCCGGTCGGCGGGGGTTCAGGTCCGTCTGGTTCGGGGAGCGGGCAGGCGTGGCGGAGATGGAGAGGACTCCAGGCCTTCGTCGGGATCGTTGCGTTTACAGCGCTGGTGAGCATTGCAGGGAGCTTATTCTACCGGGACAGGGCCAGGGGCGCGCTGCCTGAAAACTCTAAGACACGGTCAGCCGCTCAGACTGAGGTGGAGAAGGCGATTAACTCAGAACAAGATGTCGGGTGCTTCAGGCTCCAGAACCCAACGACAGAGTGTATGGCGATCCTTGGGCGCCTAGGGTTCTCGGCAGGTTTCATCCGCTCCAGCTGGACAGCATTCCATTGCGTAGACGCGTGGTGGTCGGCTGCTCACGGCGTGCCAGGCGACAAGTTCGACAGGTCTGTGTACAGAGACAAGGTTCTTCCTTCGCTGCGGAGAGCTAAGAATCTTGCTAAGAAGGGGACGGAAAAGGCATTTTTGGTACACGTGTCCGGGGCCTCAGCTTTTTTCTTGCTATACGATACCTACTCAGGGTTCCAGGACAACGCGCTGCCCCCGGACACCCTTAAGGCGTTCCGAAGCCTAACGGGAACTACTCCCGAAGAGTTTGCCAAGGCGGCCTTGGCGTCGGCAGACGGCTGTATGATGGCGGCCGCGCACGACCTGGGAGCAAACACGCTCACCGGGGAATGGCAGAATGCTGACAGCGTCTGTTCAAGGGAGTATGGACTACTGCAAAGCACCCACGTGCCGGACATACGTTAGTCCACCTTTCGGATGCGAGCTCCCTGAAAACAGAATGTCTCACGGGAAATGCGCCTCCCGTGCGAGCGATCCTGGTTTTGGAGCGAAGCGGCCGGCGGGCCGGGCGTTCCGACCCTGACGCTAGATGCACTGCTTTCGCATCTCTGATTGACACGCTTCGACGGAGGGTATAGGGTTCCCCCGAGCCCACGGCGACTGCGTCGCGAAAGGGGGACGGCGGTGGCGGCCCCAACTACGGCGAACGGAAATTCCGTTGGTACATTGCTGATGCTGATCCTTGCAATTTGGGGGCAGGCAGCAGACCGTAGGTACATTCGGAATGGCGGCAAGAAACCACTCAGACGAAACAGGATTCTCTTTCTTATGGCTTTCGCCGTGACGCTCTTGATGGTCGCTTGGGCACACGGATTTGACCCTTACGACGTCGGCTTCCTATCCATGAATTTGCTGGTTATGTTTTACGCTCTTGGACAATTCTTGCGCTGGTGGGTGCGGGGTCGAAATCCGCTTCCAAAGGCAACTGTTGAGCCTCGATCTTAAGTGCAAGCGATATTACTCGACGTGGTACGGGCGAGACCGCGGGGGCCGGAGTAGGTGTTTTTTGATGGGCTTCTGCACCTGTGATGACAAATTTCGTCTCTAGTCTATTTGGTTCCATCCTCGGCGGTGGAGTTGTCGGTGGGCTCCTCTCTCGTTATCTCATCGAAAAGTACAAGGTATCGCTTTCCGCCAAACTCTTTGAGCGACAGACCCGGTACGCGTGGTTGCACACAGAGCGAAGCAAAGTTTTAGTTGAAGCGTATCGCCGACTCAGCGCGATGCACGCAGCGTTCAATTTACTTCTTAGTCCGATACAGATAGACGCGAGTAAAGAGGCGGAGAAAGGAAGGATTCACGAGGCTGCGGATACAGCAAGGGAGCTGTTTCGTTATTTCAGAGAAAACGAAATGTTTTTCAACGACGACCTGGCACACCAGCTAGACAACTTGCAAAATGAATATAAGAAATTGTTGATCCCGATATTGGCAAAAGGCGCCGTGCCAGTGGGTCTGGAGCTGGGGGAAGCGTGGAACAAATTGGAGGGTCTGGACCCACTCCTGAAAAGCCTGAAGGAAAAAATCCAAGAAATGTTGGACTAGCTAGACACTTCCTCCTTCCGGGCGCTTGCCCAACCTACCAGCGCACGGCCTCCGCGTTCGGCCGGTCGGGCGCGGGTGCGCCCAGAGGCGCGGAATTTCGGGCTTCCCGGCGCGTGGCGAAGCGCAAACGGAATCCTTGGGGATCACCAAGCAGGAAATCAAGCGGGCCGCCCTGCTCGCCCGGCTCGCGCTTGAACGGCGGCTCGGGGAACTGCTCGAAGGAACCGTAAAGCCCGGCAAGCGCACCTGTCCAAAGGCCAGCAAGCGATGGCACTGGCGATGGCCTACCCGGACAACGATAAGCGCGGCCGTGGCAACAAGGGAAAATCAGCAGAAATTGGTCATTTTTCGCAGACTCGGTTGCGTCAAACCCGCGCCGTGCTGTGGCTCGCCAAACAGTTCAACGGGATGCCGGTGGTTTGCTCTACGCGCCATTCATCCCAATTCAGAAATTCGGCGATTCGCGGAACCCAAAATTGCCCACGCGAATCGCCCGCCGGTGGGCGATTTTGCTTTTCCAGAAATTCCTTCGCAGTATGAACAGTTTCCTCGACAACGCTTGGCAACATACTGAATCTGCGCCAAGGCTTCCCTTACGCGCCATGGCTCCCAATTCAAAAATGTGGCGATCCGTGGCACCCAAACCTGTCCCCACCGGTCCGAATCCTCCGCCGGTCGAGGATTTTGGTTTTCCAAAAATTCTGTTGCCGTGCGAACGGTTTCCTCGATGACGCTCGGAACGGCAGGTTTTCACTCTTCTGTCTTGGTCGGCTTCTGCCCGCCGCCGATGATGAGCATGTTTTTCCCGAGATATTCGTCGGTCACGTCCCACAGCCGGGGATGATTGAAAGCTGTCGACGATTTTTTCAGCGCGTCGCTCTTCTCGGCTGGCGGCTCGGGCGCGGGCGTCGGCGCGCGTTGCGGCTGGTTGGTTTCGTCGGCCACTGTTTTTTCTTCCTGCTGTTTGGTCTTGGCCGCCCATGGCTGGCCTCTGGCTGGAAAGGGTCCCATAAGGGCCCCAAGATTCCGGCTCGAGGTGGCGCTTTGAGCGGACCACCCTAAACGCCGCATTTTTATTGATGTTTTGGTGAGCCGCCCAGGACTCGAACCTGGAACCCGCAGATTAAGAGTCTGCTGCTCTACCATTGAGCTAGCGGCCCAGCGCCAAACAGCGCATTAAGTCTAGCGGAAGCCTGTTCGGCTCGCAACGCGCGGCGCGAGCCGGCGATTCACCGCGCTTTTTTCCGGAACAGCAGGGGAACGAACGCGGCCAGATTGCCGCGCCAGACCATCCACGCGTGCATGCCCGGCGTTGCGATCCGCACGAACTGGACACCGCGCGACTTGAGCCAGGCGCGCAATTCCACGTTGAACTTGCCGACGAGCGGGTCCTGCTCGCCGCAAGCGACCCAGAGCAGATGCAACCGGGAATTGGCGCTGGCGTTCAGGTTGGGAAATTCCTGGTCGAGGTGAGGCAGCATCGCCGCGCTGAACGCGCCCACCCAGCCGAACGTTTTCAAATGATTGAGTCCGGCGAAGAGCGCTTCGCCGCCGCCCATCGAAAGACCGGCGATCGCCGTATAAGCGGGGCCTTGAAGCACGCGGTAATCGCGTTCGATCCTCGGCATCACTTCTTCGAAGAGGGCTTCGGTAAATTTTCGCGAATTCTCCTCGATCAGAGCGTCGTGGCTGAGCGGGGAATTGGCGGTCAGAATTTGCGGCGCGCCGTAGCCGAGCGGCATCACGACGATCATGGGCACGGCTTTGCGCTCGGCGATCAGGTTGTCGAGAATCACGTTCGCGCGGCCTACCGCCGTCCAGGCGTCGGCGGCGTCGCTATAGCCGTGGAGCAGATAAAGCACCGGATAGCGCGTTTTGCCGCGCGGGTTGTAGCCCGGCGGGGTGTAAACGTAAAAATCGCGATTATCGCCCACCGCATTCGAATGGTAAAAGTGCTGATGAATCACGCCGTGGGGCACGTTGTTCGTTTGCCAGGGAAGCGATGCGGGTCCGGGAACGAAAACCATGTTCTGCGGCGTCAGCAGATTCGGTTTTATCAGTGGATTCGACGGATCCATCAGCATTACGCCGTCGGCGAGGAACGAATAGCCGTAATATTCGGGCGCCAAGGGGCCGACGGTGACGCTCCAAACGCCGCGATCGTCTTTTTGCATCGGCACGGGCGGCGCGCCTTCGAGCGCCAGCTTCACTTCGTGTGCGTTCGGATCGAGAAACCGGAATGTGACTTGGTTGTTGGCGTGCACCTGCGGCGAAACAATCCGCGCGGCGAGAAATGCCGCCACGGCGTGCGTGGCCTCGGAGGGTTTCGTGGTTTGCGCCAAAGCGGGCGTTGCCGTCCTCAGGGCCAGCACAGCGAAAGCGGCAACGGCAAATCCCCTGACGCGAAACAGCCTGAACCGTTTGTGCATGTCACGTTCCTCCAAGCCGATTAGTGTATATCGGACGCGGGCAAACGGAAGAGCGGAGCCGCTTCCAATTGATCGATGGCGACGGCACAGCTCACGGGCGTTGGTTCATGTGCGATGGAGCGACTCAAGCCACTGCGGCGAAAAATCGGTGTGCGGATTCGGCCAGCACCTTGGCACAACTGATCACCGAGTCCAGTTCCACCCACTCCACGGCTTCGTGCGCGCCGGCGCCCGCGGGGCCGTAATTTACCGTGGGAACGCCCGCTGCGGCGAAAATGGCCGCGTCCATCCAGTACGCAACGCCGGTTTCTTCGGGCGGATGGCCGACGACCGTTGTGGCCGCTTCACGAACGGCGCGCGCGATGGGCGAATGGGAATCCGAGACGAGCGGCGGACGATCCAGCAGAAGGCGAATTTCGGCTTCTGTGCCCGATCGGCGCACAACAGCTTCGGTTTCTGCGAGAACTTGTTCTGGCGTTTCGCCGGGTAGCGTGCGGCGCTCGACGCGGAGAACGCATTTTTCGGCGTAGGTGGAAAGGCCCGAACCGCCTTCGATCAGGGCGCAATGTTGCGAAGCAGGCCCGACCAGAGGATGGTCGCGGCGACGGAGGGTTTCACGATCGAATCGCTCGAGCGATTCGATGACGCGAGCCATTTTGGCGATAGCGCTTACGCCCAAATCCCATCGGCTGCCATGCGCGGCGCGGCCGCGCGTGGTGAGTTCGAGCCACACAAAACCTTTGTGCGCAAGAATGAGCCGGCCTTCGCTCGGCTCGGTCAGGATTGCCGCATCGGCGGAATGGCGACGAACGAAATCCCGTGCGCCAAGGCTCGCATCCTCTTCGTCGGCCACGAGCGCCAGAAGCACGCGACCCCGCAAGTTGTTTTCGTGCGATAGGGCTGCTGCGGCCGCGAGGATGGCCGCGACGCTGCCTTTCATGTCGTAGCTGCCCCGGCCAAATACTTTTCCGTTTTCGATGCACGGCTCAAAGGGAGGGATCGTCATTCCAGCCGTGCCCACCGTATCGAGGTGAGCGCAAAGAACGAGCGACGGACCGGTGCGCGAGCCGATTTCCGCAAAAACGTTAGGACGCCCCGGCGCAGCCTCTTCGATCGAAGCGCGAATGCCGCGCCGTTCGAGCCAATCGCAAATAACCGCGGCGATGGCGGTTTCGCCGTACGGCTCAGTGGGAGCGATGGTTGGATTCACCGATGGCGTGCGAACGAGAGACTGGAGCGTGGCGAGGATTTCCTCGCTGGTGAATGGGTCGGCGTGCATGGCTGTTGCCTCCGCCTGGGCATGAAGAGCGACGCGCCATTATACGCGGCCGGTTGTGAGCGCGATGCTCGCCGGAAGGGAGGCTTCCGATGGAGCGTCCCGGCGGATGGATGCGAAATTTCGCTAACGTGGCTGGTATTGGCCCTACGGCTCGCGTTTCGGGAACTTTGTGAGGAAAAACGCGAGGACGGCCATCACGGCCCCCAGCAGGCTCGCATCGGAATAGAGATTGCCCAGTCGCGCGGCGCCGGAATGGACCAGCGCGCCGACGGCGAAACTCGCAATTCCATAGCCGACCATGTAGGCGGCAATCATTTCGCCGCCCATCAACTCGGCCAGGCGAGGAAACTGCTCCTCGGCAAAGCCGACGGAAAGCGGCAGGAATGCGGAACAGGCGAGTCCGGAAAAGCCGAACGCCGCAATCGCTGCTGCGGGCGTCGCCGCACCTGGCACCAACAGGAATGCGGCAACGAGAAGCAAGGGAAGCGCGCGATAGAACCAGCGAGGCGCAAGCCACACCGAGGCGATGGCAATCACGAGCCGCCCGACGGTCACCATGGCCCAGAACGCGGCCAACGCAAGGCCCGCTGAGCGCGCGGAAAAGTTGCGATCGCCGTGGAGAAATAAGATCGCCCAGTTTCCGAATAGCGTTTCGGCAACGCCGTAGAGCAAAACGAGCGCAAGAAACGCCCAAAGCCGCGCTGAAATATTGCGCAAGAAGCCAAGCGGCCCGCCGGCAGGAAGCGGAGCCGGTTGCGCGATCCGCAATGGCTGCGTGGCACCAGCAAGCGCCAGAACGAGCAGCACCACGGCCACGAGCGCCGGAATCCACCACCATCCGCGACCCACCGCGGCGCTGACGAAAAGCGGTGCAAGCGCGGTGCCGGTGCCGAGCAAAGTGTGAAGCGCAGTGAGCGCGGTTTCCGACCGCTCGGGGAAAAATCCGGGCGCGAGGCTATTCAGCGCAGTGAGTGTGGCGCCAAAGCCGAAGCCGAGCAGCAGCATTGCCCCGAGCAGGGTTGCGTAGGAAAGAGCGTGACGCCCCAGGAACGCGGCGCTCAGCGCGACCAGCGCCATCGCTAAAACGTCGAGCGACACGCCTGCCAGAAACAATCGTTTCAGGCCCCATCGGAACGCCAGCAAACCGCCCGCGGCGGAAGCCGCAATCGCGCCGGCAACCATCGGAACGAACAAAGCGCCGTATTCAGCTCTGGTAAAGGCGTAGCCACGCGGGCTGGTGAGCAGGCTCGACGCCGCAGGCAGAGTGACCAGCGCGAATCCTTGCGCGAGTCCCGCGAGGTAGACAATCGGAATTTCGACGTGCCGGGCCACGGCCGCTTATTTCAGTCGCGCGAGCAGGTGGTCGCCGACGCGAAGCGCGTTGGCCATCACCGTGAGCGCGGGATTCACGGCGCCGATCGACGGGAAAAAGCTGGCGTCCACCACGTAGAGGTTGTCGAGGTCGTGCGCCTTGCAGTAAACGTCGAGCGCCGAGGTCGCGGAATCGGATCCGAAGCGAATCGTGCCCGCCTGATGCGCCGTGCCGGCGATCGGGATGCGCTTGCTGAGGTAGAGATTGCGCGGCAAAACGTGTTCGCGAAAGCCGAGCCGGCCGAGCAGGCTTTTCCACTTCGCGATCAGGCGCTCGTGGGCTTCGGCGTTGTTGTCTTTCAAGCTGAGAACGATCCGGCCGTCGCGGTTGAGCGTCACGCGGTTTTCCGGATCGGGCAGATCCTCCGAAGAAAGCCAGAAATCCACCGAATGAGCGGCCAGCTCGTCGAACGACATTTCCGGAACCCAGGAAGCCCAACCCGGCGCTTCGCCGCGGAGCATCGCGCCATCGGATTTCCCGAGCATCTGCACCAGACCAAGCGGATACTCCCAGTCGTCCGAGCGGAAGTAGAAATCGGCCAGCGCAAGGGTTTTCTGGAAGACGGTGGGATTCGGCTCGACGGAAATGGCCATCAGGGCGGTATTGATGTGCCGCAGGTAATGGCGCCCGACGACGCCGGAACGGTTGGCGAGGCCATTCGGGTGCTTTTCATTCGCCGAGCGCAGAAGCAACGCGGCGGAATTGATCGCGCCGCAGGAAACCACGACGATACCCGCGGAATATACCTCTTCCGCATTGTTGCGGCGCACGCGAACCTGCGTGATTTCGCGGCCCGAGTTGCTGGTCGTAAGCCCTTCGACGTACGCGCCGGTGAGCAGCGTGACGTTGGCGCTTTCGGCCAGAAGCGGTTCGATGCAGACGGTCTGGGCGTCCGCTTTGCCGTTCGTGATGCACGGGAATCCGTCGAACGCGCGGCAGCGGATGCAGGCGCTATGGCGCGCGGGCCGGCCGTCCTTTTCCTGGTCGAGCAGAATACCGAGCGGAAGGGGGAACGGGTGGTAGCCGAGGCCGGAAAGGTCGCGCGAAAGCTGTGCGATGCGCGGCTCGTGAGCGACGGGCGAATAGGCGTAAGGCGCCGAAGCGGACGGTTCGGTGGGATCCAAGCCGCGCCGGCCGTGAACGTGATAGAGCCGCTCGGCCTGCGTGTAATACGGCTCGAAATCGTCGTAGCTCACCGGCCAGGCTGGCGAAATCCCACCGGCGTGGCGAAGCTCGCCGAAATCCTCGCGGCGCAGCCGCAAGAGCGCCGCGCCGTAAAATTTTGTGTTCCCGCCGACGTAGTAATGAATCCCAGGGAAAAATTCGTGGCCGCTGGAATCGAGCCAGGGCTCTTTTGCCTGGTATTTGGCCTCGACGAATACGGCGTGCGAGTCCCAGTTATCCTGTTCGCGCGGCAGAAAATCGCCGCGTTCGAGCAGCAGGATTCGCTTCCCGGAAGGCGCCAGCCGCCAGGCCAGCGTCGCGCCACCCGCTCCCGTTCCGATGATAATTACGTCGTATTGATTTTCCGCTGCCATTTGTGTTTTCCCTTCCGGGCGGGCGAGCCGTTGCCGCGCTCAATCTCTTAGTATGCGGCGTCGGAGCGGAGAGCCAAGCGGAAAAATGCGGCGAACCGAAGGGAAGCGGGAACGCTAGCTGCGCAGTAGCTGGGTGATTTCGCGGGCGGCCTGGCGCGCGCGCTCGATTTCGTCGGCGTTGAAGGAAATCGCGGCCACGCGGGCATGCCCGCCGCCGCCGTAGCGCTCGCAGATTTCCGCCAGGTTGCGCGGATCCTTCGCTTCCTTCCACGGATTCGAGCCCACGGAAACCTTGGCGCGCGCGGCGGAAGCGCTCACTCCGACCGAATAGAGACAATCGGGGAAAAGGAAGTACGGAACGAACTTGTTGTAGCCTTCGAGGTCCAGATCGCTCACGTCGAAGAAAATGACCCCTCGCGAAGCGTCGGCACGCCGTTTGAGGATGTCGATCGAACGGTGATGCCGGTCGAGCAGAGGACCCAGGTGACACTCGATGAACGGCAACCGCACGATTTCCTCGAGCGAACGCTCGGCGAGGAAAGGAATCAGCCGGGCGACGAGCCCCGGATCGGGAGCCGCTTCGATCACCAGCGCCAGCTGCGTCGCTGGCTCGGCGAGCGAGACGGCGTCTTCCGGCGACCGGTACTGCGCGCCGTCGATCACGTCACCCCAGTAGATGAGTTCCGCCAGCGGGCGCGCATCGAAGCCGAATTTCGTCTCGGCAATCGTCGCGAGAAATTTCGTGCACGATTTGTACGTGGGATCGTAAAACTTCTTTCCCGAGCGGTCCTGGCGGAAATGCTCGGCGTCTTCGGGCGAAAGGAAGGCGCTCTGATGGTGATCGAACCACCAGGTCAGGCGAGGCGAGCTGGAATATTTGAAGTCAACGATCGCGTTCTCGTCCCCGTCGAACATGTCTTCGGAGAAAAGCTGCGACGCGCGGTGCACCAGGCCGGTGAAATGGAATTTGGCTTCGGGATTGATCCGCTCGCGGTAGAACCGCAAAAACACGGCGGCCGACGAGGCTCCATCGAAGCATTTGTCGTGATAGCAGAGGCGAACGTTCACTCGGTCCGGTTCCTTTGGCGGACAACGCGCCCGCGGTGCAAAGCCAATAAAGATGGCTGCCGATGGTGAAGTTGTCAAGTGGAAGCAAGGGGCGAACCTGAAAAACGGCCCGGGACAGGGGCAGGAAACGAGTTCTGGCCAATGGAATCGCAACCTTAGCCACTTGGATTTTCACGCGGAGAAAACTTTAGGGACCGAGTCGCACTCCAGAACTGAGGATGCATGCGAACAAGCCGACCGGATCGAATCCCTCGTCGGCCGATTGCGGCTCGCTGAAATCCGCCGCCTAGAGCGTGACCGTCAGGTTCGTCGCCGCGTTCGAGAAGGCGTCACTGACTGCTCTGCCCACGATATGGAGGGACGCAACGGCGACGAGCGAGAGCAAGACGATCAACAGGCCGTATTCGATAAGGTCCTGCCCTTGCTCTTCCTTCCAGAGCCGACTCAGAAGGGTTTCCATCACGCATCCTTTCGGGCTTTTATAGCCAGAATGCAAGCCCCGACCTTGCCGAAGCGTAATGCAGAAGCCCGAACGAAACAATCCAACTTTATTCCTAGTCCTCTTGACCATCGCAATATTGAGAGGTTGGTAATTTGAAGACTGGGACGGTTGCCGTCCGCCGTGTGAAAGCCAACGCCTTGGATTCATTCGCATCCAGCGAATGGTCCGCACTCACAGCAAACGACAGGATCGTGAGAACGGGTATAGGATAAGAAACGGGTGTCCGAGGGGCCTCGACGATCGAGTGAGGGGTCGAGCGTGATGCTCTTCGAATGGCGACGAACCTGCGGAATCTGCGTATTGGGAGTGACGGGAATTTTGTTGGCTGGTGGCGCTTGGGCCGCTCGGCGGCCGACCGCCCGGGCTGCCAGAGAGGCTGTCAGCGCGCAGGAATTGATGCGTGAAGTCGTGCAAAATGAGCTGGGCGGGCCCTCCGAACCACCTACTTACTGGCGTTTCCGCGAAGTCGAAATAACGAACGGTGTATCGAAGACTTTCGACGTTTCTCAGACCGAGGGTGGAACGGTGCGGAAGCTTGTGGCCCTCAACGGACAGCCTCTCGCAGCGACGCAGACGCAACGGCAAAAAGCGCGGCTGGAACGCCTGCTGCACCATCCATCGAGCGCCCAAAGCACCGCGAAAGCGCACAACCACGACGTGAACAAGGAAGAAAGGCTCTTTCGCATGTTGCCCCACGCGTTCCTGTTCCGCTACGACGGTACGCAGGGCAATTTCGTGAAGCTGGCCTTCCAGCCGAATCCGAGCTTCTCGCCTCCGACGCGCGAAGCGCAGGTGTTTCATCACATGGCGGGGTTCGTTTTGATCGATCCCCGGGAGAAGCGCCTGACGGAAATCGATGGCCGGCTGACGAGCGAGGTGAAATTTTTCTGGGGACTGTTGGGCCATCTGGACGAGGGCGGAACGTTTCAGGTCCGTCGTGCCGATGAGGGCGGGGGAAACTGGAAGCTCGTTCGGCTCGAAGTCAACATGCAGGGCGAAGCGCTCTTTTTCGAGACGATCGGCGTACAGGAAGACAAGCGCTACCTGGATTACCACCAGAACTCTGCCTCGATGACTCTCGCGGAAGCCATCGAACAACTCGAGCAGGGCCCGCAGTTGGACACCGGGGAGACGACGGCGGCTAGAAAACGGTAAGGCGCCGCCGCAGCCTGGAGAAAGTCATCTGTGAGGCTTCCAGCGTGCGATGCCGGTGTAGAATGACCTATCCGGGTTCGCGGAAGTGGCGGAACTGGCAGACGCACAGGACTTAGGATCCTGTGGCCGCAAGGCCGTGTGGGTTCGACTCCCACCTTCCGCACCAAACCTTGCTGCTACTCCTGAAAATCTGAAGCGGAAGTTGAAATAAGTTATCTCCGGGTAAATCGGCAAGCTCGTGTATAGTATGTACCGATCGATATGGAAAGATAACTCAAGTCATCGAGGGAGGAAACCAAGTACATGGCCAATCTGAATGAGATCGTGAAGAAGCTGCGTGACGAAAGAAATCGCGTCGCCAAGGAACTTAGCCGCCTCAATGGCGCCATCGCCGCTCTTGGCGCGCTTTCGGCTGCGCCTGCGGCCGCCGCGAAGGCTGGCAAGCCGAAGGCGCGGCGCAAGCTTTCAGCCGCGGCGCGGAAAAAGATCGCGGATGCGCAGCGTGCGCGCTGGGCAAAGCTGAAGAAGCAGCAAAAGGTAGCGTAAGGGACGATCCGGGAGCCGCGAGCGTTTGCGCGAGCCATTATCTCGTTTGAGGACACATTCGGCTGACCAGAGTAATAAGTCGGATGTCTGCCGGATTCCTCGAGTGATAACTAGCGGCTCCTGATTTCCATATAGCAAATTCCACCGCTTCCCAAGAAGGAGGGGCGGCGCTTCCACTCCTGTGGAACCGTTCGCATACCATCTCGATTTCGGGGCCGCTCGGGATTGCGTGTGGATGACTCTGTCTACTCTCGCGAATCTTCGCCGAAGTCGCGGCACCGCGCCTGAAGGTGCGGCATCGCCAGGACGTCCTGTCTGGCATCCATGAGGATAACGCCACAAGCCACCGACTCGGTCCTCCCTCCTCGCGATGCCGCCGTCCAGGCGAACGCCGGTGCGCTGTGGACGTCGGGCCCGGCGATTGTCGGTTATCTGGCGTTCGGCACCCTGATCCTCCATTTAGCGGTTGCGGGGCGCTACGGCTTTTTCCGTGACGAACTCTACTACATCGCCTGCAGTCGGCATCTTGCGTTCGGCTATGTGGATCAGCCGCCGTTGATTGCGCTGGTGGTCTGGCTGACGCGGCATCTGCTCGGATCGTCGCTTGTGGCGTTGCGAACGCCGGCGGCCCTGGCGGCAGCGGCGCTCGTATGGCTCACCGGCCGTATAACACGGGAATTGGGCGGTAGTGGGTTCGCGCAGGTTCTCGCGGCGGTTTCGGTCATCGTGGCGCCGCTCTACCTCGTCACGGGCTATCTGATGACGATGAACGCGTTCGAGCCGGTGTTTTGGATGGGCTGCGCGTGGCTCGTGATTCGCATCGTGAAGGCCGGCGATCAGCGGCTTTGGTTGTGGTTCGGGCTGCTGGCCGGCGTCGGGCTTGAAAACAAATATTCGATCGCCATCTTCGGTCTCGGCGTTGTGATCGGATTGCTCGTCGGCGGCGAGCGAAGGCAATTCCGTTCGGAATGGATTTGGCTCGGCGCCGCGCTAGCCGGGCTGATCGCTCTGCCGAATTTTGTCTGGCAATTTGCGAATGGCTGGCCGTTCCTGCAGTTGATGCACAACATTCGCGCCAGCGGGCGCAACCTCTGGCCGGGAACGATCGGTTTTTTCGTTCAACAAATCATTCTGATGAACGTTGTGGCGCTGCCGGTGTGGCTCGCGGGAATCTACTACTTCTTTTTCACTCCGTCTGGACGCCGCTACCGCGCACTGGGGTGGGCGTTTGTCGTGGTTTACGTCGTGTTTTTCGCGTTGCGCGGCAAAGACTACTATGTGGGCCCGGCGTATCCGATGATGTTTGCCGGCGGTGCGATCGTGTTAGACGAAGTGTTCTCGCGCTGGCGCCTGGCATGGATGCGGCCGGTGGCGATTGGCGCATTGGCGGCTGCGGGGGCCTTTTTGGCTCCGGCGGTGCTGCCGCTCTTTTCGCCGGCGACGCTGGTGCGCTACATCGAGTGGCTCCCGATCAAGGCCAAGGCCACGGAAAAAAGCCACCTGGCCGCCATTTTGCCGCAAACTTTCGCCGACCAATTCGGCTGGCGCCAAATGACCGCGGCGGTGGCGAAAACCTACTGGAGTTTGCCGCCCGGCGACCGAGCCGAAGCCGGCATCCTGGGAAGCAATTATGGGGAATCGGCCGCAGTCGACTTTTTCGGGCCGCGTTACGGGCTTCCGGCGGCGATCGGCGTGCACCAGAATTACTGGCTCTGGGGTCCGAGGAATTACACCGGGCAGGTGCTGATCGTGCTGGGTGTCGGTTACTCGAAACTGGCAACGGCATGCACCAACGTGGCGATTGGCGCCCCGTACGAGGATCCCTACGGTTTGGAACACGATCCGATTCTCGTGTGCTACGGGCTGCGTTGGGATTTACGGAAGCTGTGGCCCTCGTTGAAAAAATGGGATTAACGAGCTACGCCCGTTTGCTGGCCGTAGCCGACGGGGCAAGGAAGGTATGCCGTTGGGGTAGTGACTTATTGCGACGATGCCACTACCTTAAAGTTGCGTCTTGGATGGAACTCGCGGCGGACCAGTTTCCGAGCCGTGGCCCGCAAATTTGCTTTCCGCCTGGGAGACTCGGGCGCTGCGCAATCAGCGCGCCAGCCCGGTGCGCGGTGCGACACGGATGGATGGCACGGCCCGGGTGCGAGGGTCCGTGGGCCTCATGAGCTCTGAAACCAACGCCGCTGTCGGTTCCGGATGGTTTCGCAGCATCCGCCCGATCACGCGCGCACGCGTGGTACAGGACGCGATTGCCGGGGTCCAGCTCGCGGCCTTGAGTATCCCGCAGGCGCTCGGTTACACGAAAATTGCCGGCACACCCGTCGTCACCGGTTTTTACACGCTGCTCTTGCCGCCGCTGGGTTTTGCGGCTTTCGGGTCGTCGCGTTATCTGGTGGTGGCTGCCGATTCCGCAACGGCTGCCATTCTCGCCGGCGGGCTTGCGTCGCTGGCACCGCTCGCGAGCCCGCGCTACATTGCGCTGGCCAGCCTCGTCGCTCTGATGACGGCCGTGCTTCTTCTTCTGGCGCGTCTGCTCAAGCTTGGCTTCCTCGCCGATTTTCTCTCGCAGACCGTGCTCGTCGGATTCCTCACGGGAGTGGGATTCCAAGTTGGCATTGCCGTGCTGGGCGAAATGCTCGGGATCCCAGTCCATTCGCGCAGCACAGTGCTTCAGCTCGTGGAAGTGGTCCGTGGCCTTCCCAAGCTGCATCCTCTCACGCTGCTCGTGTCGGCCGGTGTCGTGTTCCTAATCTTCGCTTTCCACCGACTGGCGCCCAGAGTTCCCGGTCCGCTGATTGCGGTCATCGGCGCAATCGCGGCCAGCGCGCTGTTTCATCTTTCCGGTCGCGGTGTGCGAATCATCGGCCCCGTCGCCGGCGGGCTTCCCGGCCTGGGTTTGCCGTCGGTCAGCTGGCACGACGCGGCGGTTCTCATCCCACTTTCGGCATCGTGTCTGGTGGTGATCGTTGCGCAGAGCGCGGCTACGTCCCGCGTCTACGCGATGCGTCACCATCAGGCGCTCGATGAAAATGCGGACCTCGCCGGGCTCGTCCTGGCGAACGTCGCCGCCGGATTCAGCGGAACGTTTGTGGTGAATGGCAGCCCGACACAAACCGAAATGGTGGAAAGCTCCGGCGCGAGCAGCCAGATCGCGCAAATCACCATGGCCGTTGTGGTCGGGGTTGCGCTGCTTCTTCTCACCCACCCGCTCGAATATCTGCCGCGTTGCGCTCTGGGAGCCATCGTTTTCGTCATCGCGGTTCGGCTCGTGGATTTGCGCGGCTTGCGTGAGATTCGCCGCGAAAGCCCCGGCGAATACGCGTTGGCCCTGATGACGGCCAGCGTCGTCGTTCTGGTCGGGGTCGAGCAGGGAATTCTTTTGGCGATGGTCGTGTCGCTGCTGCGCGTGGTGCGGCACAGCTACCATCCCCACACGGGCGTGCTCGTCCAAACAGAAACGGGCGGCTGGCAAACCCTGCCAGTTTTGCCCGGCACGGTGACGGAGCCGGGGATGGCGATCTATCGTTTCGGCGCGCCGCTCTTCTACGCCAACGCGAATCGGTTTTCCGAAGAGGTTTCGCGCCTGGTTCTCGGCCAGGATTCCGGCGTACGCTGGGTGATCGTCGATTCGGAAGCGATGACCAACATTGATTATTCCGCCGCAGGCGTGGTCCGTGAACTTTATCGCGATTTGGCCGGCCGCGGAATCGTTCTGGCCTTTGCCCGCGTCCATCCCGGCCTTCAGGCCGATTTAGAGCGGCATCGGGTCACGGAAACCATCGGCGCGTCACACGTCTTCCCGCGCCTGCACGACGCCCTCGCGGCCTACGAGGAATCCCGCGGGAAATCTTAGCCAGACGCTTCCATGTCCAATTGGCGGGAGGGAGCGGGGCGAGCCCATTTCCGCTCGCGCAACCGTGAGCGAGTGATGCAATAGCTGGGCCAATGCAAATCTCCTGCTCGCCTTGACCCGCTGGCCGAGCGTCCCCTATCATTAGCTTTACCTTCCGCGGAACCGCTCTCCCTGGCTTTTCGATTGCTGGAATCGCTGGAAATTCGGTTGCGCGCAGCATATGGGTGCCTTGATGGCGGAAACGACTTGCTGGAAAGAGATGGAACTGGAGATTCCCGCCGATAAAGTGCAGGCGGAAATCGAAAAGGTCGCCAAGGATCTGGCCCGCGTGGCCCGCATTCCCGGTTTTCGGCCCGGCAAGGCGCCGATCAGCCTGATCCGGCGCCGCTTCGCCGGCGAGATCAAGGACGAAGTGGTGCAGTCGCTCGTGCCCGAACGCCTGGAACAGGCGCTCGACGAAGCGAAGCTGACGCCGGTGGCGCGGCCGCAGGTGGAAAAGGTTGATTTCGACGAAGCGGGCACCGTGAAATTCAAGGCGCGGTTCGAAGTTCTGCCGGAATTCGATCTCGGCGACTACAAGAATCTGGAAATCGAGGTCGAATCGACCGAAGTCACCGATGCCGACGTCGATCGCGCCATCGAGGAGCGCCGCGAAAGCGCGGCCACCTTCGTCCCTGTCGAGGGGCGTCCAATTCAGAACGGCGATTACGCGGTCGTGAAGCTGCTCGGAACGCCCGTCGGCGGCGGAGATCCCATCCGCATGGACAACGCCCTCTGCCACGTGGGCTCGGAAGAAACCGTGGCGGCGTTTACCGAAAATTTGTTGGGCGCGAACGCCGGCGATCACCGGAAGTTCGAAGTGCGTTACCCGGACGATTATCCGGATCGCAAGCTGACCGGCAAAACCTTCCAGTTCAGCGCCGAAGTCGTTGCCGTGCGCGAACGCAAGCTGCCCGAACTGAACGACGACCTGGCGAAGGAAACCGGCGAGGCGGAAACGCTTGAAGAATTGCGCAAGAAAGTGCGCGAAGCGCTCGAGGCCGCCCGCGACGAACGCCAGAAAATGGCGGCGCAGGACAAAATTATGGATCTGCTCCTGAGCCGGCATTCTTTTCCCACCCCCGAGGCCCTGGTCGAACGCCAGGCGGACGCCCGGCTCGAGCGGGCGGTGCGCCGCTTGATGGCCCAGGGAGTGGATCCGCGGGCGGTGAACGTGGATTGGGTGGCGTTGCGCAAGCAGCAGCGGGAACGCGCCGAGGGAGACGTCCGCGCCGAACTGCTGCTCGACCGGATTGCCACCGCCGAACACATTGAAGTGACCGATGAGGAGTTGGAAAAGGATCTCGAAGGGATCGCCGAACGCAGCGGAGAGAGTTTGCCAGCGGTTCGCGCTCGCTTGACAAAGGAAGGCGCGACCGATACGATGAAATCGAAGTTGCGTAGCGAAAAAACCTTGGACTGGCTGTACCAGCAGGCCAAAATCCGCGTAGCCCGGAAAAGCGGGTGAGCGGGCGCGATCTCCGAAATCTCCCAAATTCCCGCCATGAGACAATCTGACGACAGCACTTTTCGGGCGACGACTCTTATTCCGATGGTGGTTGAACAAACCAACCGTGGCGAGCGCGCCTACGACATCTATTCGCGCCTGCTGCGCGACAACATCATCTTCATCGGCACGCCGATCGACGACCACGTGGCCAACCTCGTCACGGCGCAACTGCTCTTTCTGGCGGCCGAAGACCCGGAAAAGGACATCTCGCTCTACATCAATTCGCCGGGCGGTTCCATCACCGCGGGGCTGGCCATTTACGACACCATGCAGTTCGTCCGTCCGGACGTCGTGACGATCTGCATTGGCCAGGCCGCTTCGATCGCCGCGGTTCTGCTCGCCGCCGGCTCGCCCAAGAAGCGATTCTGCCTGCCCAACGCCCGCGTCCTGATCCACCAACCGTGGATTTCCAGCGTCTCCGGCCAGGCCACCGATATCGATATTGCCGCCAAGGAAATCCTGCGCATGCGCGCCGTGATCGCGGACATGTTCGCCAAACATACTGGACAGTCCAAGGACAAGATCGACCGGGACCTCGAGCGCGACTTCATCATGACCGCCGAGCAAGCCAAGGAATACGGGATCGTGGATGAGATCATTCTCAAACATCCCTGAACCCGTTCGTAAGGGTTACCTCATGCCCTGGAACGCGGGAAGCCTTCGGGGGGCGGACCGGCCTACAATGGGGTCGGGCGTGGGGGTGCATCCAACCCGCAGGCGGAGGAGCCACCAGTCTTGAGGAAAATCGGGGAAGAAATGCTTCGCTGTTCCTTCTGCCATAAGACGCAGGAACAGGTCGAGAAGCTCATCAGCTCACCTTCGGACACCGCACGGGCCTATATCTGCAACGAGTGCGTCCGCGTCTGCCAGCAGATCCTCGACGAGGAAAAGCGGGAACAGGCCGCCGGCCCGGCCACAACGCGCCGTCTGCCACGCCCGCCCGAGATCAAGCAGTTTCTCGAGGACTACGTCATCGGCCAGGAGAAAACGAAGAAGAAGCTGGCCGTTGCCGTCTACAACCACTACAAGCGCATTCAACTGAACCGTCAGGCGAGCGAGATCGAAGTCTCGAAATCCAACATTCTGCTGATCGGGCCGACCGGAACCGGGAAAACCCTGCTCGCGCAGACGCTTTCCCGCATGCTCGAGGTTCCCTTTGCCATCGTCGACGCGACCACTCTCACCGAGGCCGGCTACGTCGGCGAGGACGTCGAAAACATCATCCTGAAACTGCTCCAGGCCGCCGATTGGGACGTGGCCAAGGCGCAGCAGGGCATCATCTACATCGACGAGATCGACAAGATTTCGAAAAAAGATGAAAGCCCTTCGATCACCCGCGACGTTTCCGGCGAGGGCGTCCAGCAGGCGCTCTTGAAAATCCTCGAAGGGACCGTCGCGAATGTGCCCCCGCAGGGCGGCCGCAAGCACCCCTACCAGGAATTCATCCCGGTGGATACGACGAACGTCCTCTTCATTTGCGGCGGGGCCTTCGTCGGCCTGGAAAAAATCATCGAGCGGCGCATCGGCCAGCGCTCGGTGGGTTTCCACACCACTGGCGAGCCAGCCACCGCGAGACGGCGCAATATCGGTCTGCTCGAGCAGGTGCAGCCGGTGGATTTGATCCACTACGGCCTGATTCCCGAGTTCGTCGGCCGCTTGCCCGTTGTGGGCGTGCTGGAGGACTTGGACAAGCAGGCGCTGATCCGGATTTTGCGCGAGCCGAAAAACGCGCTGGTGCGTCAATACCAGAAACTGTTCGAATTCGAGGGCGTGCGGCTGGAATTCACCGACGACGCGCTCGAAACCGTGGCGGAAATGGCGCTCGAGCGCAAGGTGGGAGCCCGCGGGCTGCGGATGATTCTCGAGGATCTGATGCTCGACCTCATGTACCACCTGCCCGCGCAGCGGCGCATCCGCGAATTCGTTTTGACCAGCGAAATGGTTCGCACCCAGCAGATCAATTGGGCGCTGCTCGAAAAGGCGGGATGAGACGGCAGTGAAAGATTTGGGAATGTTCCCGAAGGACAAAGGCGAGACCAGGCGCGTGCCGATGATGCCGGTGCGGGATATGGTCATTTTCCCGCAGGTGATGACGCCGTTCATCGTCGGCCGCGAAGCTTCCGTCCGCGCGCTCGAAGAAGCGCTCGCCGGCGACAAGCGCATTTTCCTCGCCACGCAGCATGACGCCTCGGTGGACGATCCCAAGCCGAACGAAATCTACCAGGTCGGCACGCTTGCGCGAATCGTCCAAAGCGTTCGCTTGCCCGACGGCAATATCCGCGTGCTCGTCGAGGGCACCGAGCGGGCGCGCATGGTGCAGCTTTCGACCGAAGAGGGCTTTTTCCGCGCCTCGTTGCGCGTGCTGCAAAGCCGCGTCGAAATCACTCCCCAGGTCGAGCAGGTGACTCGGCGGGTGACCGGGCTGTTCGAGCAATACGTAAAGCTGGCGCAGAGCCTCAATTACGATAGCGTCGTCGCCTCGGTTCGCACCGAAGACCCCGACCGCCTGGCCGATAGCATCGCCTGGAACATCCAGATCCCGGTGCAGGAAAAGCAGGAACTGCTCGAAATCCTAGATCCCGCCGAGCGGCTGAACCGCATCGCCGAGCTGCTCGAAGCCGAAATCGAAAAGCTCAACGTGGATCGCACCATCAACAACCGCGTGAAGCGGCAGATGGAACGCGCGCAAAAAGAGTATTACCTCAACGAAAAGCTCAAGGCGATTCAGAAGGAACTCGGGCGGAACGAAGCCGCCGAATTCGAGCAGCTCCGCAAGCGCATCGAGTCGGCTGGAATGTCCGCCGACGCCAAGGAAAAGGCGGTGCAGGAGCTGAAGCGGCTCGAAGCGATGCCGCCGATGTCGGCCGAATCCACCGTTTCCCGGAACTACCTTGATTGGCTGCTCGCGGTGCCGTGGAAAAAGCATTCCCGCGAAATCCGCGATATCGCCGCCGCGGAAAAGATTTTGAACGAGGATCACTACGGCCTGGAAAAAATCAAGGAGCGCATCCTCGAATACCTCGCCGTGCGCCAGCTCGTGAAAAATCCCAAGGGCTCGATCCTCTGCTTCCTCGGCCCTCCGGGCGTCGGCAAAACGTCGCTCGCCATGTCCATCGGCCGCGCCACCGGACGCAAATTCGTCCGGCTGTCGCTGGGCGGCGTGCGCGATGAAGCGGAAATCCGCGGCCATCGCCGCACCTACATCGGCGCCCTGCCCGGCCAGATCATCCAGATGATGCGCAAGGCGGGCGTCACGAATCCCGTCTTCGTCCTCGACGAAGTGGACAAAATGTCCATGGATTTCCGGGGCGATCCATCGGCGGCGCTGATGGAAGTGCTCGATCCGGAGCTGAATCACGCCTTCACAGACCACTACCTCGACGTCGAATACGACCTGTCGAAGGTGATGTTTATCTGCACCGCCAACGTGCTCCACACGGTTCCCCAGCCGCTCCAGGACCGCATGGAAGTATTGCGGCTTTCCGGCTACACCGAGCACGAAAAGCTCGAAATCGGCCGCCGCTTCCTCGTGCCGAAGCAGCGCGAAGCCACCGGGCTCACCGAAGCCAATCTCGGCCTGTCCGACGAGGCGCTCACGCACCTGATCCGTTACTACACGCACGAAGCCGGAGTCCGGAATCTCGAGCGCGAAATCGCCAACATCTGCCGCAAAATCGCCCGCAAGGTGGTGAAAGAGGGCGAAAAGGCTTCCGTGCAAGTCACCCCGGAAAACGTGCAGGAATTTCTGGGCGTCATCAAGTACCGCGATCCGTGGTCGCAGAAGAAAAACGAAATCGGTTTGACGATCGGCCTCGCCTGGACGGAGATGGGCGGTCAGGTGCTCGCCACCGAAGCCAGTATCATGCCGGGCAAAGGCCGGCTGACGCTGACGGGGCAAATGGGCGACGTGATGCAGGAATCGGCGCAGGCCGGAATGAGTTTCATCCGCTCGCGCAGCGCGCAGTTTGGCCTCGCCAGCGATTTCTACCGCCATCTCGATATCCACGTGCACGTGCCCGAGGGCGCGATTCCCAAGGACGGCCCCTCGGCCGGCATCACCATCGCCACCTCGCTCGCCAGCGCGCTGACGCGGATTCCGGTTTCCTGCCACGTGGCGATGACCGGCGAAATCACGCTGCGCGGCAAGGTGCTGCCGATCGGCGGCGTGAAGGAAAAATTGCTCGCGGCGCACCGCAGCGGAATCCGGTCGGTTATTCTGCCCAAAGATAATGAAAAGGACCTGGCCGACCTGCCCGCGGAAATTCTCGCCGAACTCACGGTGAAATTCGTCGAAACGATGGACGAGGTCCTCTCGCTAGCGCTCGAGCGTTCCTTGCCCGCCGCGGCCGAGCCGGTGGAAGTGGCGCAGGAATTCAACGAGAACCTGCAGCAGGATCAGGAATTGACCAACTGACAGGCCTCCGGGGACGCTGCTGCTTTGGCGTGGGCCGTCTGATCCCCGGGCAATGGAAGGATGGGCCGGCGAAACGTCGGTACCACGGGAGAAGACCGCTATCGGGAATACCCCGGCCGCGGTCGCCGAGTCGAAGGAATACAGTCGAAATCGAAAGCTGGAGGAAGACGGTCAACCGCAGAAACGATTTGCGGACGACCGGTCGCCTATGTCTGAATCCGGAAAGAACCCCTCGCGAACCCACAATGAAGGAACAAAGATGAGCATTAGTTTGGCTGAACTGAAAGAAAAGAATATTTCCGACCTGGCGAAGATCGCCAAGGAGCTGAACATCCCCGGCGCCAGCGGAATGCGCAAGCAGGAGCTGATTTTCCAGATCCTGCGCGGGCAGGCGGAAAAGAGCGGCTTGATCTTTTCCGAAGGCGTGCTCGAATGCCTGCCGGATGGCTTCGGCTTCCTGCGCGCGCCCGAATACAACTACCTGCCGGGTCCGGACGATATCTACGTCTCGCCGTCGCAGATTCGCAAATTCGATCTGCGCACCGGCGACACGATCAGCGGGCAGGTGCGGCCGCCGAAAGAGGGCGAACGCTACTTCGCGCTGGTGAAGGTCGAAGCGATCAATTTCGAGGACCCGGAAGTCGCCCGGAACAAGATTTTCTTCGACAACCTGACGCCACTGTACCCGCAGGAACGCATTCGCCTGGAAACGGCGAAGGAAAATCTCACCGGCCGGGTGCTGGATATGCTCTGCCCGATCGGCAAAGGACAGCGCGGACTGATCGTCGCGCCGCCGCGCACCGGCAAAACGATGATGCTGCAATCGGTGGCGAATTCCGTAACGGCGAACCATCCGGAAGTCTCGCTCATCGTGCTCTTGATCGACGAGCGGCCCGAGGAAGTGACCGACATGCAGCGCACGGTGAAGGGCGAGGTCATCAGCTCGACCTTCGATGAACCGCCGCAGCGGCACATTCAGGTGGCGGAAATGGTTCTCGAAAAGGCGAAGCGCCTGGTCGAGCACCGGCGCGACGTCGTCATCCTGCTCGATTCGCTCACGCGTCTCGCGCGCGCTTACAACGCGGTCACACCGCCTTCCGGCAAGGTCCTTTCCGGCGGTATCGACGCCAACGCGCTCCAGCGCCCGCGCCGCTTTTTCGCCGCCGCGCGAAATATCGAGGAGGGCGGCTCGCTCACCATCATCGCCACCTGCCTCGTCGATACCGGCAGCCGCATGGACGACGTGATTTTCGAGGAGTTCAAAGGCACCGGCAACATGGAAATCAACCTCGACCGTCGCCTGGTGGACAAGCGCATCTTCCCCTCGATCGATATCAACCGCTCCGGCACGCGAAAGGACGAACTGCTCCTGCCGCCGGAAGAACTGAATCGCGTGTGGATCCTGCGCAAGGTGCTGAGTCCGCTTTCGCCGGTGGAAGCGATGGAGCTTCTGCTCAGCCGGCTCTCGAAAGCGAAAACGAACTCGGAATTTCTGGCTTCGATGCAGAGCCCGTCCTGAGGGCGGAATCGGCGGGCATTCTTCGCTGCGGTTTCTGTCTGGGGTTTCCTGGTGCGCTTCCGTTCGCGGGCCAGACGTCCTTCAGCACGCTTCGGCCGCTCTTTCCGTTTCCCTCGCCAGCAAAACAATCAGCCGCGCGACCTCCTCGGCTTCCATTGCCGTCGTGTCCACGATAACGGCATCGGGCGCGGCGGCGAGTGGAGACGCGGCGCGCCCGGTGTCTCGCTGGTCTCGCGCCACAACTTCCCGCTTCATTTCGTCGAAATTCACCGTCTCGCCTCGCGCGGCGAGTTCATCGGCGCGTCGCCGGGCGCGAACGTCGGCTGATGCGGTGAGGAAGATTTTCAGATCGGCGTCGGGCAAAACCACCGTGCCGATGTCCCGGCCCTCCATCACCACGCCGCCCGCGGCGGCAAATTCCCTCTGCCGCGCGACCAGAATCGCCCGAACGCCGGGAATCGTGGAAACTCGTGACGCGGCCTGGGCCGCTTCCGGACGCCGGATTTCCGCCGTCACCTCTTCGCCGTCGAGCCAGACGCGCGTTCCCTCGCTCGTCCAGCGCAACTCGATGCGGGATCGCGCAACCACCATTTCCGCCGACGTGGAATCTGTCAAAGGAACGCCGGCGCGAAGCACGGCCAGCGCCGCGGCGCGGTACATCGCGCCGGTGTCGAGATAGGCGTATTCGAGCAGCGCGGCCACGCGCTTCGCGGCGGTGCTTTTGCCCGAGCCGGCCGGGCCGTCGAGCGCGATTTTCAGTTTCGCCATTTCCGCCGCTAGATACGCTTGAACGCCTTTTCGATTTCCTTCACCGAATAGCGCAACAGCACCGGCCGGCCGTGCGGGCAGCTCATCGGATATTCAGTGCGGGAAAGCTCGGCGAGGAGCCATTCCATTTTCGGCTGATCGAGCGGCATATACGCCTTGATCGCCGCGCGGCACGCCGTCGAAGCGGCGATTTTCCGCTGCACCGTTTCGAGCGAAACGGCCTGATGCTCGCGCTCGATGCCGTCGAGGATTTCTCCCAGCAATTTCTCCGCATCGCTTCCCGCCACGCCCGCCGGCGCCGCCTGAATCGCCACCGTACGCGGGCCGATCGGAGCGACTTCGAAACCGTTCGCCGTCAGCTCGTCGGCGATCTGATCGAAAATGGCGAACTGGCGCGGGCTCAGCTCGACGACCAGCGGAACGAGCAGCCGCTGCCCGGCGAGCGACCCGCTTCGCCTCGCTTCGAGGTGCTGCTCGAAGAGCACCCGCTCATGCGCCACGTGCTGATCCACGATCCACAGGCCCTCGCCATTCACCGCGATGATGAAGCTGTTATTCACCTGCCCGAGCGGCTTGAGCGAACTGATCGATTCCGGCTGCGATTCACGCGGCGTCTGCTCGCGCGCCGCTTCGCGGAATTTTTCGACGAAATCCACCGGCGCGGATCCGATTGCGATCGTTTGCGCGGGATCGAAAGCCAGGCGAACGGTTTCCGGCCGCAGCGGGCCCTCGGTCAGTTCGAAGGGCTCGCCAGGCGGTGCGACGCCGGGCTGGGCGATAGGAGCGGAGGGCGCGCTTGCCGCGGCGGCGAACGGACCAGAGGGCCATGCCGCCGACGAAGCCGCCGGTCTCGAGGGAAACGACGGTGCCGCGGCCGTGGCCGCGGGAAAAGTGGCCACGGCGCGTGCGCGCGAGAGCGCCAGGCGAATCGAATCGCGAACGAAATCGTGCACGAAAGACGAATGCCGGAAACGCACCTCGATTTTCGCCGGATGGACGTTCACGTCCACCGCTTCCGCCGGCATTTCGAGAAACAGCAGCACGACGGGAAAAACGCCGCCGGGCATCAGATTTCGATAGGCCTCGCCAACCGCGTGCAGGATCAGCCGGTCGCGAATCAGCCGCCGATTTACGAAGATGTAAATGTTGTTGCGATTAGGCCGCTCGATCTGCGGCCGCGAGGCGAAACCGCGCACGCTGATCTGCTGGGCCGGCTCATTCGGATCGGAATCGGGTTCGGTGATCGAAGCGCGCATCGGCGCCGAATGCTCCGGGATTTCCACCAGGTCTTCGAGCATCTGCCGTCCGAACACCTGGTAGACGCGGTCGGCCAGCCGCTCGACCGGCGCCGCGTTCAGGATTTCCTGCGTTGGAGTCTTGAATTGAAATCGCCTCTCGGGAAACGCGAGCGCGTAGTGCGTCACGAGCGACGCGATATGGCCCAGTTCCACGGTATCCGATTTCAGGAATTTCTTTCGCGCGGGCAGGGAATAAAACAGGTCGCCCACGGTCACTTTCGTTCCCGGCGGCACGCCGGCCGGCTTGACGGAAATCATTTTTCCCGCCGCCCATTCGATGCGCGTGCCTTGCTCTTCTTCCGGGACGCGCGTTTCGAGCGTCATCCGCGAAACGGCGGCGATCGTCGGCAGCGCCTCGCCGCGAAAACCGAGCGTGGCGATCGAAAGAAGATCCTCGGCCGTGCGTAGCTTGCTGGTGGCGTGGCGCTCGAACGCGAGTAGCGCGTCATCGCGCGTCATGCCGCAACCGTCGTCGGTGACGGCAATTGAGCGCTTGCCACCCGAAACTACTTCCACTTCCACCGAGCGCGCGCCGGCGTCCAGCGCGTTCTCGAGCAACTCCTTCACCACCGAAGCTGGCCGCTCGACAACTTCGCCCGCGGCGATTTTGCTCGCCACCGTCTCCGGCAATATGCGCACCTTGCTCATTCTCATCGCCTCAGCGTCCGCGGGCCTGCTGAAATACTTGGACCGCCATCCATGGGCGGGTGCTCCTCAGTACGTGCAGAATCTGTGGCCCAGCGCCGGGCCCGGGAGGGATTTGTCCCTCCGCGCCGGGACAAACGAGGTAGACTCTCCAAAAAAATGCGTCGTTCACGAACCCCGCCCTGTCAGCGTCCAAGATAACCAGTTCGCCGTCGTTCGTGCCCACCGTAGGCAGGTGCAGGAACATTGCAGCAGAAAAGACGCCGCTCTTAAGGAGCAGTTCCGCTCCGGCGATCTCCACTGGCTTCTGAACCACCATCTTTGTGTCTCGTCGGATCCCGGGGGTCTTCTCCCATTTCCCCGCGTTTCGAACCCGGGCGGCATGATGGCGCTCGCCCGATGCGTGCCACGACATGTGCCAGTCAACGTCGCCTAAGGGGCGTTTCGCGGCCGGCGGAAACACGTAGAAGTTGCCCGCTTCTTCCTTGAGAACCTCAATCTCCCGCTCCGCGCCCAGGAAACGAACGGCGATAACAGAAGTCACCGTGGCGCGCGACCGGCCCATTTCAGCTCTCCTTGATGCGAATGCCCAGGTCGTCGAGTTGCTGTGTGTCCACGGTGGACGGCGCATCCGCCATCAGGTCTTGCGCGGCGGTGGTTTTTGGAAATGCGATCACGTCACGAATGGATTTTTCTCCGGCGAGCAGCGCGGTCATGCGGTCGAGTCCGAGCGCGATGCCGCCGTGCGGAGGGGTGCCGTAGCTGAGCGCGTCGAGGAAAAAGCCGAACCGATGCCGCGCCTCTTCATCCGAAAGGCCGAGCATGCGAAACAGCCGCGCCTGCACGTCCTGCCGATGGATTCGGATGCTGCCCGAGCCTAGTTCCACGCCATTCAGCACCAGATCGTAGCCTTTCGAGCGCACTTCCCACGGCGCCGATTCCAGCTTTTCGAGGTCCTCTTCCACGATTCCGGTGAACGGGTGCTGCGCGCTCACCCATCGCTTCTCCGTTTCGCTCCATTCAAAAAGAGGGAATCCCGTGATCCACAAAAATTCCCAGCGTCCGCGCGGAATCATCTGCAACCGATCGGCGAGCGCGAGCCTCAGTTGCCCTGCGATCAGGCACGCGGGATCGAGATCCTTGCGCTCTTCGCGCGCCGCAACGGCGATGATCAGATCGCCCGGCGTCGCGCCAACGGATTGTGCCATCGCGCGCAGCGTTTCCCCGCCCAGGGTTTTTTCGAGCGAAGAACTCGGCCCTTCGGGCGTCACTTTCACCAGGTACACGCCGGCCGCACCGAGAGATTTCGCCTGTTCGACAAGCTCGTCCGTTTGCTTGCGGGAAAACGACGCCGCGCCCGGCGCGACCACCGCGCGCACGGTGCCTTTCAGTTTCAGCGTCTCGCGTGCTGGCTCGAAAAACGCGGTGACGTTCTGCAATTCCATGCCGAAGCGAAGATCGGGCTTGTCGCTGCCGTAGCGCTCGATCGCGTCGCGAAATTGCATGTGGCGAAACGGCCGCGAAATGGGCAAGCCGAGCGCGGTCCAGACGCGCTCGACCACGCGTTCGATCGTTTCGAAAATGTCCTGCTGGCGCGGAAACGACATTTCAAGATCGAGTTGGGTGAATTCCGGCTGGCGATCGGCGCGCAAGTCTTCGTCGCGGAAGCAGCGTGCGATCTGGAAATACCGGTCCAGTCCGCTGATCATCAGAAGCTGCTTAAACAGCTGCGGCGATTGCGGCAGTGCGTAAAACTGGCCGTGATGCACGCGGCTGGGAACCAGATAATCACGTGCGCCTTCGGGCGTGGGCCGCGCCAGAATCGGCGTTTCCACTTCGTAAAAACCCATTTCGTCGAGCGCGCGGCGCATTTCGAAAATCACCCGGTGGCGCAGCGCCAGATTGCGTTGCAGGCGTGGCCGGCGTAGGTCCACGTAGCGGAAACGCAGCCGCGTTTCCTCGCTCGCGGTCGTTTCGTCCTCCACCTGAAACGGCACGGGCTGCGCGGTGTTGAGCAGGCGCAGCTCAGCGGCCAGAATTTCGATTTCGCCGGTAGGAATCTGCGGATTCGGCTTTTCGCGCGGCACCACTTGGCCGCGCACGGCAATGACGTATTCGCCGCGCAGGCTTTCGGCTTTTGCGTGAGCCTCGGGCGCGCGATCGCCATGAAAGACCACCTGCGCCACTCCGGTGCGGTCGCGCAGATCGATGAAAATCAGCTGGCCGTGATCGCGCCGGCGATGCACCCATCCCATCAGCACCACTTCGCGGCCGGCATCCGCCGCGCGCAGTTCTCCGCAGTAATTCGTTCGCTTCCAATCTCCCAATGCATCGAGCATTCGTCAGTTCCTCGCTGGCCCCGTTTGCGCCAAGACTCATTTTCCACACAGGCAAGATGCCTGTGCCGCTGTTGCCACGCACACAGGCTGAAGCCTGTGCTACCCGCCCAGCCAAGCCGCCCGCATGCGGCCAGCCAAGGAGTGGCTGTGCGACGCTGGCGCGCTACGTCTGCGGCGTTTTTGCTTCTGCCTCGTTAGCGACCGGCGCCGACGTTCGCAGGAAGCTCGCAACGTCGGCTTCGGCCAGATTTTCCTGCTTGCCGTCGGCGAAGCGCTTCACCGCAAAGACGCCGGTTTTAATTTCATTTTCGCCGATGATGATGGCGAACCGCGCGCCCAGCCGTTCGGCCAGGCTGAGCGCCTTGCGCAGCTTCGGCTCCTCGGCTGGCAATTCGACGCACAGACCATCCCCACGCAATCGCCGCGCCAGCCGCGTGGCTGCGGGATAGGATTCCGCGCCCATCCAGACGATGAACGCATCGAGCGGGCGGCCCACCGAGGAGGCGCTGATCTGGCCGGCCGCTTGAATCACTTCGATGAAGCGGTCTTCGCCCAGCGCGAAACCGATGCCTTTCGTCGGCGGCCCGCCGAGCATTTCCACCAAACCGTCGTAGCGTCCGCCGCCGGCGAGCGCGTTTTGCGCGCCCAGATGCGTGCTGGTGATTTCAAACGTGGTGCGCATGTAATAGTCGAGCCCGCGCACGAGGCGCGGCTCGTGCGTGTAAGGAATCGAGCGCAAATCGAGCTGCCGGCGCAAATCGTCGAAATGCTGACGGCAGGCGTCGCAGAGATGATCGGTGATTTTTGGCAGATTCGTGATGAGCGCCTGCTCTTCCGGCACTTTTGAATCGAAAACGCGCAGCGGATTTGTTTCGACGCGGCGCTGGCTGTCCTGGCCAAGCTGATCTTTCACTTTGCGCAATTCTTCGCGCAGCAGCTCGACGTACGCGGGACGGCAATTCGGGTCGCCGATGGAATTCACGAGCAGCGTCCAATTGCCGAGCTTGCACCGCTCGAGCAGTACGGTGAGCATTTCGATGAGCTCGGCGTCAATCGCCGGGTGGTCGCTCGTTCCGAGCACTTCCGCGCCAATCTGATAGAACTGCCGATAGCGTCCCTTTTGCGGTCGTTCGCGCCGAAACATCGGCCCCGCGTAGTAAAGCTTTACGAGGCCGGGCTGCGTGTGCATGCCATTCTCGATATAGGCCCGCGCAACGCTGGCCGTCGCCTCCGGCCGCAGGGTTAGCGATTCAAATTTGTTGAGGAAGTCCCAAATTTGCGAGGTCGAGGTGGAAGCGTCCGACCCCAGATGGACCTTCGTTGGGTCGAGTCCATGCCCAAGGACCGATTTGATGGCTTGCTCGACGTCCAGTGGGTCATGAAAGGTGTACATTTCCTTGGAAACGATGTCGGTTTCCAGACCGACGGAGCGGGCGAATAGCTCAGTTTCCTCGAAGATGGGCAGGCGGATTTCGCGGAAATTGAAGGATTCGAGGACGTCGCGCGCCGTCGCTTCAAACCAATTCCAGAGCGACGAATCCGGGGGCAAAATATCCCGGACTCCGCGCACGGTGTGAAATTTCCTCTTGTCGGGCATGGAAAGGATCGTATTCCTAAACTTCTGAGTCTAAAGGACGCGGAGCCGTTAGGCCAGTGACGGCGCAGATCTCTGCCGCTCCTGGCTAGCCGCTGCTCTCTGTCAGGTACGCGTTCTTGTAACCCACATATCGCGCCGAATAGGCGTCGATTCCCGCCTGTTCTTCCGCCGTGAGCGCGCGGCGGACTTTGCCTGGATGGCCCATGACGAGGCTGCCTGGAGGGATTATGGTGCTTTCGGGAATCAGAGTGCCTGCGGCGACGATCGTTCCCGCGCCGATGCGCGCGTTATTCAGAATGATCGCGCCCATGCCGATAAGGCACCGGGATTCGATCGTGCAGCCATGAAGCAAAACGCCGTGGCCCACGGTGACGTCGTCGCCCAGAACGACGGGACACAGGTCTTTCATGCCGTGGAGCACGGAATTGTCCTGAACATTCGTGCGCTTGCCCAGGCGAATGAAATGCACGTCGCCGCGCAAAACGGCGCCGGGCCACACGCTGGCATCCTCGGCGAGCGTGACATCGCCGATGATTGTCGCGGCGGGATCAACATACGCGCCCGGAGCGATTTGCGGCGATTTGCCTTTGTGGCTGCGAATCATGGTCCCTCCTCGTTCCACGAGCGAACGGAAAGCATACCCCAACTGCAGCGCGGCGGGATTCCGGGAACATGGAACCGGCGCGAGGCGTATAAAGCAGCGCGGGTAAAACTGGCGAGAGGCGACCGGCGATGCGAGCGAGCGAATTCGAATTCCGATACCGATTCTGGATCCTCGGGTTGATCTTCTGGTTGGGATTTTCCTGCTACCGAATCGACCCGGTGAACGCCGGAGAAGCAATCGCGAGATGGATCTCCGGCCAGACGTACGACCCGTATTCGGGGCATGGGGGAATGTTCTTGCGCCTCGTTTTTGCGTTGGCTGCAGCGGTTGCGGCGATTGGCATCGGCATTCGCACGTGGGGCGCGGCGTATCTGAAAAGCGAAGTGGTGCACGACCTCGATCTCCACAGCGAGCGTCTGGTGGCTGACGGGCCATATCGCTGGACGCGAAATCCGTTGTATCTGGGCGGATTGGTGTTTGGCGCGGGGATTGGCGTGATGGCGAGCCCTCTGGGGTGGTTCGCGCTGTTGGTTCTCATCTATCTTTTCTATCTGCGATTGATCGGCCGGGAAGAAGCGGAATTGCGGAAAACCCAGGGCCCGAACTACGCGGCGTATTGCGAGCGGGTGCCGCGTTTTTGGCCCGCGCTCGCGCCGCGCGTCTCGTCCGGAGGCATGGAGCCGCGTTGGGTGCAGGCGTTCGCCGGAGAGTCGTTTCTGTGGGCGTGCGTGGCAGCCATTGCGGTGTTCGCCGTGACGCTCGATGAGGCAGTCGCGTTCGCCATTATCGGCGTAGCGATGCTTTTCTATGCCGTGTACGTTTTCGGGTATCGGCGCAGGGGACGCACGCCCGCGCGCGATTAATTCCGCACCATGCGAACAGCGTGAATTATAGGATTTCGACGACGGGGGACTGCTGGCCGAGGTTGAGGACGGAGACGCGCGCGGCGACCTGGCGCGCCATGGCGTAGAGGCTGCGCGCGCTGCGAAATTCCTCTCCAAACGCGGTGACGGGCTTGCCGCTATCTCCGCCGACGCGGATTTCCGGCTCAATTTCGATTTCGCCGAGGAAGGGAACGCCGAACGCTTCGGCCATGCGGCGGCCCTCGCCGTAGCCGAAAATATCCACGCGCTTCTGGCAGTGCGGGCACAGCAAGTAACTCATGTTCTCGACGACGCCCAGAATTTCCACGTTCACCTGGCGGAACATTTCCACTGATTTCCGCACGTCGGCGAGTGCGACGGCGGAAGGGGTGGTCACGATGACGGCACCCGTGAGCGGAACGGATTGCACGAGCGAAAGCGCGACGTCGCCGGTGCCGGGCGGAAGATCGATCACCAGGTAATCGAGTTCGCCCCAGCGCACGCTGCGCAAAAATTGCTGAATCACGCTGTGCAGCATCGGACCGCGCCAAATCAAGGGACGGTCGCCAGGATTCAGCAGGCCCATTGAAATCATTTTCACGCCGTAGGCTTCGACCGGAAGAATGTTGCGCTCGTCGAGCGCTTCCGGTTGCTCGGTTGAGCCGAGCATCACGGGAACGTTGGGGCCGTAGACGTCGGCATCGAGCAGGCCGACGGCCGAGCCGAGGCGCGAAAGGGCGATGGCGAGATTGACCGCGACGGTGGTTTTGCCCACGCCGCCTTTGCCGCTGGCCACGGCGATCAAATTCTTCACGCCCGGCGGTGCTGCTTTTTCCCCGACGGCGCGGCCAGCTGGAACCTTGGAATCGAAACGCAATTGAACGTCGCGTAGCCCGAACGGGGCGAGCGCCTGGCGAATGTCGCGCTCGATCGTTTCGCGAAGCGGGCAGGCGGGCGTGGTGAGCGTGACGAGCAGCGTGAGCACGCCATCAGAAAGGCTGGCCAGCTTGACCATGCCGAGCGAGACGACGTCCTTGTGCAATTCCGGATCCTGGACGCCGCGCAACGCTTCGATGATGGCCTCGCGAGTGGGCTGTGGCATGGTCGAATGATTCCTCTCGGCGCAGGACGGCGCAGCGAAACGCGCAATCCTCCATGATAGACGGGTCGCCTGAGGGCGGCAAACGGACAGGTTTGAAAGCCGGGCAGAGATGGCTTGGGCGGGCAAGCCGGCCACTGGGGGCAGCGGGGAATTGGGATTTTTCGCGTAAAGTTGCGGGAATTTGCCGATCTATTTCGGCAAGTTAATTCTCGCCGTGAGTAAGTCATGTAATGTCAATTAGATACGGTGATCCTTTTGCGGCCCGCGCCTTGCAACGAAATTGGCAGCGGCTTTCCGAAGCCGGAAGCGCGGCGCGAGAATTCCGGGGTGCGACATGAACGTTCTGCTTGCGATCGACGATTCCGAATTTTCGACGGCGGCGGTGCAATCGGTGATCGAGAAATTCCGTCCAGGTGACACGCAAGTGCATGTGCTGCATGTGGTTGGGCCGATTGCGGTTTCCACGCCGCCACAGATGGCGCCGGGATACGCCCCAGAACTAGAGGAACTCGTGAAAGAGGGGCAGCAACTGGTGGAAGCGGCCGCGGAAAAACTGCGGCAAGCGGGGTTCCGCGTGACGGCTTCGGTGGAAAAAGGCGATCCGAGAAGCGCGATCGTGGATCATGCGGCGGCGTGGCCTGCGGACATGATCGTGGTGGGATCGCATGGAAAACGCGGCCTCACGCGTTTCCTGCTCGGGAGCACTTCGGAAGCGGTGGCGCGGTTCGCGCCCTGTTCGGTGCAGATCGTGCGCAAGCCGCGAAGCCGCTGACGAATTTCTTCGCGTCGCCACGCGGCGGGCCGCAGCGAGGCGACGTGCAATCCTGAAAACTCGAACGCGAATCGGGCTAGAGGCGGACGCGCGGCTGGCCTACAATCCGGCTGCGGTGGTGGCTGTACGCGCGCCGGGTCAAGAACCTGCGGATTCCGGCGCCGAAACCACCGGATTTGTCGGGGATCATCCAGGCAGCAATCGGTTTGTGCGTAGGAGGGAGAAGAGCGTGTCCACCGGGAATTCTTCCCGGCGCTCTCCGCGTCGAAAGAAGAGCCGAGAGCGGGCGGAGGTGTGCCCGCTGAAACCGGCGCCATGGGATGCGGCCGAACAACGTTTGGCCGCGCTAGGGCCTGCTACGGCCGCAGAGCCCATGGAAACGGCGGGGGAAGAAATCGAGCCGCTGACGGGCCTGTGTTTGGTGCGCGGGCCTGAAGCGGAACCGGAGAACGCATCCACACGAGTGCGGCGAGCGCGCGGCGAACCCGAGTCCGCGCCGCAAGCTCCGGAAGACGAGGAATTGCGGCGGAAACGGGCGCAACTCACACTGCTCGAAGAGGAACTGGCGCGGCGGGAAACTTCGCTTGCGCGGCTGCGGGCGGAAATGGCGCCGTTTGAAACGCGCTATTTCCGCAAAATCGGCATTCGCTGCGCGCGGTTGGACGAAATCGAAGCGCGCATCGCCGAACTTCACGCGCAAAGCCATCCGGAAGATGCCGCGGCGCAGGTTGTGGCGCGGCGGGCGCGGGCGCGCGCGAACAGGTCGCGTGAGGCGGTGCGGCAGCATCGTTCCTCAACAGCGAACAAGCCGCCCGAAGGGCTGAAACGGCTTTATCGCGCCGTTGCGCGGCGGGTTCATCCGGATTTCGGAAAGGATCAGGGTGACCGGGAACTGCGGGCGAGCCTAATGGCTCACGCCAACCGTGCTTACGAGCGGGGCGACCAGCGGCGGCTGAAGGCGATCGTGAAGGAATACGAGTACGCGCCGGAAATCGTGCATGGGGACGGCACGCCCTGGGACCTGGTGCGAGTGATTCGCCGGATTTCGGTGGTCAAAGCGAGGGTGAAAGAAATCGAGCAGGAGACCGACGAGACGCGGGCGTCGGAGCTGTGCCGTTTCAAGGCGCATGCGGAAGCGAGCGCTGGTTCCGGGAGGGACGTTTTCGCGGAAGTGGAGACGACGCTGAACGCCCGGATCGCGAAAGCGCGGCGGCTGTGGCGGAAACTTTCGGATGCGGGACTGGCCGAGCGGGGGCGAGCGCAGGAGGAAGCGGGCGAGCAGCCCGCGGAGGAACGCGAAGCGGCGGCTTTGCGCCAGGCTGCCGGGCAGAGTAAAATTTAGTTGTGGCATCGAACCTTCCGGGAGAAACCCTGCCGTTTTGCAGGCCCGGCACTGGTGTCCCGGCGCCGGGAAATACAAGAGGCCGATGGAATTTGAAGAGATAGGCGAACGCGTAGCCGAGTTTTTCGTCGGCAACAAACACGAACGGGAAATCAAGAAGCTGCAGCCGCACGTCGCGCGAATCAACGCGCTCGAAGCGGAGATGCGGCAGCTTTCGGACGAGCAACTGCGGGCGAAAACGGACGAATTTCGCGCGCAGGTGGCCGAGCGGACGAAGGACCTGCCCACCGATACGCCGCAATTCATCCATCAACTGCAGGACGCACTCGACGAGGTGCTCGAGCCGGCGTTCGCGGTGGTGCGGGAGACGGCGCGGCGGAAGCTGAACATGCGGCATTTCGACGTGCAGCTGATCGGCGGCATGGTGCTGCACGAAGGCAAGATCGCCGAAATGAAGACGGGCGAAGGCAAAACGCTGGTGGCGACGCTGCCGGCGTATTTGAACGCGCTGGCCGGGCGCGGCGTGCACATCGTGACGGTGAACGACTACCTGGCGCGGCGCGACGCCGAATGGATGTCGCCGATTTACCGGACGCTTGGGCTGAGCGTGGGAGCGATCACGCACGATCTGGACGACGCGCAGCGGAAAACGGCCTACAACGCCGACATTACCTACGGCACCAACAACGAATTCGGCTTCGATTACCTGCGCGACAACATGAAATACGACCTGGCCGATTGCGTGCAGCGCGGCCATCATTTCGGGATCGTGGACGAAGTGGACTCGATCCTGATCGACGAGGCGCGCACGCCGCTGATTATTTCCGGCCCGGCCGAGGAATCGACGGAAAAGTATTACCGGATCGATAAGGTGATTCCGAAGCTGATCCGGGATATTGACTACACCGTGGAGGAGAAGCACAAGGCGGTGACGCTGACCGAAGAGGGCGTTTCGAAATGCGAGCGCCTGCTCGGGTTCGAAAACCTCTACGATCCGCAGAACATCGAGACGATCCACCACGTCTATCAGGCGCTCCGCGCGCACGCCCTGTTCAAGCGCGACGTGGATTACGTGGTAAAGAACGGCGAAGTGGTGATCATCGACGAATTCACCGGGCGCGAAATGCCGGGCCGGCGCTGGTCGGACGGGCTGCACCAGGCGATCGAGGCGAAGGAAGGCGTGAAGATCGAGCGGGAAAACCAGACGCTCGCGACGATCACCTTCCAGAACTATTTCCGCATGTACAAGAAACTTTCCGGAATGACCGGAACGGCGGAAACGGAAGCGGCGGAATTCCGCAAGATTTATGGCCTTGAAGTGGCGGTCATTCCAACGAACAAGCCGCTGACGCGCTTGGAAGCGCCGGACGTGGTCTACCGCACGGAGAAAGAGAAGTGGGAAGCGGTGGTCAACGGGATCGTGCAGGAAGACGGCACGAAGACGGCCGGCCTCCGCCAGCTGTGGGAAAGCGGGCAGCCGGTGCTGGTGGGCACGATTTCGATCGAAAAATCCGAAAAGCTTTCCGAACTGCTGAAACGAGCCGGAATCCCTCACCAGGTGCTGAACGCCAAGGCGCACGAACGCGAAGCGAAAGTGATCGCGCAGGCGGGACGCAAGCACGCGCTCACCGTGGCGACGAACATGGCCGGCCGCGGCACCGACATTCTGCTCGGCGGGCATCCCGAATCGCTGACGCGCGAGCACTGCCTGAAAAACAAGCTGGCGATGCCGTACGCGGCGGCGGGACCGTTGGTGGGCGTCGAGGGGGAAGCGACGGGAACGGTTTTGTTCCAGCACGAAGGCCGGATTTACCAAGTGCCGCAGGAGCACTGGAAGCCGGTCTACGACCAATTCGCCGAGGAATGCCGGCTGGAACACGACGAAGTGGTGGCGATGGGCGGGTTGCACGTGCTCGGGACTGAGCGGCACGAGGCGCGGCGCATCGATAATCAGCTGCGCGGGCGCGCCGGCCGTCAGGGCGATCCGGGATCCTCGCGATTCTTCCTTTCGCTCGAAGACGACCTGCTGAGGATTTTCGGCGGCGACCGGATCAAGGCGCTGATGTGGCGGCTCGGAATGAAGGACGGTATCCCGATCGAATCGAAGCTGATCAGCAAGCGGATCGAGAACGCGCAGAAGGGCGTGGAAGCGCAGAACTTCGAGGCGCGCAAACACTTGCTCGAATACGACGACGTGATGAACAAGCAGCGGCAGACGGTTTACGACATCCGCCGCGCCATCCTCGAAGGGAAGGACCAGAAGGATTACGTACTGTCGGTGGCGGAGGACATCGCCGGGGAACTGGTGGAAATGCAGTGCCCGCGCACCGAACATCCGTCGAAATGGGACGTCCAGCAACTGGCGAACGAGACGTTCAATCAGTACGGAATCGACATGAAGGGCCTGGTGCCGAACCTGGAGGACGCCGGCCACGAGCAGATTCTGGGCGCTCTGGTGGACGGGGTGAAGGCGAAATACGAGGAAAAAGAGAAGCTCTTCGGCGCGGAGATGATGCGCTGGCTGGAACGGCACATCATTCTGGATATCGTCGATGGACAGTGGAAAGACCACCTGCTCACACTCGACCATTTGAAGGAAGGGATTGGGCTGCGCGGCTACGGGCAGAAGGATCCGCTGATCGAGTTCAAGAAGGAAGCGTTTGTCCTGTTCGAGGACATGATGAACCGGATCGACACCGAAACGGTCCGCTTCCTCTTCCTGATGCAGCCGGCCAAACCCGAGGAGCAGGCGCAGCGCATCGAGCGGAAACAGCGGCGAGCGCAGCAGGAGCTGCAATATTCGGCCGGAGCTGGTCAGCAGGAAGCGCCGCAGCCGGTGCGCGCCGGAGCGAAAATCGGCCGGAACGATCCTTGTCCCTGCGGTTCGGGAAAGAAATTCAAGAAGTGTTGCGGGAAGGCGGCCTGAGCTGGGAGGCTTGAGGTTTGGGCGGCGCAGAGCCATCCAAGACGGGCTGGACGGCGGTCGCCGAGGCTCGTCCCGGGGATTTTGCGTCATCCGAGGATTACGGCCGCTGGTGCGCGGAACAGCTGGAGCGGGGAAACGTTCTGCTGTTCCCTTCCGAGTCTTTTTCAATTGCCGCCAGCGACCGCGATTTCCTGCTGCAACAGCGACAAACTTCCGCCGGATACCATAAAAACATCGCTTACCGGCCGGTGAACGACCGGCTGACCGGGCTCGAATCGGCGCAGCCGGCCGATGCGGAACGGCTGCGGCGGATTCTGGGCGATTTTTCGCGCGACGCGACGCGATTTGTGAATCAGACGCTTGCGCCCTACGCGGGCAAGATCCGGCTGGATTTCGCCAGTTTCCGGCCGCTCGAAGAGCAGGGGCGGGCGCTGCGGAAGCGGGCGCGGAACGATCTGCTTCACACCGATGCGTTTCCCACGCGGCCGACGAACGGCGACCGCATTCTGCGCTTTTTCGTGAATTTGAATCCATCGGTGCCCCGGGTATGGATCACTTCGGAGACGTTCGAGCCGCTTGCCGGGCGCTACGGCGGCGCGGCGGGACTCGGAGGCGTGGCGCGAGCGGCGCGGAGCGGGACGGCGCGCGCGATGCGGAATCTGTGCCGGGCGTTGGGATTCACGGTGCGTTCGCCCTACGACCGCTTCATGCACGCGTTCCACAACTGGCTGAAGGAAAACGATGAATTTCAGCAGCATTGCGAAAAGCGGCGGTCGGAATTCGGGCCGGGAGCGGTCTGGATGGTTTATACGGACATGGTGAGCCACGCAGTGCTGAGCGGGCAGTATGCGATGGAGCAGACTTTTCTGGTTTCGCGCTCGGCGATGCTGGATCCCGCCAGTTCGCCGGCCGGCGTGCTCGAACGGCTTTGCGGCGCGCGCGTTACCGACTGACGGCGCGGCGCGACGAGCGACTCCCACCTTTCCGCCATTTTGCTTCCGCTTTCGGCCGCAGGCTCAGTTTTCCGGTTGGACGATGCGGCCGGCGAGGATTTCCGGCTGGTTCGTCGAGGTGTTGAAGAGCAACAGGCCGGCGATGTGGAGATCGGTGCCGGAATTGATGCTGCCAAATCCCGCGAGATTTTCGAGTTCTGTGGTGAAGATGGATGTCTGGACGGTTTGAACGGTTACGGGATTCGGCAAGAGCACGCCCTGGAGGCCCAGCGGATCGAAAGCGAAGGTGCCGGAAGAGCCGACGGTGGAAGCGGCCGTGCCGGCGAAGCCTTGAATGCCGAGAACGACGTGAGTGGGTGTGAACGTGTTGGTGCCGCCGCTCGTCGAGAGAGTGCCGCCGATCGCGAGCGCCTGGCCGGGAACGATCGTGCAGGAGCCGAAACCCGTGTTGAAGAGCGAGCCGAGCCAGTCCTTGTGGCCGACCCAATAGGTTTCCGTGCCTTGGAGCTGGATGGTGGCGATCTGGCCGCTCGTGAACGAAGAGCCGGTCGTGCCGGGGATGGCCGAGCGAACGAGAATCTGAACCTGCGGCATGCAGGTGGTAGTGGAGGAATTGGCTGGCGGATTGACAAAGGTGACCAAGCCGGTGACGACGAATTTGTCGGGGATGACGTCGATTTCGCGGGCTTTCACCTGGAGCGTGGCGGGATCGATGACCGCCTCCTCGATATTCACAATGTCGTTCGTGTTGAGAGTGGAAAAGCTCTGGCTGGAGGGTTCCCACTCTGTGGAACTATCCGTTTCAACGGTGAACTGGCGGCCGCCAGGACCCTGCATCACGAATGTGCCGCCGGAACCGAGGCTCACGACGCCGCCGCGGAGATCGTCCACTTCCATCTTCGCCTGCTGAGGATCGACGAAGTTGAAGCGGATGTAGGGCGTCACTTCCACCGTGTTGCCGCCGGTGACAACGATTTGGCCGTTTGAAACGGGGATGGATTTGCCGAGGCGGAAATCGAGGAGCAATCCCATCACCTGGGACTGACCGACCGAGAGCGGCTGGGAAAAATTGACGGTGACGCTCATCGTACTGAATGCCGCCGTATAGTTTTGAATCGAAGGCGCGGTCGAGGGCAAGCCGGAGGTATCGAGGACGGCGAGGGTGCCATTGCCGCCGAGTGTGATCGTGGCGGACGTGTAGGTGCCGGGCTGGACCGGCTTGATATCGAGCAGCGTCTGAAGACCGAGCAGGCGCGCGAAATCGATCGTCTGCGGCGTATCCATCACCGAGACGCCCGATTGGCCGTTGCCGGAAAGCGTGATGCCGGAGATCGGAACCTGAAACGAGACGACGCTCGAGAGCGTCGGACTATCCGTGCCCATGACGACAATGGTCCCGCTTGAAGGGTTGGACGAGAAGGCCACGGAAGTCGAACCGTTGCACGCGCTCATCAGAACCGAAGCCAGAAACGCCGCGACTGCCAGTACCCAACCGTTTTTCCGCATGGTTTTTCCTCAAAATTCTGTCTTAAGCAAAGATGGCGTGTCGGTATCCTCCAACGTAGGGCCAAACACGCCACGAGGAGGAAAGTTGCGCCGGCCGGCGCCCTGGGTCAAACGGTAAACACCTGCGAAGCCCCGGTCGCGCGAAACAGCGTCGCCCGGAGGGGTTTGGTCCTAGCAGGCTGCTGAAAAATCCGGAAATTGTGTAACGGAGCAGCTTCGAGTGCGTCCAACCGTGCATGCGAGGAAACGATCAGCAGCAAAATCACGTGTTCAGTTATCTGTCGCCGGAGCAGCGGGT
>JAKASX010000136.1 GCA_021818865.1 Acidobacteriota bacterium
AAATGAAGAGGCCGGAAATCGCGTTCGTTTTCGGCCACGAGCTGGGCCACTACGTCTTGCATCACGTCCTGTGGGGCATGTTTTTCGGCGCGCTCGGCCTGCTCGTTCTGCTCTGGCTCGGCTACCGGGCGCTCCGGTGGACGCTCGCGCGCTGGGGCGGCCGTTGGGCGATCCGCGGCGTGGACGATTGGGCTTCGCTGCCGGTGCTTTGGCTCTGGCTCTCGATTTTCAGTTTCGTTGCCGCGCCCGTTTCGAACGCCGTCAGCCGCCATTTCGAGCACGAAGCCGACCGATTCGGGCTGGAAGTCACGCACGGTGTGATTCCCGACTCCTCGCAAAACGCCGCCCGCGCGTTTCAGGTGCTCGGCGAAGACGATCTATCGGATCCGCATCCCAGCCCGTTCATCGTCTTCTGGCTCTACAACCATCCGCCGATTTCCCAGCGCGTCCAATTCGCCCTTCATTACGACCCCTGGGCGCCCGGCCATCATCCGCGCTACGTCCGCTGACAGACCGCGCCGAATACGGAGCGCATTTCCGGTACTTCTTCGTCACACAACCGCGTACGAGCGTGAGGAAAGCGATACCGCTTATCCGAGAATGAAAGGGACGGCATGCCGATGCGCCGGATTCGCATCCGCTCGGCACCCGTGAGGAAATTCCAGGCGGAGCGCAATGAAAGACAACCTCGGCGAGCGGGACGAGGGAAACGGACGAAACGAGGGTGCGCCAATCGCGTCTCGAAAGCGCGGGCTTTGGATCGTCATGCCGATCGGAGCCACGGTCATCCTTATCCTGGGAGCGGGCATCGAGAAAGCTGGCGCGAAGAAGGCAGTGGCAAAAAAATCGGCCGCGGTTGCGGTTAGAAGCGACCGGATGGCCGGAGGACTTGAGGCTTCGCGTCCCGCCGCGCCTCGGCCGACGGTTTCCCTTCCGGAATCGTTGACCCCGGCTTCGATGCTGCAAGACACGAAAACCGTATCGCTGGTGGTAAGGCCTGGGGAAAGCGTCGAATCCATCGCCTGGCGCATGCTTCCCGATACCGCGTATATGACGGATAGCGAATTAGCCGCGGCCATTCGAAGCCGCAACGGCATCGAAAATGGCCATCCGCTACACCCAGGCCAGGTCCTTCAAATCCCGGGACTGTCCGTGCACGCGTTCCAGGACAAGCCGCACCTGGTTCCGCGGAATTTCGACGCGCGCGCGATTTACCTGACCGGATGGACGGCGGGAAGCCTGTACGGAATGAAACTGATCGAACGGTGGAAGAAAGCCGGTGGAAACGCCGTCGTCTTCGACATCAAGGATTTCGACGGCCAGGTGCGCGTTCCGTTCCATCATCCTTACGCCTCGCAGCGCGAGATCACGATTCGCAACCTGCCCAAGTTCATCCATTGGCTGCACGCGCTCCATCTGCACGTGATCGCGCGGATCGCTTTGTTCCGCGACGAGTATCTGGCGCAGACGTATCCTCAGTTCGACGTGCGGTCGAGGAAAACCGGAAAGCCGTGGCTCGAGGACGGAAAGCTGGATTGGGTGGATCCCTCGATTCCCGCGGTCGAGCAATACAATTTGGACCTGGCGCGGATGGTCGCGAAAGCGGGAGCGGACGAGATTCAATTCGATTACGTGCGATTTCCCGCTGAAGGCGACCAGAGCGACGCGGTTTTCGTTTTTCAGAAAGAGCATCCGGCGATGCTGCGCACGGAGGTGATCACGGATTTCGTCGCCCGCGCTTACCGGATGCTTCACCCCATGCACGTGCTGATGTCGCTGGACGTATTCGGGGTGATGGCATGGGCCAAGCCGGCCGATCTGGCGCACACGGGCCAGGACATTCCTCGCCTCGCGCGCCATTGCGACGTCATTTCCCCGATGATTTATCCCTCCCACTTTTTCCATTTCGACGGTTACGCCGATCCCGGCGACGCTCCCGAGCATTTCATTTCCGAATCCATGCGGCGGTTTATGGAAAGCACGAAAGGGACCGGCGTGGTGATTCGGCCGTGGCTTCAGGCGTTCGCCTGGCGCACCAAGAGCTACTCGGTGAATTACCTGCTGACGGAAGTGCGCACGGCGGGAGAGGAAGGCGGCATCGGGTTTCTCTTCTGGAACGCGAACAATCAATATCCAAAGCCCTTGGAAGCGATGGGCAAAATCCTGGCCGCGGAAAGCAGGAGTCCACGTCGCGAAGCAAGACGAGCAACCAGCAGCGGCGCATAGCTGCGCCTTTCGAGTGGTTTCACGTTCGCATTCGCGCGAGCGGCAAAATTCAGGTTGAAACGGGGACAAAGCGCGGACGCGGCCTGCGCTATTGTGAGTCGGTCTTGCGGGCGTTGCGCTCCTGCTCGAAAGCGTGGTAGCTCGAGCGGACCAGCGGCCCGGATTCCACGTGGCGGAAACCCATTTCGAGCCCGGCACGCCGGTATTCGGCGAATTCTTCGGGAGGAACGAATCGCGCGACCGCCAGATGCTCGCGCGTGGGTTGTAAATATTGACCGATCGTCAGGATGTGGACGCCGCTCGATGCCAGATCCCGCATCGTGGCGAGCACTTCGTCGGTCGTTTCGCCGAGGCCCACCATCATCCCGCTTTTCGTCACCATGCCCGCTCGGCTCGATCGCGCGAGCAGCTCGAGCGAGCGTTCGTGGCGTGCGGCGCTGCGCACTCGGCGCGAAAGCCGCGGCACCGTTTCGATGTTGTGGTTGAGCACGTCGGGCCGCGCCGCGATCACCTGCTCCAGCGCCGGCCAGACGCCGCGAAAATCGGGAATCAGCACTTCGATCTTGCATTCGGGCACGCGGCGGCGAATTTCGCCGATCGTTCGCGCGAAAATGTGCGCGCCGCCGTCGGGCTGGTCGTCGCGATTCACCGACGTCACCACCGCGTAGCGCAGACCCATCGATTCCGCCGCTTCGGCCACGCGCTCGGGTTCATCTTCCTCGGGCGCGGCGAGCGGCCGGCCGGAAGGCACGGCGCAGAAACCGCAGGCTCGCGTGCAGATGTTGCCCAGAATCATGAACGTCGCCGTGCGATGCTCCCAGCATTCGCCCATGTTCGGGCACCGGGCGCTTTCGCACACCGTGTGCAAGCCCAGCGTCCGCATGATTCGCTTCAGATCGTGATAGTTCGGCCCGCCGAAAAATTTCACGCGCAGCCAGGTCGGCTTGCCCGAAGCGGAAGTTTCCACCGGCGGCTGGTTCGAGACGATTCGAAATGGGGAAGAGGAAGAAGCCATGGCGAAAATTCATTCTACCGGCTAATCACCGAGCCCACAAACGGACGCGAAGTCGGGTTGGTTCGGCGTCGCCGAACATTTCCCAACCGAAGCAAGCGAGAAAAGTCGACCGGACCGCCGTTCCGGCGATTTGCGGCGTCGGCGCCAAGGCGGCGGTGCGGCGTGTTCCGCGCCCGCCGCCTTGTCTCCTAAACTCCCGGGGTTGCGATCCACTTTCTGAGACCGTCAGGCGGCCTTCCTGGCTGCCGCTTTCCGCTGGACCGCCGGCGGCTCCCATTTCCCTTCGAGCACCTCGGATTTTGGAGCGTAGAGCCGCATGAACAGATTGAATGGGCCCGCCGCTGCCGGCAGCCAGTTCGCTTCCTTGTCCTTGCCGGGCGAATCTTTCTGGACGTAGAGATCGAGCGAGCCGTCCGCGTTGTAGTTCAGCGGATCGCGGTCGCCGATGGCGTGACGGTCTAGCGGGTTGGCAATGGCGAAGCCGGCAGCGTTATAGAGCGTCAAGGACCAGAACGCATCCACCGGCGGCAATTCCTGTTTGCCGAAATGGAGCACATATTCGGTCGAGCCGTCGAGCGGCTTGCCTTCAGCGTCGCTGAACGTCATGGGATAGACAGCATCCTCGGGCTGATTCCAGCCGAATCCCAGCCAGTTGCAGGCGGCGCGCTTGAGGTAGGAGTTTCCCCATACCCCTGTGCTTTCCGTATTCATCTGCCAACCGTTCACCATGCGCCCGACCGTGGGTGCGGCGCTTCTCATCAACTGAAGAGCGATCGCGGGAGCTTGCTCGAGCGCGTGCTTCACGGCGTCGTCGGCTTGGCTGAATTCGAAGCTTTCGCCCGCCTCGAGGCCGATGCGTTTCATCCTTGCGACGACGGACCAATCGGTGATGTGCGGGGGATGGAGTTTCATCAACTCGGCGGCATATTCGAAGAAATCGGCCGGCCGCAGGGCCTCGATCTGTTGCGCCGCCGGCTTTTTCATGTCCACCGTGGAATCCAAGTGGAACTTGACCGGCTTGGGCGTCTTGCCCCATTCGGAGAGCGGCGTAACGCGGTAGCCGTCCTGGATTTTATGGACGTTGGCGTAGTCCTTCATTCCATTCGTGTACGTGCGCCCGGCGATCAATACGTACATCGTCGGCGCGTCGATGCGCTCCACATCTTTCGGCAACTTGCCGCGCCAGCCCGGCGGGATGATGGCGAAATTCGCCTCGGCGGTTCCGCTGGTGCGCTTGCCGGGCGTCGCGAAGGTGTCTCCCCACATGTCCACCATCTCCAATAGGTAATACCGTCCCTCGGTATCGGGAACGGAAATGATCATCGGCTCTTCGCTGAGGTCCAGCCACGCGGTCGAGTAGAGCGTGTCGAAGTTGGGCCGCAAAGCTTCCTTGAAATCGATGGGCGGGAATGCTCTCAGGTGGTGGAAAGCGTTCATCGGGCCCGTCAACGAATTGGGCTTCGATTCGCCGTTGATCATTACTCTCCTCGTCAAATCCCCGAGAACCAGCGGATAGAGGTAAATGTAGGCCTCTTTCGCGATGGCCCGAATCTCCTGCTCGTTTTCCTTTTTCATTGCCAGCCTCTTCCTCCCGTTGCGGGAAAGCGGTTTTTCCGCCCGCCTCATGCAAGGCTAGGCCAGACATTTCCTTCCGCGTACTGTCAAAAGTGACAGACCGATCTGGATAGCCTGTTTAGGGAAAGCCACGTTAGGGATGCTGGTTTGTTGTATATTTACCACACCAAAGCTTGACGTTTGACGCTGAAGTTGTTTAAGTCTTGTAAAATCAGTAGGAAAAATACTTATCGAGAGCGGCCATCGGCGTGCCACACATTGCTGTCGATGACGTACCAAAACACAATCGCGCGTACCGTCGAAACCGATGGCGTGGGTCTCCACACGGCCGTCCGCAGCCATCTCCGGCTGGTGCCGGCACCGGCCGATACCGGCATTGTTTTCCGGCGAACCGATCTCGAAAATTTCGAGATTGAAGCGCAAGCCCGCTGGCTTGCCCGGGTCAGCTACGCGACCAGCCTCATGAAAAAGGGCGTGCTGCTCTCCACCGTCGAGCACGTCTTGGCCGCTCTTTACGCTTGCGGCATCGACAATGTTTACGCCGAGCTGGACGCGCTTGAAATCCCGATCCTCGACGGTTCGGCGCGGCCGTTTGTCGAAATGATCGCCAAGGCCGGGATTCGCCGTTTGCGCCGTCGCCGCCGCTATTTGAAGCTGGTTCGCCCGGTAGAAATCACCGATGGCGAACGCCACATCGCCGCCACTCCCGCCGACCGCTTCCACGTCCGCTATTTCATAGATTTTCCCCATCCGATGGTCGCCCGCGAGGAAATTGAACTCGACGTTGACGCCGAAAGTTTCACGCGGGAACTCGGCCCAGCGCGCACGTTCGGCTTCCTCGACGACGTTTCGCGGCTGCGCTCGATGGATCTGATTCGCGGCGGCTCGCTCGACAACGCGATCGTGCTCACGCGCGACGGCCTGCTCAGCGGAGAATTGCGCTTCCCCGATGAATTCGCCCGCCACAAGGCGCTCGACCTGATCGGCGACCTGGCGCTCGTCGGTCGTCCGCTCCTCGCGAGCGTTACCGCTCACAAGGGAGGCCACGCGCTGCACACGGCGCTCGTGACGCGGCTGCTCAAAGACCGCTCGCTCACGGTCGAAACGGACGAGCCGGTGGCCGCTCCCGCCGACGATTTGCCCGTCGCCGTCGGCGACTGACACGCTTCATTCGCTCCCGGCTTTCCGCGGCAGGCTTGGTGTACTCTTTTCCTATGGCAAAACAGGACATTGCGACGGTGATCCTGGCTGCGGGCAAAGGGACGCGTTTGCGCTCGCGGCGTGCGAAGGTGTTGCACCGCGCCGGTGGGCGCGCGCTCGTCGAGCACGTGGTGCGCGCGGTGCAGCCACTGGGTGCGCCGATTTTCGTCGTCGTCGGCCACCAGGCTGAGGACGTCGCCGCGCTCGTTCGTCCGCTCGGGGCGCAAACGGTCCTTCAGGAACCGCAGCGGGGCACCGGTCACGCCCTGCAGGTGGCGCGAAAATCCCTCGCGCCGTTCCGGCGCGCGATTGTAGTCCCCGGCGATGCGCCGCTGGTGCGCACCGAAACGCTCGCCGCTCTCGTCGAGGCGCATCGCGCAAGCGAGGCCGCGGCCACCGTGCTCACGGCGGTGCTCGAAAATCCCGCGGGCTACGGCCGCATCGTGCGCGGCGCGGATGGCGCGGTGCGGGCGATCGTCGAGGAAAAATCGGCGAGTGAAGCCGAGCGCGCAATTCGCGAAATTAATTCCGGCGTTTACTGCTTCGATCTCGAAAAGTTGTGGGATCTGCTGGCCGAGCTCCGGCCGGAAAACGTTCATCGCGAACTCTACCTGACCGACGCCGTCGCGCTGCTCGATCGCCGCGGCGAGCGCGTCGCGGCGCAACAGGCCGACGCCGCGGAAATCCCCGGCTGCAACACGCGCGCCGAGCTCGCCGACGTGGATCGCCTGTTCCGCCGCCGGAAACTCGAGGAACTCATGGCTTCCGGCGTCACGATTTACCTGCCGGAAACCGTGGTGGTGGACGCCGAAGTCGAAATCGGGCCCGATTCGATTCTCGATCCGGGAACGCACCTGCTGGGTGCGACGCGTGTGGGCTCGGATGTGCAAATCGGCTCCGGCTGCGTGATCGCGGATTCCGCGATCGAAGACGGAGCGGTGATTCGCCCGCACTGCGTCATCTCGCAAAGCCGCGTCGGCCGCGGCGCCGTGGTCGGGCCCTTCGCTCATCTCCGCGATGGCGCCGAACTCGCTGCCGGCGCGCGCGTGGGCAATTACGTCGAAATGAAAAAGAGCCGCCTGGGCGAAGGCGCCAAGGCGATGCACCTCACCTACCTGGGCGACGCGGCGATCGGCCGCGAAACGAATATCGGCGCCGGCACGATCACCTGCAACTTTGACGGCGTCCGCAAGAATCCCACCACGATCGGCGAGCGCGCCTTCATCGGCAGCGGCACGGAACTCGTTGCTCCGGTCGAAATCGGCGATGACGCGTACGTCGCCGCCGGTTCCACCATCACCGAAAGCGTTCCTCCCGACGCCCTGGCGATTGCCCGCGCGCGCCAGGAAACCAAGCCCGGCTGGGCGCGCGTTCGTCGCGCCAAACTCGCGGCCGAAAAATCGGCTGCCGCGAAGCCATTGCCGCCAAAAGCAAATGGTTCACGCCCGGTCGCGAAGCCGGCCCGCGCGCAGCGCAAGCCGAAGCGCGGGAAGTCTTCACGGCCGGTGCGATAGACCGAACAGGTTCGCGTGCGACGCTGTGCTACAATCGGCCCGAGGGAAAAATTCCCCATGAAATTCGGCGTCGTCGTCTTCCCCGGCTCCAATTGCGATCACGACGCG
>JAKASX010000024.1 GCA_021818865.1 Acidobacteriota bacterium
GCTTTGGGCACCACGCCCAGTCCGTTGTTCGTCCGGTTGTTGTAGTCGCTCTGAATGTCGTTCGCCCAGCTGTTCGCATTCAGCTTGTCGTTGCGCAGGAATTCGAAAACGTCGCCGTGAAATTGGTTCGTGCCCGATTTGATCGTGCTGATCACCACTCCGCCGGCGTAGTTCCCGTATTGCGCCGGATCGTTCTGGGTGATCAGGTTGAATTCCTGAATTGCGTCCGGCTGCGGCTGATAGCCGATCTCATTGTTGTTGTCTTCGGTGGCTTCAATCCCGTCGATCAGAAACGAGTTCGCCTGTTCGCGGTTCCCGTTGATGTACGGACGCCCGGAACTCGGCATCAGTTGCTGCTGCCGGATCGTGTCCGGGTTCGGGTTCGTCGTTCCCGGCGCCAGCAGCGTCAATTGCACGTAGTTGCGCGACGCGAGCGGCAGCGCCACGTTCGTCCGGGCGTTGATCAGCGTGCTCACCTGCGTCGTCTGCGTTTGCAGCATTGGCGCGCCGGCGGTCACCCGCACCGTCTGCGTTACCGCGCCTACCTTCATCGTGAAGTTCAGATTCGCCACTTGGCCGATCGTCAGAGTGAAAGCGGAGTGAACCACGGTTTCGAACCCCGGGGCCGTGCCCTTCACCTCGTAGGTTCCTGGAATCAGTTTCGGGATGTTGTACACGCCGGAGTCGTTCGTCACCACCGTGAACGAAACTCCTTGCGCAACGTTCGTTGCAGTCACCTTCGCTCCCACCACCGCCGCCCCAGAAGGATCGGTCACCACCCCGGTGATGGATCCCGTGGCCAGTTGCGCCAGCGCCACTGGCGCCATCGCCAGCACCGCGGCCAATACCCCCAGCGCCAGGCAAACGGCGCCCCTGCATGGCCCGTGTGTCGTCGTCACGGAAACCTCCTAATGGAAACGAATGAACGGGAGGTGCGGAGTCGCCCCTGCCCCCACGCTGGTCAAGAGCTATATAGCACATGAAGACGGATGTCAAGCAAAAAAATCGCTTTGTCCCAGCAAATCCCATGGTAATCTCTTGCCGCAGGGATAGAGCGCGTACGAAAGCTCTATAGCACATCCGGTGGTAAGCTCTATAGCTGACCTATAGCACTTTGCAAACGCCGGTTCCCTTGTTTCCCCCGCCGGCGGGCAGGCCCGCGGCGCGAACGGTATACTTTCGCCTGGGCAAGGAACCTGGAGTGCGCATGAAACTCGTGAAACGCAATGGTCTGCCGGCCTACAAGAAGATCCAGAAGGCGATTCTCGCCAGAATCGAATCGGGGGATCTTCGGCCCGGCGATATGGTCGAATCCGAACGCGAACTCGCTCGCGTGTACAAAGTCAGTCTGATGACCGCTCGTCATTCCCTCGCCGATCTCGCTCGCGAGGGAGTCCTCCAGCGCCGCCACGGCTCGGGCACCTTCGTCGCTCCGCCGAAAATCCATTTCAATAAGCTCATGAGTTATACCGAGCAGATGGCCAGCCGCGGCCTCGCCGCCCGTTCCCGCATCGTCTTTTCCAGTACGGTCAACGACGAGCCTGAAATCGCCGCGCGCCTCTCGCTCCCCGCCGTCAGCCGCCTCATCAAAATCGAGCGCGTCCGCCAGGCCGACGACGAACCCTTCGCCCTCGAAACCTGTTATCTCTCCGAAGCCGATTTCGGCGGCGTCATCCATACTTCGCTCGACCACGTATCCCTCTTCACCACGCTCGAGCGCGATTACGGTGTCGAAATCGCCTATGCCGACGAGGAAATCGACGCCACTCCCGCCGATGCCCGCACCGCCGAATTGCTCGCCGTCCCGCGCGGCGCCCCGCTCCTGCGCATGCGCCAGGTCATCTATTCGACGAAAGGCAGAGCCACCGTCTACGTTCTCGGCCTTTATCGTTCCGGCCGTCATACCCTGATGATTCGCCGTTTCCGCTGAAGCGAGGCCTTCGCGTTCCACGGCGTAATTTTCGCTTGCGCCCTTCCGAATTCCGAATCGCGCGGTTCATGGGTGGTATTGCCGCCGCTTTTTCCCTATCATTTGCCCTGGCAAATGATGGCGATGCTCCCAGACCACAGCACGTCATTCGGCCATTCCGGCATCGCTGATACAAGGATTGAAGTGAAAGGGAAATCCATCCGATTCGCCGCGTCGAAAACTCTTCTTTCAGGCGTGGATATCGGCGGCACGAAGGTAAGCGCCGGCCTTGTCGATGCCCGCGGCAAAATCCTGCTGGCTGCGCGCGCGCCCATGGTGGCGCACGAAACGCCTCAAAAAGGTCTCGATTCGGTTTTTGCCGCGCTCGACGCGATTTTCCGCGATCCCCGCGCCGGCCGAGTTCGCGGCATCGGCGTCAGCGTTCCCGGCTGGGTGGATTCTGCGCGCGGCGTGCTGATTCGCGCCGCCAATATTCCTTGCTGGCGCGATTTCCCGCTCGCCCGCCGCATCGAGCGCCGTTACCGTCTCCCCGTTCGCATCGCCAACGACGCCAATCTCGCCGCGCTCGCCGAAGCCGCCTGGGGCGCCGGCCACGGCTATCGCAATCTTTTCTACGTCACGCTTGGCACCGGCGTTGGCACCGGCATCGTCCTCGACGGCCGCGTCTATTCCGGTCGCACCGGCGCCGCTTCGGAAGGCGGCCACGTCTCCATTGATTTTCGCGGCCCGCTCTGCGGCTGTGGCAAACGCGGCTGCGTCGAAACCTACGTCTCCGGCACCGCCATCGCCCGTCGCGCCCGTGCGAAACTCCATTCGCCGGCCGCTCGCCGATCGCTCCTGTTCCGCCTGGCTGGCGGAAAAATCGCTTCCGTCACCGCCGAAACCGTTGCCCGCGCCGCCGCGCGCCGCGACTGGCTCGCGCTCGGAATCCTCCACGAAGCCGCCGATCGTTTCGCCAACTGGCTCGGCAACATGATCGATCTGCTCGAACCGGACGTCATCATCGTCGGCGGGGGCATGGGCAAGCTGATGCTTTCGTTTTCCCCGCGCATCCGCCGCGCGCTCCGCTCCTGGTCCGCGAGTCCCCGCCATCGCGAAATCCCGATCGTCGCCGCCCGCTATGGTTCGGAATCGGCGCTCGCCGGCGCCGCCGCGCTCGGCCTCGCGGAATTCCAATCAGCGACGAAAGGCCACGCATGACCGATCTCACTTCGCTCTCGGCCACCGAAATGGCTGCCGAAATCCGCCAGCGAAAAATTTCCCCAGTCGCGCTCGTTGAAGCTCACCTCACCCGCATCGAGCGGCTCAATCCGCTCCTCAACGCCTTCGTCACGGTTGACGCCGAAGGCGCCAGAAAAGCCGCCCAGGCCGCCGAAGCTGCGCTCGCGCGCGAAAAATCACTTGGCCCGCTCCACGGCGTTCCGCTAACCATCAAGAGCAGTATCGACGTCGCCGGTTATCCCACCGAAACGGGTACGCGCATCCGCGCCGGCAATGTTCCCTCCGCGGATGCCCCGCTCGTCCGCCGCCTGCGCGCGGCCGGCGCGATTCTCCTCGGCAATACGAACGCCCCCGAATTCCTGATGGCCTACGAAACCGACAATCCCCTCTACGGACGCACGAACAATCCCTGGGATCTCTCGCGTACGCCCGGCGGTTCGAGCGGCGGCGAAGCCGCCGCCATCGCCGCCTGCTGCTCGGCCGGTGGCATCGGCAGCGACGGTGGCGGCTCGATTCGCGTTCCCGCTCATTTCAGCGGCATCTGCGGCCTGAAACCCACTCCGGGCCGCATTCCCGCCACCGGTCATTTCCCGCCCTCCGCCGGTCCGTTCGCCGCGCTCGGCGTCGTCGGTCCGATGGCGCGCACCGTCGCCGATCTCCAGCTCTTGTTCAGCGTCGTCGCCGGTCCCGATTCCGGCGACGCCTACGCCGCGCCGGTTCCCGTTCGCTGGCCCTCCGAATCCGAATTGCAAAATCTGCGTATCGGCTTTTTCGAAGAAGACCGCCGAATTCCCGTCACTCCGGAAACCCGCGCCGCCGTGCGCGCCGCTGCACAGGCGCTCGAATCCCGCGGTTTCGCCGTCGAGCCGTTTCTTCCCGCTGGGCTCGAACAGGCGCGCCAAATCTGGTGGACGCTTTTCGGCCGCGCCGGAAATCTGCTCCTCGGCCCACTCGTCGCCGGCCGCGAAAAGGAACTCGGCCCGATCCTTCTCGAATTTCTCGCCGTCGTCGCCGCCGAGCCTCCGCTCACTCTCGATGCTTTCCTCGCCGCTCTGCTCGATCGCGACGCCTTGCGCGCCCGTTTCCTCGCGCAAATGGAAAAATTCCCCGTCCTGGTCTGCCCCGTTTGCGCGATTCCCGCTTTTCGTCATCGCGAGCGTTCGTGGATCGTCGAAGGCCGCGAAGTCGCTTATCTCGACGCCGTCAGTTACACCCAGTGGTTCAATCTTCTCGGAAATCCCGCCGCCGTCGTTCCCGTCGGCCGTTCGCCCGAAGGTCTGCCGATCGGCGTTCAGGTCGTCGGCCGTCCGCATGAAGAGGAAATCGTTCTTGCCATCGCCGCCAAAATCGAGGAATCCTGCGGCCCCGCTCCCCATCCTCCGCTCTGATTGACCGCGGACGATGAAAGCGAGTCCGTTCGGGTCATCTGGGTGGATGTTTGATCGGCGCTGACGACCGCCCCGAACGGCGGGACCGTGCCCGCGCTTCGTCCAGGCGCGCAAGTTCCGCGAACATTTGCTTTGCTTTTGCCAGATTTCCGCTCTTTCGATACGCCGTGGCCAGCAGCATACACGCGGCCCGGTTCTCAGGATCCAGCCGTCGCGCCGCTTCCAAATGCGCGATGGCCCGTTGCGTCTGCCCGGCCATCAGATAGAGGCGTCCCAAGGTCACTTGCGAATCCGGTTCCCGCGGCCGTTCAACCACCGCTTGACGCGTCACCGTCATCGCTTCGTTGAATTCCGCCCTGCCTGGAGTCGCGCCGTCACGCACCAATGCGCTTCCCAGCATGGAGAGCAGGACGTAATTCCCCGGACTCTTTTGCAGCCCCTCCCGCGCCGCTTTTATCGTTCCTCGCATGTCGCCTTCGAGAAACGCCGCCTGCGCCGCCGCCATGTACCCGATCGTCTGTCCCGAGCCCAGCCGCTCGGCTAGATGAAAATCCACCTCCGCCTTGTCTTCGCTGCCCAGATAGGAATAGAAAACGCCTCGCTCGTAGTGCAACCGCGCCGAATTAGGCAGCGCCCGCAGCCCCAGGCTCGTCACCTTTACTCCCAATGCATACTCGCGGTTCGCCGTGCAGGCGTCGGCAACGAAGAGATAAAGGTTTTCATTGCGCGGATTCTCGGAAGCGGCTGCGGAAAGCTCGGCAAGCGCCTGTTTCGCCTCGCCCGCGCCGATGTAAGCCTGCGCCAGCAGATTCAGTACGTTTACCGCGGATGGCTGCTTGCTTCGCAGCGTTGTCAGAATCGGAATCGCGTTCCCATATTGCCCCATCGCCACGTAGCAAAGCGACAAATCGAAATCCGCCGCGAATTCTTCCCCCTCCGCTACGCGTCCCCGCGCGGCCGCCAGATAAGGAATCGCTTCCGCAAACTTTCCCTCATGCGTCATTTGAATTCCCGCCGCCAGATTGGCCTCGGGATCCGGGGAAACGTTTCCGATAGCCTGCTTTTCCTTCGCGGAACTTTTGCCGCTCGTCGCGCCGTACTGGTTCTGCGGCGCCGCGCGCCCCGCCGCGGATCCCTGCACCGAGTGGACCAGCCCGAATCCCATCGCGAGGATCAACCCCGCGCGTGAAACAATGCGGCAGAGCGGGCACTTTCGCAGGCTTGCCCTTATCCCCATGGCATTGCTCATTTCCTGCACATTTCCTTGCCTGCCATGGCCGCACGGGTTGGCAGGATACCTCGCCTATAACACCGGCCCGCGGCCCGGTCAAGCTGTGGCGAGAGGCTCCTGAAACAGGATGCTAGGCCCGCGCAAAGTACAAAAGCTGGAACAAACCCAGAAAATTTTCTCTTGACATCAAAAAGCGGTGGGAGTACAAGTGCGGACCGGAAGTGGAGGGTTGGCGTCGAGTAAACGTTTACTCTCCGCGCCCGCTTTTCCTTCCCGGCTCGTTGCTGGGGAGGCTCTTCCTGCCGCGTTGGGCGGTTGGATAGACCTGTTAGGGCGCTGTGTGTTGGGCGAATTGACCCTCGCGCGCGGGGCAGCCGCGTAGGGCCGCGTTTCGAAAATCGAAAAGGGCTTGGGGTTTTCTCCCGGAGGTGAGGAGATGTCGCGAATTATTTTTCGCGCTTGTCGTTTCAGCGCATTGATCGGTTTCGCCTTTGCGTTTCTAGGTTTGTGTGCCTTGCCCGCCTTGGCACAGACGGGCAGCCACGGAGCCGTAACCGTCTTGGTCACGGACCCCAGCGGCGCGATTGTACCCAATACCAATTTGGAACTGGTCGATCTGGCTACAAACCAGATGCAGAAAGGGGCGACGACCAGCGCCGGCACCTACAGCTTTATCGGTCTGCCCATTGGCACCTACCGGCTGAAGGTCACCAAAGGCGGCTTTGAAAGCCAGGTATTCGGGAATATTTCGGTGCAGGCGGGCCGCACGACCGACGTCTCCGTCCATCTAAGGGTCGGCACGACCACGCAGCAGGTCGTCGTCAGCGCCGCCGTCACCCCGCTCCTCCAGACGACCACCAGTTCCATCGCGACCACCATCAATATGAAGCAGATTCAAGATCTGCCGCTCGGCGGCCGCGACATCTCGAGCCTCGCCTTCCTCACGCCGGGCTACGCCATGTCGCCTGCCAACAACGGCGGCTATGGCACCGACACGTGGAACGGCCTGCCCGTCATCGCGCAAGGCAACAACATTAACGGCGTGATCTCCTCCAGCAGCCGCATGAAGTTCGATGGCAACGCGCAGCCGGGTGTTTCGGCGCGGCTTGAAGATATGCAGGAAATGACCGTGGACACCGGCCAATTGAATGTCAGCGAAGGTTTCGGCCAGGCCGCCATGCAGACCACCTTCGTCACCAAGCACGGAACGAACGCCTATCACGGCCAGGTGTATGAGGATTTTCGCAATTCCTACCTGAACGCCAATAGCTGGTTCAATGACGCCGTTGGCTTGCCCAAAAATCACCTGATCCTGAACGATTTCGGCGGCGCCGTCGGTGGCCCGATTCTCAAAAACAAACTGTTTTTCTTTGGCAGCTTCGCCATGTCCAAGCAGCCCGGCGGCTATACCGCGAGCCAGACATTTCTTTCCCCTCTGGCCCAGCAGGGTATTCTCACGGAATCCAACGGGACGCAGGTGAACCTCTTTTCGCAAGTCGCGCAGCCCAATGGCCTGCCCACGACGATCAACTCCCAAATCTCCAGCGCGCTCCAGAAGATCAACACCGCCGTTCAGAGCGGGGTGATCTCGCGCACCAGCGACCCCAACACCGAGCAGGTTAGTTGGCTGGTGCCTTCTCCCGCGACCACTTACTTTCCTGCGGTCCGCCTCGATTACACGGTTTCTCCCAGCTTGCGGCTCGACGTCAACTGGACGGAAACCAAGTATAACCAGCCCGGCGTCGACGCCCCCTCGTTCCCCGGCGCGGCGTTTACTGGCTCTGGCGGCGGCAATAGTTCCAACAATTACACGGCAGGAATCGGCTTGGATTGGACTATCTCCCCCACGCTGATCAATCAGTTCCGCGGCGGCTACTACTACAATGCCACCTGGTACGCGCAGGGCGTGCAGCCCACCTATACGACTCTGCCGAGGATCTTCTTCGGGAGCGGAATGGGAAATTCGGGGCAAACGTTCCCGAACCTCCCTGTCACCACGTACTACCCCATTTTCAACTTTTCCGACAATATGACGTGGCAACATGGTGCGCACACCCTCTCCTTTGGTATGTCGTGGTGGCGTGAGCAGGATCACTACTGGAACCCTCCCGACGGAATTCTCAGCTATAGCCTCGGCCTGGTTAGCGGCGATCCCGCCTTCAACGCGTTCGAAAGCTACTTCGCCAATGTCCCTAGCGCCGACCGCGCGGATGCCGAGAACCTTTACGCAACCTTGATCGGGAGAATCTCTTCGGTAAATCCCGGCGGCGGCAGCGGTTTCCCGCTCGACCTCAAGACCGGGCAATTTTACAAGACGGTCGGCGAATACCCGCTCGACGAACTGATGAAGTCCTGGGGCCTGTTTATCCACGACTCCTGGCGCTACCGGCCATCCCTCACTTTCAATTACGGTCTGCGTTGGGACTTCACCGGCGACAATCATGACCTCACCGGCGCCTATCACAGCCCCACCAGCGCTGGAATCTTTGGGCCCTCCGGACCCGGCAATCTCTTCAACCCTGGCGTTTACACGACGGATCAGGCAGGCCTCAATCCGCAATATGTTGCGCGAGTCCACGTCTACCAGCCTTGGAACGTGAGCCCGCAGCCGGAATTTGGCATTGCCTGGAATCCGCGGTACAGCTCCGGCCTGCTGGGCAAACTCACCGGACACGGCAACACTGTTATTCGCGCCGGCTACATGCTTCGCCGGTTCACCGAACCGCAGCAGTATTATTGGGATGCGGCTTCCAACTACGGCTTCGCCTACTACCAATACTTCTCCCTGAGCGCCGCTGCTCCGGAATCCAACGGTCAGCAGGCCACGGGCACGTTCGCCCCGGGCAGCCTGACGCTCGGCAATTCTCTCCCTCCCTTCTTCTATAGCTTGCCTCAATACGAAGCGACGGTTCCCGAAGCCAGCCAAACCTGGTTCGGAAACGGCCTCAGCGGGATTCCCAATAACATCCGGCAGCCTTACGTCCAGCAGTGGAATCTCGGAGTTGAGCGGCAGTTCGGCCACAACAACCTGATCTCCGTCCGTTACATCGGAAGCCACACCGTTCACGAATGGATTCTCGAGGACCCGAACGAAGTCAACATTTTCCAGCCGACGATGAACATCGGTGGCGCGCAGGTCCCCGGCTTCTTGAGTGAATTCAAGGCGGCCCAGTCGAATCTGGCGATTAATGCGGCCAACGGTCAGCCGGGCACGTTCGCGGATCTGGGTTTCACGGGCGAACAGGCTCTGCCGATTTTCAACGCCGCCTTTGCTGGAGAGGCAGCCGACTCGAACGGCGTCCCCGTCGATTACGACAGCGGCCAGTTCATCAATTACCTGAACCAGGGAGCCGCGGGTTCCTTTGCGGGCAGTCTGGACACCATCTTTGGAACAGCTCCCTATTTCTGCAATCTGGTCGGCTCCTCGTTTTCACCTTGCGTCAACCAAATCGGCTATACGGGATCGGGCGCTGGCTTCCCGATCAATTACTTCCAGGCGAATCCGTACATGTCGGGCAACCAGATTCTCTACATGACCGACGCCGGCTTCGGCAATTACAACGGCTTGCAGATTGATTTCCGTCAGAACGAATGGCACGGAATGATGTTTGACGCCAACTACACCTGGAGCCACGCGCTTGGCATCGAGCCGAACGGGCAATGGCAGGGCTACCCGAACCTGACCACCCTGCGCAATTCGCGCCTGTCCTATGGCCCGAACCCCTACGACATCCGCCAAGTGCTGCACGTCAGCGGCACCTACGATCTGCCCTTTGGCCGCGGTCGGGCATTCCTGAGCAATGCCAACGGCTTCCTGAACCGAGTCGTCGGTGGCTGGAACGTGGGAACGATTATCACCTACCAGACCGGGTCGCCGTCCCTGCTCGTTGGCGGCTACAACACCTTTAACATCAACGACGGTGGCGTGCTCCTGAACGGCGTCAGCACCTCCCAGTTGCAAAGCGCGGTTGGTGTGTACACGGTTCCCGGTGGCGCCCCCTACAAGTACGGCATCAATCCGCAGTACTTGACCAGCAGCGGATTCGCCAACCCACAGTACTTCGCTCCCAACAGCACGCCCGGCACCTTCGGTCAGCATCCGTGGATCTACGGCCCGCACTTCTTTAACACGGACATCGCGTTGACGAAGAGCACCCCGATCCGCGAGAACATCAACTTCGTCTTCCAGGCGGAATTCCTGAATGCCTTCAACCATCCAAACTGGGGCATCCAAAACTACGCCGCCTACTACTACATCAACGACAACGTCCAAGGACCGGGTTTCCTCCAGGACAACGTCATCAACGAGAACTCGGGCTTCGGGCGTGAAATCGAGCTCCGTGCGAACATTCAATTCTGAGCCCGGAATGAGTTAGTTTGCCCGGTGATGCATTCACTGGAACCGGTACCCACCGGTCTCCAGTGAATGCATCACTCCCCGTTCCGAGCCAGGTTCTCAGGTTTTCCCACGCCCCTGGCCGGCCGCCGGATCAAAGGAGGCACGGTCGCAAGGTGTTCAACTCTCCCAGCAGCGTTCTTCCCCGCTCTCGCGCCCGTTGCGCCGCCTTCGCCCGAACCCCCGGCCAAACCCTTGACTGCGCCTCGCTCCTTCCACTACTTTCCTCTTCCGCCCTCTCGCTCGGCTTCTCGCGGAGGTCAGGAATGAACCTCGCATGACCGCCCTCGCGGCCTTCGCCGCCGCTCCCGCTCGCCTGGCCCATCTCTCTCCGATCGATCTCGTTATTGTCGCCTTCTATTTCATTCTGGTTTTGGGCATAGGTTTCTATCTGAAGGGCCGCACGAAAACCGGCGAGGATTTCTTCATGGCCGGGCGCGAAATGTCCGCCTGGATCGCCGGTCTTAGCTTCATGTCCGCCAATCTCGGCGCGCTCGAGCTGATGGGCTGGTCCGCCGCTGCCTACGAATACGGCATTCTCGCCGCGCACGCCTATTGGATCGCCGCCGTTCCCGCGATGCTGTTCCTCGGCATCGTGATGATGCCGTTCTACTACATCTCCAAAACCCACTCCGTTCCCGGCTATCTCAAACTCCGTTTCAACGAGCCCACTCGCGCCCTCTCCGCCGTCTCTTTCGCCTTCATGACCGTTCTGATGAGCGGCATCAACATGTACGCGATGGCCCTCCTGCTCAACATCGTGCTCGGCTGGCACATGAGCTTCAGCATCTGGATTTCCGCGCTCACCGTCGCCATCTACGTCGCTCTCGGCGGCTTGCGCTCCGCCATTTTCAACGAAGTCCTCCAGTTCGTTCTCATCTGGGCCGGCTCGCTCCTGATTCCGATTCTCGGCCTGGTCGAAGCCGGCGGCTGGGAACAGCTCAAGGCCCAGATCATTCACAACACCTCCGTCCAGTACGTTCACCTCTGGCGCTATCTCGGCTCGTTCCACAATCCGATGGGCGTCAACTGGGTTGGCGTCGTCCTCGGCCAGGGTTTCGTCATCTCCTTCGCCTACTGGACCACCGACTTCCTCGAAGTCCAGCGCGTCTTGGCCGCGAAAGATCTCCGCTCGGCCAAAATGGCTCCGATCATCGCCGCTGGCTTCAAGATGTTCGTTCCCTTCATCGTCATTCTTCCCGGCCTTTTGGGCCTGGTCGTCTTTCCGCATCTCACCGGCGCCAGCCTCGCCTCCGGCGGCGCAAAAAGCTACAACGCCGTTCTTCCGCTCATGCTCGTTCGCTATTGCAGTCCGGGCCTGCTCGGCTTGGGCGTCACCGCGCTGATTGCCGGCTTCATGTCCGGCATGGCGGGCAACGTCAGCGCCTTCGCCACCGTCTGGACCTACGATATTTACCGCGCGCTGATTCGCCGCGAAGCTTCCGACGCGCACTACGTCCGCATGGGCCGCTGGTGCACGATTCTCGGTGTTCTCATCAGCATCGGCACGGCCTATTTCGTGATGCAATTCCTCAGCATCATGGACTACGTCCAGGCCCTCTTCAGTATCTTCATCGCGCCGCTTTTCGGCACCGTCATTCTCGGCATGCTCTGGAAACGCACCACCGGCAAGGGAGCGTTCTGGGGCTTGCTGCTCGGCACCGTCTCGGCCGCCGGCATGTTCGCCTGGGAGCGCCAGGATCCCTCCGCCGTGCGCTACCTCGCGCTCTCGATCCACGCGAAACCCCTCGCCGCCGATATCTATCGCGCGCTCTGGTCCTGGCTCATCTGCGTCCTGGTGACGGTCATCGTCAGCTATTTCACCAAGCCCAAGCCCGAAGCCGAACTCGCCGGCCTCGTCTACGGCGCAACCGAAATCCCGCGCGAAGAAAACGTCCCGCTGCTCCAGAAACCGATGTTCTGGGCGATTGTCGTGGGCGTGGTTTTCATAGCCATTAACATCATCTTCTGGTGACGACGATGGAACGCGACGGCTCGATCTCGATCTGGTTTTTCATCGGCATCTGCCTGTTGGTGGATGGCGTGCTGATTTTCGCCGCCGGCCTCTACCAGCTCTCCCATCCGCCCGTCCATCCGGTCGTTCTCGCCTCGCTCCATGCCAACGTCTGGTGGGGTGCTGTGCTCGCCGTTTCCGGCGTTCTCTGCATGTGGCAGGTCGCCCCCTGGCGCCACGGGTCGAAAAAGTGACCGAAGAAAACGCCCTCGTCTCCACGCCCGCGGCGATTGACAACTCCCGGCCGACTCAGCACAATCTCACGCAGCGGCCCCTTCCGGAAAACGTTTCATCTCCGCAAGCCGCTGGGAAGCGTCCCGCGGCCGGCCGCTCGGTGGGAGACGGCCCCTTGAACATTCACGAAGTCGCCCGTCAGGCCAAGGTTTCGATCGCGACGGTCTCGCGCACGATCAATGGCGTGCCCAGCGTCACGCCCGAGCTTTCCCGCCGCGTCTGGAAAGCCATCGAGGAGATGGGCTACTACCCGAATACCCAGGCCCGCGCCCTCGTTTCCGGCCGCAGCCGCATCTTCGGCTTGATCGTTTCGGAAATCACCAATCCCTTTTTTCCCGAAATCATTCAGGGATTCGAGGACGTCGCCGTCCAGCACAATTACGAAATCCTCGTCACCTCCACCATCCACGACCCGGCTCGCATGGCCCTCGCCGTCCGCCGCATGATCGAGCGCCGCGTCGAGGGCGTCGCCATCGTCACGTTCGGCATGGAAGAGCCGTTGCTCGACGACCTCAAATTGCGCAAGGTCCCGCTCGCCTTCATCGACGTCGGCCCGCCCCTCCCGCTCGTCAGCAACATTCGCATCGATTATCTCAACGGAATTCGCCAGGCCGTTCAGCATCTGGCCGCTTTGCGCCACACGCGCATCGCCTTCATTTCCGGCCCGCTCAGTCTGAAATCCGCCATGGCTCGCCGCCGCGCGTTCACCGACGCCATTCGCGAAATCGGCCTCGCGCCCAATCCGCGCTATATGATCGAGGGCGATCACACGCTCGAGGGCGGCATGGCCGCGCTCCGCGAAATCGCTCGCCTGCGCCAGCGCCCCACCGCCGTCCTCTGCTCCAACGATATGACGGCCATCGGCGTCCTCCGCCAAAGCTACGAGGAGGGCATCCAAATCCCGCGCGATCTCTCGGTCATCGGCTTCGACGATATTCGCCTGGCCCAGTTCGTCATCCCTCCGCTCAGCACCGTCAAAATGTCGCAGACGGAAATCGCCCAGCTGGCCTTCAACGCCCTGCTGGCCGATGTCGAGCGGAAAACGCCTTCGCCCAACGGTTCCGAATACGTTCTGCGCACCAGCCTTGTCCTGCGCGATTCCACCGCGCTCGTCGCCGGTGGCGCGCGTCGCCCGCGGTCCCGCACGGCGGGCGATTCCCAGCCGTAGCGGCGCCCGAATACCCGTGGAGGGACGTTGACAACCGGCCATGCGTTGAGTAGCGTGGGGCGTTCGAGAAAACGTTTGCTCGCTCGGAAAATCAAGGCGATCGGCTCTTTCGGCTCATGAAACTGCAACGACTTCGCGAAGAGGTTCTCGAAGCCAATCTCGAGTTGGTTCGCCGCGGCCTCGTCCTCTACACCTTCGGCAACGCCAGCGGCATCGACCGCGACGAAGACCTCGTCGTCATCAAGCCCAGCGGCGTCTCCTACGAATCTCTCAAGCCTTCGGGTCTCGTCGTCACCGATCTTTCCGGCCAGATCGTCGAGGGCGAATACCGGCCGTCTTCCGATCTGCCAACGCATCTGGTTCTCTATCGCCAATTCGCGAACATTTGCGGCGTCGTTCACACTCATTCCGAATTTGCCACCGCTTGGGCCCAGGCCGGCCGTTCGCTCCCATGTTTCGGCACCACCCACGCCGATTATTTCCATGGCCCCGTTCCTGTCACCGCGCATCTCACCGAGTCCGAAATCGGCTCGGGTTACGAGGAGCAGACCGGAATCGCCATCTGCCGCGCCTTCGAGTCTCTCGATCCCGGCGAAATGCCCGCCGTTCTCGTCCGCGGCCACGGCCCGTTCTGCTGGGGCAAGGATCCCGCGTCCGCCGCGCATCACGCCGTGATTCTCGAAGCGGTGGCGCGCATGGCCTATTTCACCTTGGCGCTCAGTCCCGATGCCGCGCCGATTCCTTCCGCGCTCCATGAAAAGCATTTTTCCCGCAAGCATGGAACCGGCGCCTATTACGGCCAGGCCGAGCGAAAAGGACAGGGGTGAGTCTTTTCTGTAAACGCCGGCCGCGGCTCGCAGCCGGCGGAAATGAGGGAAGAGGTTTCCGGCGTTCCCGGTCCCGGCGTCAGTCGGCAGCGGGCGGAGCGCCGCCCTCGTGTGCGAGGTGACGATGACGACGCAAAAGAACAAGAAAATGACGTTTGGCCTGCTCGTGGGAAATCGTGGCTTTTTCCCCGGCCATCTGGCCGAATCCGGCCGCAAGGAAATGCTCGAGGCTCTCGCTCGTGCCGGCCACCAGGCCGTCGTGCTCGATCCATCCGAAAGCCGCTACGGCGCCGTCGAATCCTACCAGGAAGCCAGGCGCTGCGCCGATCTGTTCCGTTCCCGCGCTGACGAAATTGACGGCGTCATCGTCACCCTCCCCAATTTCGGCGACGAACGCGCCGTCGCCGATACCCTCCGCATGGCCCGTCTCGATGTTCCCGTCCTCATTCAGGCCACGCCCGATACGCCCTCGAAACTCTCGATTGCCCATCGCCGCGATAGCTTCTGCGGCAAAATGTCCGTCTGCAACAATCTCTCGCAATACGGCATTCCGTTCTCACTCACCTCCAATCACACCGTCGCTCCCGATTCCGACGCGTTCCAGAAAGATCTCGCCTGGTTTGCCGCCGTCTGCCGCGTGACGAACGGTCTGCGCCGCCTCCGCATCGGCAGCATCGGCGCGCGTCCTGCCGCGTTCCAAACGGTTCGCTACAGCGAAAAACTCCTCGAAGCCTCCGGCATCTCCGTCGAAACCCTCGATCTTTCTGAAATCCTCGCTCGCATTGACCGCCGCAAGGACGATGACGAAGCCGTCGTCAGAAAGCTCTCGGCGATCGAGCGCTACGTTCCCACCGCCGGCGTCCCCCAAGCCGCCCTCCTCAAAATGGCCAAGCTCGGCGTCGTCGTCGACGAATGGATGTGCCATTCCGATCTCACCATCAGCGCCGTTCAGTGCTGGACCGCCATCGAGGAGCAGCTCGGCGTGGTTCCGTGCACGGTCATGAGCATGATGAGCGACGGCCTGCATTCGAGCGCCTGCGAAGTGGATATCTGCGGCGCGCTCAGCATGCACGCCCTCCGCCTCGCCTCGGAAACGCCCAGCGCCCTGCTCGATTGGAACAATAACTACGGCGACCACCCCGATAAAGCCGTCTGCTTCCATTGCAGCAATCTGCCTAAGCATTTCCTCCGCAACGTCAAAATGGATTATCAGGCGATCATCGCCGGCACCGTCGGCAAGGAAAATACCTATGGCACGTGCGTCGGCCTCGTGAAATCCGGCCCGATGACCTTCGCCCGCTTCTCCACCGACGATCGCTCCGGCCGCATTCGCGGCTATCTCGGTGGTGGCGCGTTCACCGATGATCCGCTCGAAACCTTCGGCGGGGCCGGCGTCGTCGAGATCCCGCGTTTGCAGTACCTGCTCCATTACATTTGCGAAAATGGCTTCGAGCACCACGTCGCCGCCAATCTTTCCTCCGTCTCCGGCGCCGTCCACGAAGCCGCCACGCGCTATCTCGGCTGGCAAGTCTACCGGCACGAAGCGTAGCGCCCGAGGTCCCGGTCATGGCCATCGTTGCAGGCGTCGATTTCGGCACGTTGAGCGTTCGCGTCTCGCTCGTCGATAGCGAGCGCGGAATCCTCGCTTCCGGTGTCGAGGAAATCCCCCTCCATCGCCGCCGCGACGATCCCGAATTCGCCACCCAGTCCCACGACGACCACATGCGCTCGCTCGCCGCCGCCACGCGCGCAGCCCTCCGCCAGGCCGGCGTCTCGGGCGATGAAGTCGCGTCGATCGCCCTCGATACCACCGGCTCGTCCGTCATTCCCGTCGCCGCTGGCATGGTCCCGCTCGACGACTACTACCTCTGGTGCGATCATCGCGCCAAAGCCGAAGCCGCCGAAATCACCGCGCTCGCCCACCAGGAGCATCTCGAAGCCATCGAGTGGTGCGGCGGCGTCTATTCCACCGAATGGGGTTTCTCGAAACTCCTCCACTGGCTGCGCCACAATCCCGAAAAACGCGCCCATTTCTCGAGCGCCTTCGAGCACTGCGATATGGTCGCCGCCACGCTTTCCGGCATCACCGATCCCGCGAAAGTCGTTCGCAGCGTCTGCGCCATGGGCCACAAATGGCTTTGGCATCCCGATCTCGGCGGTTTGCCTCCGGAAAGTTTCCTCGTGAAAGTGGATCCGCTGCTCGCCGGCGTGCGCTCGAAGCTCGATAGCTCGTTCGCCACGTCCGACAAAATCGAGGGCCATTTGTCCCCCGCCTGGGCCGAGCGTCTCGGCCTTCGCGCCGGCATTCCGATTCCCGTTGGCGCCTTCGACGCCCATTGGGACGCCATCGGCGCTGGAGTCCGCGAAAACGACATCGTCAACGTCATCGGCACGTCCACCTGCATGATCGGCATCACCCGCGAAACGCGCCTCGTCCCCGGCGTCTGCGGCGTGGTGAAGGGAAGCGTTCATCCCGCGTACACCGGCATCGAAGCCGGCCTTTCCGCCACTGGCGATATTTTCGACGCCATCGCCCGCCGTGCCGGCACGTCCGTCTCTGAATTGAGCAAGGATCTCGAATCCTATCGTCCCGGCTCGACAGGCCTTCTTCGCCTCACCTGGGATAATGGCGATCGCACCGTTCTCGTGAACGCCAGCCTCCGCGGCGTCACGCTCGGCTGGAATCTTCAGCACACCGCCAAGGACGAGCTCTTCGCCGCTATCGAAGGCACCGCCTTCCACACCCGCGCCATTCTCGAGCGCATGGCCGAGCACGGCACTCGCATCGAGCGCGTGATCCACGCCGGCGGCATTCCCCAAACGAATCCCGTCCTGAATCAGGTTTACGCCAACGTCCTCGGCCGTCCCGTCCTCGTTCCAAAAGGTAAAATCACCAGCCTCGGCTCGGCCATCTTCGCGTTCCTCGCGGCCGGCGTTTTCCCCACAATCGAATCCGCGCAAGAGCGGTTGTGCCCTCCCTATGCCATCTACCAGCCGCAGCCAGAAGCGCAACGCGTCTACGATCAGCTCTATCCGCTCTACAAGCGCCTCTATTTCGATCTCGGCCGGCCAAATGCAGGCAGCGCCTTCGGCGACGTTTTGCCCACCCTACTCCGCCTCGCGACCGTATAGCTCGCCTCAGACTTTCGGCGTCATCCCGAGCAGAGTCTTTAGCGACGACCGAAGGGAGTCCCGACGGCTTGCAATCGGGAAGAATCTGCTGTTTCCGTGACACCCCACTGCACCACGTCCTACGCAATACGATCAGGCCGAAACCGAATGCGCCCCGCGCGTCGCACCCCGTAGAAACTCCAATATCGTCGCCGTCTGCCCCGTAATCGCATGTCGCGCTTCCGGAAGATATCGAATGCTGACGTTGCGCACGTTGTGTTCCAACCGGTCCTTGACATGCGGCGAATCGATGAACACGTCTTTGCCCGCCAGGATCGCCATCACCGGCATCGCAAGCCTCTGAAGCGCCTCGTCGCTGAATACCGGAAATTTCTCCGTTCGCGCTTTCATATTTCGAAAGATAAGCCCAATGAATTCCGCCACAGCTCGCTCGGCCGGCGATGGATTCACCGGTTTCGGTCCGGAAATCATCTCCGTCATCTTCCGCCGTCCCCAAGGCCCCAAAGCCAGCAGGGGAAGCGCCCAAAGAAGCACGTTTTTGGACGCCACGCCTCCAGGCGCCATCACCACCAGGCTCGTCACTTGTTCCGATCGCCGCATCGCGAAATCGAACGCCAGCCATCCGCCCAGAGAAATGCCCACAAACGACGCTCTCTCGATCCCCAACCCGCGCATCACATCTTCCAGCCAAAGCGCGTGCGCGTCTGACGCAAAGAATGGCCGCGACGCCGCACTGAATCCCGCATCTCCAATGATATCCACCGCATACACGCGAAAGTTTTTCGCCCAGCTCGCGACGTCTCCCATCCACATCACGGAATTGAACGCGGTTCCATGCAGCGGCACCACTGCAGGCGCTTTTTCAGGGCCACTCGCGATGACAAACGTTTCTCCTTCGCGTGTCGGCACTCGCAGCTGTTGATTCGGCACAGGCCAATAGCTCAGGAACTTCAGGTAGCGTTCCTTCACCGCGCGTTCGCCTTCCCGCGTTTTGTAGATTCCAGCCATTTTCACGACTCCAAAACCGCGCCAATCAACTGAAAGAATTTGGCATTCGATTCCATCAGCCCCACCACGATGATCTTCATGTGCGCGCGTTCCTCGTTGTAAAGCGTCTCGACGCGCGAGGCCAGTTCGCCCCCTATACGCGAATTCGCAGCTCCAACGAGCAAACTTGTCATCCGATTCGCCGTGTCAGGGCTGATGGCGTCAATCTCCACGATGCTCGAAACTTCCACGTGCCGATTCCGCCGCACCGGCGGGTCGCGAAACGCCGCCGCAGGCCGACCTGTGAACGCAGCCAAATCCTCGCCCGCGATCCGGTATTGCTTCCCGATCCGCACAGCCTTCAGTCGCCCCTCGCGCACGTAATTTCGCACCGTCCGCACATGCAAACCCAGGCGCTCAGCAACCTGTCCGACTGAATACAATTCCTCGGAAACGGTCATAATGGGCCTTCCCCCTACGTGGAATGAAACAACCATAAATACTGTATAATACCTAAATATAATCCATCAATAGGGATATATAGGGAATTATAGAGATAGTAAAGGAATCACAGCCAGCGAGAAATGCTCCTTGGTAATTGCCGCGAAATCTCGTCAGAGTTCATTTGCGCGCAATCGATTTCTACGGCACTGTTGAAAGGGAGCAAAAACCAGGAGCGAATGTGTCCGAAGAGAACGTGACCCGCGTCGTTTCGCGCGCCATCCTGTTCGATATGGATGGTGTTCTGATTGATTCCACGCCTGCTGTCGCCCGCGTCTGGCGCGCCTGGGCGATCGCCCGCGGTTTCGATGCCGAGGAAGTCGTTCGCCGCGCCCACGGCCGCCCGAGCCTTTCCACCGTCCGCGACTACCTTCCCGACGCCGATCATCTGGCCGAAAATCGCGAAATCGAGCGGCGCGAAATGGAAGATCTCGAGGGTGTTGCGCCCTGGCCCGGCGCGCTCGAATTGCTTCACGCGCTCCCCGAAGGCCGCTGGGGTATCGTCACGTCCTGCACGCGCCCGCTCGCCGAGGTGCGCCTGCGCTTCGCCGGTCTTCCGCGTCCCGCCTGTTTCGTTTCCTCAAACGACATCATCCACGGCAAGCCCGCGCCCGATCCCTACCAAAAGGGAGCTGAACTTCTCGGTTTTTCCCCGAGCGATTGCATTGTGGTGGAAGACGTTCCCGCCGGCGTCGCTTCAGGCAAAGCCGCCGGCGCCCGCGTAGCCGCTCTCTGCACCACCATGGCCGAGCAGGAATTGCGTGCCGCACAGCCCGATTGGCTGCTCGATGATTGCGCCGCGATTTCGCTCGCGCGTCCCGCGCTCGAAAACGGCTACCTCGCGTTCCATCTCCGCGAACGCGTACCCGTCGCCGCCGTCCGCGACTGATTCCCAGACACCACTACGCTCGCAGCCGCTCCCACCGGGCCAGACAGCGTCTTCACCAAGCGCCCTTACAATCCTGCGCCTCACAAGGCCAAGCTTAATAGGCCGCGCAATAACCATCACGTTCAGTAAGCCCGCAAACGAGCCGGGTCATTCTGAGCGCATCTGACCAAGATACGCGAAGAATCTCGGCCTACACTCCGGCGTAAACGATACCCAACCGGGCTCGGCGTGCGCCTGAGGAAGACCCCCGAAAAACGACGCGCGGAATTCGTCATGAAAGATGCGAGCGAGGCCTCTTACGCCTTTTCGAGCACCAACACGCGCAGCGAATGCGCCGGGCACGAATGCCGGAATTTCCTCGCAGCGCCCGAAAACGTGCTCTGTCTCACGCCCACGTTATGCGGCGAGGCAAACGTGTTCGTCGCGTCCAAACTCGGTCCGTTCACCTCGTAAGAAACGCCGCTTTCCCGCGGCTGGAATCCCGCGATCTCGATTTCCACCGGAATTTCCGCCGTCGGATGCCGATTCACCAGCGCCAGCGTCAGTTTGCTGTTCGCGGCATCCGTCGTTGCCGAAATGTCCATGTACGGCGTTTCCGGCATCCCCGGAAACGACTCTGATCGCGTGTACGCGTCGAGCGCCACGTCGCCAGAATGCTTCGCGTAAAGCTGGAACGGAAAATAAGTCGTCTGCAAAACGAGTCCGTCTTTGTTGGTCATCATCGGCGCGATCACGTTCACCAGTTGCGCCTCGTTCGCCATTCCTATCGACCGGCACATCCGGTGGAAAATGTTCAGGGCCGATGCCGTCCACAGCGCGTCTCGCAGATTGTAGATTTCCTCGAGTTCGTGACGGTCGCCCCGCTTGTACCACGACCGGAACCAGATGTTCCATTCATCCGCGGCGATCAGCACCGGCTCCTTTTTCCTCACGTTCGTCATCACCGCGGTCACCAGGCCCTCGAGCGCCTCGAGTTGCCGCTGGAAAAAGTACGCATCCTGCATCTCTTTCGCCGTGTCCAGGCTTCCGCCGTAATGATGCAGCGAGACGTAATCCGCCACGCGCCCCAGGCGCTCCAGCACCGTCACGTCCCACTTCACGCTCGTATCGCAGACCGCCACCAGCTTGATCGTCGGATCCACGCCGCGCATCAATTCCGCGAAATTCTCCGCATTCGCCGCGTAATCCTTCGCGTCCATGTGCCCGATCTGCCAGCTGCCATAAACCTCGTTTCCCAAACCCCAATATTTCACGCCGTAGGGCGCGGCATGCCCGTTTTTCCGCCGTTCGTTCGCCCATTTTGTGTCGGTCGTTGCGTTGCAGTATTCCACCCAATCCGCCGCGTCTTGCATCGTTCCCGTTCCCATGTTCACCGTCAGGTAGGGCTCCACGTTCAGCTTCTCGCAATAGCGCAAAAATTCGTCGGTGCCGAACTGATTCGGTTCCACTTCCTGCCACGCCGTGTCCCACAGCCGCGGCCGCTCATTTTTCGGCCCGATCCCGTTTTTCCAGATGTAGCCCGAGGCGAAATTCCCGCCCGGCCATCTCAGCACCGTCACGCCCAGTTCCCGCACCGCTTGCATCACGTCTTTGCGGTAACCCTCGGCATCGGAAAGCGGCGACCCCGGATCGTAAACGCCGCCGTAAACGCATCGTCCCAGCTGCTCGATGAAGCTCCCGTAAATCTTCTTGTCGATCGTGCCGATTCTGCGGTCGAAATCGAGCCTCACCAGTGCCCCGCCCGCTCCCTGCGCCGCCGCTTGCCGTTCCGCTTCTTCACCCGGCGTTTGGGTCCATCCGCTTACCGGCTCGAGCAAGGGAATCGCCGCCGCTCCAAGCGCCGCCATCACCCCGTGTTTCAAAAAGTCCCGTCTTGCGCGATTCTCAATGGTCATCGGTTTCCTCTCTCATTTGGCTCGGCCGCTCTTGCCGCACGATTTTCCCCAATCGCACCCCTATGTATGCTAAAAACGTTTACTCGTCAACCGGGGATTTGGCGTCCGCGCCGGCTCCGAGCGCCGCACGCCACCGGCGATTTCGCCGCCTCAGCCAAGCGCGGAAACCCGCCTGACCGGTCGGCGGCAAAAGAGCGTAAACGTTTACACGAAAGGAACCTCAACCATGTTCCGCATACCCTCCCGCCCGGCCACCCCGTCCGTCGCGGCCCTCCCGACCGAGTCTTTCGTGTCGCCGCGCTCGTTGCCAGCTCTTTGTCTGGTTTTTGTCGTGGCTCTGTTCGTCTTGATTCCGTTGCACGTCGCTCGCGCACAATCTCCGGCCTCTCGTCTGTCCAGCTCCCAATTCCATCTCTCCTATTCCCGCGCCGGCCTCACCGCCATTCGCCACGTTCGCGACGTCTACGACACGAACTACATCGCGCGCGGCTCTGCACTCGGACGCTTGATCGTTCGCTATCGCGCGCTGGGCGCAAAGCAATGGCGCGAAGCCGGAGCGGCCGAAATCACCCCGAACCCGACTGGCGGTTCCTCTTCCGTTTCCTACACGATCGGCGTCGGCCTTCCCACGATCGCCCGCTCCAGCCGTCCGTCGGCTTCCGTGCGATCCTTCGCCGTTTTCGCGCTCGGCGATGGTCTCGTTCCGCCCAATTCGCGCGCCTTCCGCGTTCCGCATTACGAATGGTTCGGCCGCAGAGGCACGCGCGAATGGGTTCAATATGATTTCCCCAAATCCGAGCGCGTATTTTCGAGCGAAGTCTATTGGTTCGTCGAAAACAGCGCCAGCCAGCCCTGCGCTCTCCCGAAAAGTTGGCAGGTGCTCTATCGCAGTGGAAATCGCTGGCTTCCTGTCGCCGCGACCACCCCTTATCCTATCCAGGCGAACCAGTTCGATCGCGTCGCTTTCAGCCCTGTCACCACCTCCGCTCTCCGCATCGAAGTTCAACTCGCGCCCAACGCGACGGCCGGCTTGCTCCAATGGCGGGTGAACGATCAAAAAGCCGAAAAAGTCCTGCCTCTGCATCGCCTGCAAATTCGTGAGACGTTCCGGCTCGAAAAGGGCGCCATGCTCTGGACCATCGCTTTGCGAAATGAATCCAGCAGCGCCATGGAGATCGGCGATCTTGGCCTGCCGCTGCCCATGAACAACCGCTACGTTGGCAACAAACTCGTCACCTACACTAGGCGCGTGATTCGTCACGCCTTCATCGGCGGCAACGGCTCGTTTCTTTTCTGGATGCGGACCGACGCCATCGGTCCGTTCCTCGTGATGACTCCGCTCCGTGGCACGTCGCTCGAATATTTCACGCTCGAGCCTTTCCGCGGCTACGCCGTCTACATCCATTCCGCCGCCAGCGCCGCCGCGCTGCGCGCTCGCGGCGGCAAATGGCAGCTGCCGAATACGCGTCTCGTGCTCCAGCCTCGCGGCCGCGGGGGCGATTCAGCCGCGTACGGCTTCCGTTTCGACTGGGCGCAAAATTACGCCGCCGTGCGCCAGGTTCTTTACGATCGTGGCCTGTTCGACGTCAACGTCGTTCCCGGCATGACCGTTCCCACCGATCTCTCCGCCACGTTCTCCCTCCGCACGCGCGACCGCATTCGCGCGATCGTTCCTCAATATCCCGCCAGCACGCGCCTCCGCTATCTCGGCGAGCGCGGCCGGAACGTTTTCGTCTACCGCGTCCATTTCTCGCGGCTCGGCGAAAATACGCTCACCGTCCAATACGGCCGCGGCCGCTATCTGCCGCTCCAGTTTTTCTCCACGTTGCCCCTCGAATCGCTCATCAAAAAACGCGCCGCCTTCATCGTCTCTCACGAGCAGCACCGGAATCCCAAGAAGTGGTATTACGGCCTTTTCTCGCAATGGGACATGAAAGATCAGGTGCTTCGCGGTCCCGATAATCTCGGCGGATTGCGCCGCTACATGGTCGCTTGCGACGACCCGATTCTCGGCAAAGCCGAATTCCTCGCGGAAAAAAACGTCTATTATCCGAATCCCGGCGAAATCGCCGCAATCGAGCTCTACATCCGCCACTACGTCTGGGGCGGCCTGCAGGAAACCACGCGCGAAAAATTCCCCTACGCCATCTACGGCATCCCCAACTGGAAAGTGAATCGCACCAGCAGCAATCCCGGCCCCGCCGGGCGCGAGCACGTCTGGCGCATCTACGATTACCCGCACGTTTTCGGCATGTATTACTACATGTATCGCGTTGCGAAACGCTACCCGCGGTTGACGCACTATCTCGACGCCGCCGGCTACCTCCAGCGCGCCTTCGGCACCGCCAAAGCCTTCTTCACCGTCCCGAACGAACTGATTCACTGGTCCGCCTACGGCACCGGCACGTACGACGAACTCGTGATTCCCCGCATCGTGCGCGCACTTCGTCAAAATGGCCATCCGCGCGAAGCCGCGTGGCTCGAAGGGCAATGGCAGAAAAAGGTCGAATATTTCGTGAATCGGCACCCCGACCTCTTTCAGTCCGAATTTCCGTTCGATTCCACGGGATTCGAATCCACCGAAGCCCTCGCCAAATACGCGGTTGACCGCTCCGCCGTTCCGGGCGCCACGCCCGAAAACAAATTCCAGCGCCAGGTCACGCGTTCCGCGGCCGAGCGTTTTCTCCATCAGCAGATTCGCTTGAATATCGGCGATCGCGGTTGGCTCGAACCCGATTATTTCGATCTTGGCAGCGATTTCCGCGCCGGAGGTGGCGCAACGTTCACGCTCGATTACATGGCGCAGATGGGCGGCTGGGCCATCCTCGACTACGCGCTTCATTTCGCGCGCGATCCCGCGCCGTATTTCCGCCTCGGTTACGCTTCTTATCTGAGTTCCTGGGCGCTGGTGAACGCGGGCACCAAATCTTCCGATTACGGCTACTGGTATCCCGGAAAAAATAACGATGGCGGCGCGAGCGGCGGATTCGAAGCGCGTCCCTGGGGCCGCATCTGGTTCGGCAATTTCCAGACTCCGCGCGGCCCTTGGCCATATTCCGGCGAAATCGATCTGGGATTCACCGGCGCGCTTCGCACGTCAGCCACCATCGTCGCTCGCGATCCCATTTTCGGCCTCTACGCGTATGGCGGAAAACTGCTGCGCTCGAAATCGCCGATCGAAGTGATTCCCCGCGACGGTTTGCGCGTCCGCTTCCACGCCTTTCTCGGTTCGAACCGGTTCACCATGGTGATTTCTCCCGATGGTTTCGCCCGCGGCAGACCCATCTGCTTCAACCAATCGCTCACGGATATCGCATTCACACTGGAAAATCGTGCTGGCGTTGCGCACGCATCGCATATTCGCGTTGATGGCCTTCCCTCCGGCGTCTATCAAGTGAACGTTTCAAGCCGTCCCTACCAGCGTTTCGCCGCGGATGCCGAAAAGGGAAACGTGATCGCCGTTCCAATGAACGGCCGCTCGCTTGCGGTCAGAATCTTTCGCGTTCGCACGGCCAGTGAAAAGTCAAAATAGCGACGGAAGCGAAACTCGGCTTCTTGACCGATCGCCGATCGAGAGATAGGGTGAAATCTGTCAGGGAAATGGCAGCTTCGGAAAAATCCCCAAACTCGTTTCAACGCCAATGGAAAGTGCTTCTCACGCTGAGTGTCGCCGTTGCTCTCCTGGTGATCGCGGCGATCATCGTCGTTTCAATCAGCCATCCTAAGAGCCCGCGTGCCGCTCGAATTTCCGCGCTGAAAACAGCGAATCCCGCGCGCACCAACCCCGACGTTGATGTGGGAAGTCGCGCCACCGGCGCGCTGGCGCCCGGCTTCGTGCTCCGCGATCAAAATGGCCGGCTCACCTCACTCGCGCAGTTTCGCGGCAAGGTCGTTGTGCTGGCAATGGTCGATTCCCGTTGCACCACGATCTGCCCGATGACCACCGAAAGCATGGTGGAAGCGCTCCGCCTGCTCGGTCCGGCCGCCGCGCAAGTGCAGCTGCTCGGAATCAACGCCAATCCATTGGCCACTCGCGTGGCCGATGTCGCCGCCTACACACGCGCGCACGATATGCAAGGGAAGTGGCGATTCCTCACCGGTTCGCCCGCGCAACTCCAGCGCGTCTGGCATGGCTACCACGTCTACGTCGCCGCCATTCATAACGACATCGACCACGATCCCGCCATTTTCCTGATCGGCCCGCATGGCCGCGAACGCAGGGAGTATCTCACTCAACTCAGTTACGAGGGCGTCGATCAGCAGGCGCAAATCCTGGCGCAAGGCATCGCGCGATTGCTGCCCGGTCATCCCGCCGTTCGCCACGAAACTTCGCTGCAATATGTGCCGCCGCTCGGGCCAAAAGACGTGGTGCGGTTTCCTGCCGTAGGATCGCCCGGCCGAGAGGTGACGCTGGGAGGCGATCATCCGCACCTGCTCCTCTTTTTCGCCGAATGGCTCGGGGAAAATTCAAATTTGGCTGCAAAACTTGCTGCGCTCGATGGCTACGCCTCCATGGCGAAACGCAAGAATTGGCCTACGCCCGTCGTGATCGACGAACTCTCCACCGAGGCTTCGCCGAGGGAAGCGCGAAAACTGCTCTCCGTGCTGGCGCCAAAGCTCGATGCTCCGATTGTTGAGGATACTCGCGGCCGCCTCGCCGATGGTTACCGCGTGAAAGACTTACCGTGGTTCGCCCTCAGTTCGCCCTCCGGCCGGATCCTTTGGCATCACGACGGCTGGCTTTCGCCCTCCGCTCTCGAACGCCAGGTGCGCGCCGCACTTGCCGGAAGCTGAGCGCGAACGCCGCAAGCGCGTGGATCTCGCCCGAGCAATTCCGCGGAAACGGGAAAGTCAAGCCGGAAGGGATAAGAATTCCGCTGCCAAAAGTTGAAGGAGAAACCGGGCCTCCACCGAAAAATTCGCAAAAAAGGGTGCATCCCGCCCAGGCCGGATGGCGGTATAATCCCACCTCGGAGTTGAGTTTGGCGTGGCCGCGGCTGCCGCAATGTAAACGTTTTCTGGCGCTTCCCTCGGCCCGCCGCTCGCTCCCCAAAGAGCACCCCATCGCGGAAGGAGCTAATTCCATGACGATTTGGAAAGAAGGCGTTTCCCGCAGATCGTTCCTGCTCGGAGCGGCTGCGGCCACAGGTCTCGAACTCCTTCCGAAACCGCTTTTCGCCGGTTCCGATCCGCCCTCCGCGCTGCCCGCTCCCCCGCCGCAGCGCCGTCCCGGTTTTCTCCACGGCGTGCCGCCGAAAGTCGAACCGTTTCCTATGAAACAGGTCCGGCTCGATCCCGGGCCATTTCTGGACGCGATGGAAATCAACCACAAATATCTTTTCACCCTTCCCGACGACCGCCTGTTGCACATGTTCCGCGTCACCGCTGGCTTGGCATCCACGGCGCAGCCGCTCGGCGGCTGGGAGCGGCCAAACTGTGAACTGCGCGGCCATTTCTCCGGCGGCCATTTCCTTTCCGCCGCGGCGCACATGTACGCCAGCACCGGCGACGAAGACCTGAAAAAGAAGGCCGACGATGTGGTGGCGCAACTCGCGCTTTGCCAGAAGGCCCTGAAAAACGGCTATCTGAGCGCGTTTCCCATCGAGGAGTTCGATCGCCTGCGCAACGGCCAGCCCGTTTGGGCGCCCTTTTACACGATTCACAAAATCATGGCCGGCCATTTCGACATGTACGTCCATACGGGAAACGAGCAGGCGCTCGACACCCTCGAAAAAATGGCCCGATGGGTCGGCAGTTGGGTCGGCCCGCTCAGCGACGACCAGATGGCGCGCGTGCTCGAAATCGAGCAGGGCGGCATGTTCGAGGTCCTGTGCAATCTGGCCGCGGCGACGGGCAAATGGCAATACCTCGGCATCGCGCATCGTTTCGACCAGAAACAATTCTTCGATCCGCTCGCCAAGTTTCACGATGAATTGCGCGGCCTCCACACTAATACGAATATCCCGAAGGTCATCGGCGCCGCGCGCTTCTACGAAATCACCGGCGACCCGCGCTACCGCAATATTTCCTCGTTTTTCTGGGATGAAGTCGCCCTCCGCCGTTCTTACGCCACCGGCGGCACGAGCGACGGCGAATACTGGACCACGCCGGTCGCCAACCTTTCCCACACGCTCAACGAATACAACGAGGAATGCTGCACCGGCTACAACATGCTCAAGCTGACCCGCCATCTCTACGGATGGACCGGCGATCCGCGCTACATGGATCACTACGAGCGCACGCTCTTCAATAGCCGGCTCGGCACGCAAAACGACGAAGGCATGAAAAGCTATTTCGTTCCGCTCGGCTCGGGATTCTGGAAATATTACAACTCGCGCTGGGATTCGTTCTGGTGCTGCACCGGAACCGGCGCCGAGGAATTTTCGAAATTCAACAACACCATCTACTATCACGACGATCGCGGCATCTACGTCAATCTCTACATCGCATCCCACGTCGACTGGCCCGAGCGCGGCATCAAATTGCGTCAGGAAACCCGTTTTCCGGAACAGGAAAGCGCCACATTCGTCATCAGCGCCGAGCATCCCGTTGAGATGGCGCTTCATCTCCGCATCCCGTACTGGGCCACGCGCGGCGGCACCGTGAAGCTCAACGGCGAAGCCCTGCCCATTTTCTCGAGCCCGACCAGTTATCTGACGATCGACCGCGTCTGGAAAAACGGCGACCGCGTCGAACTCGATTTGCCGATGACCCTCCACGCCGAGCCTCTTCTCGGCGATCCGTCCCACGTCGCGGCCATGTACGGCCCGCTGGTTCTTGCCGGCCGCCTGGGCTCGAACGGCCTGACTCCGGAAATGATGCAGGCCGAATACGACACCGCACCGCGCGGCAGGCCGGCGGAAGTCGCTGCGCTGAACTCCAAAACCCCCGAAAAACTCGACTGGGTCGAAGCCTCCAACCAGCCACTCACGTTCCATCTGGTTGGTCAAAGCGCGCCAACCGAGTTGATCCCCTTCTATCAAATTTACGGCGAAAAATACGCCATCTACTGGAAATTCAATCTCCCGCGGCCATTCCGCCGCGCGTAGCCGGTTCTTTTGCTCACCCGCGCCATCGCGGGGGATGCCGCACCCCGGTCCGATTTCCTTGAGTTGGTATTTGCGTCCCTCCTGCAATCCGTGGCACATCGCCACGCGCCGGCCGCTGACCCTACTGCAATCCTTTGATCAAAAAGAGGGAGGATAGATTGCGGTTGTAGGAATACACGCAGGTTTTGCCGTCGCTCGTGATGCGCACTGGCCCAATGGTGATCAATCCTGCGGGATCGCCGGGAGCGAGCGTCATCACGAGTTTCCGCTTGCCGGTCGAAAGATTCAGCAGGAACACCTGGCCGGTGGACTGATGATTCTGGTAGACGTACGCCGACTTGCCATCGCTCGACCAGTTCACCCAAATATCTTCCGGCGTCAGGCCGGGTACGGGTTGCGGCTTTCCCCCAGCGACTGGAAAGAGCCAACCTTTGCCCTGCACGTCAGGGGAGAAAGCGAATTTCCCGTCCGGCGAAACCAGGTCAGACTCGAGATAGTTGGAATTCGCTAGCACCGGCGGAGTGAACGCGCGCGACGCCCCTCCAGAACTATCTTGCACGTACAAACGCCAGCCCTTCCCGTCGTTGCCCGCAAAATAAACCGCATCTCCACCGGGCATCCAGCCGACGGAGAGAAACTGCTTGATTCCATAGCGCTTCAGATCCCTGGTTTCTCCCACTCCCGTTGGCAAAAGCTCCAGGCGCTGGTTCGTCTCGGTATTCGTCAACGCAACTACCCATTTGCCATCGGGCGAGAATACGGGCATGAAACCGATTCCCAGTTTCACTGCTGGAGAACCATCCGTTTTTCGCGTGTAGACAAGCGGCACCGTGCCGGCCGCCTCGCCATACTCGCTAAAGGCCACGTTCGAGCCGTCGGGTGAAATGTCGGAGGCGATTGTTGCGTCGAGCCACGAAAGATCGCGATCCTGCAGTTCTCCCGCTCCGTGGAATTCCATCCCCGTTCTCCACACGTCCCGCGAAAGCAGAAGCTGGCCGCTCGCCGAAATGTCGTCCAGACGAATCAATCCGGTAAAGCTTCGAACCTCTCGCTGCTTGCCGGAAATGCCCAGCGAGTAAATCGTGTCCGCCCATCCGCTCTTCGCGGCCGAATACCACACGTGCTTGCCGCCGGGCCGCCAGGCCACGCCTTCCACGCTCAGGTACTCGTGCGGTGACCGGGCAAGCACTCTCCCGTTCCGATCGAGAATTACCGCCCGGCCAACGTCCGCCGAACCGGCGCTGAATCGAGCGAAGGCAACGGCATTGCCACCAGGCGAAACCCGCAGGAAATCCATCCACTCCGTGCTTTGATAAATCACGTGTCCCAGGGGAAATTCCACCTGGAATTTTCCTTGGACCTCGCGAATCGCCGCCATCGCGCTGCCGCCCGGAATCCAATCGGCCGACACCACGTGGTCGGCGATTTCCCGCGGCGCGCCTCCGGTGACCGGCACGGTGGCCAGCGTTCCTTCACAATCGCCCATGAATACGTCCTTGCACCCGATGGAAATCGCCAATTGGGAGGCAGATGCGGCAAAAAGCGACGAATTGACCAGGCCCAGCGGGCGCGATTCCGGGCTGTTCTGACTCGTGGCATAGAGCTGAATCGGCCCGCCATTCCACGCCGCGGCGTAGTAGACGGACTGGCCGTCGGGAGCGAACCTGGCGGCATAAATCAATCCCTGGCTGAACGTGAGCGGTATGTGGCTGGCATGGGAAGCGGTTCCGGCGCCCCGCGTGAATAGCCATTCGCCCAGCGCACCGGCCAAAACCGCCAGCAGAAGAGCCGCCGCGAACGGCAGCCAGCGGCGCCGAGAGGAAATTTTCGGCGCGGCCTGTGCCCGCTCACCCGTAGTAGACGCGCTCGAAAGAGATTCGAGATGAAATGCCAGATCGCGCGCCGATTGAAACCGCTGGCTGGGATTTTTTTCCAGGCAATGTCGCACGATTCGGTCGACTGCGGCAGGTATTTTGCTGCCGTCGCCCGCAAGTTCCGGCGGATCCTCTTTCAGAATCGCGGTCATCGTTTCCGCCGACGAATCTTTCTGAAAGGCGCGCCAGCCGGAAAGCATTTCGTAGAGGATCGCGCCGAGCGCAAAAATGTCCGATCGCGCATCCGCGGGCAGCCCGCGTACCTGCTCGGGAGACATGTAACCCACGGTCCCGAGCACCATTCCCGGCTCGGTTGCGCCGGCAGCGGTGCGCGTAGCCGCTTGCGATTCGCCTGCGGCCGGCTTTTCCCGCGCGGTCAGCTTCGCCAGGCCGAAATCCAGAATCTTCACGCGGCCGTCACTGGTCAGAAAAATATTCGCCGGTTTCAGATCGCGATGAATCACGCCCTTTTCGTGCGCCGCGGCCACGCCGTGCGCGGCTTGCACGGCAATTTCAACGGACTTGCGCACCGGCAGCGGCCCGGCTTCTAGGCGCTCGCGCAGCGTTTCGCCCTCGAGCAATTCGGTGACGAGGAACGGCGCCCCATCGTGCGTGCCAACGTCGTGGATGGCGAGGATGTTGGGGTGATTCAGCGCGGCGACGGTGCGAGCTTCCTGCTCGAAACGGCGCAGCCGCTCAGGATCGGCGGCGAAAGAGGAGGGAAGCACTTTGACGGCGATGTCGCGTCCCAGCCGCGTGTCGCGGGCGCGATAAACCTCGCCCATTCCCCCGGCGCCGATCGAGCCGAGGATCTCGTACGGTCCCACGCGCGTCCGGGGAGCGAGCGCCATTAGCGCGCCATTATATAACGGTCCGGCCGGCCACTGGCCAGTACGGCCACGGAATTCGCACCCACCAAAGGCGGTCGGAGGGAACCGGAAATTACTGTGGGTTCAGAAAATCCTGCGTGATGTAGTAGCTGCCGTCCGAAGCCCGCACGATCCCGACGCCAACCTCCGTGTAACCCCGGTTGAGAATGTTCCAGCGGTGATTGTGCTGATTGTGCGGCTCGTCCATGAATTCGGATTCGGCGTAGGTGACGTTGGGCGCGATAGCGATGTTTTCGCCAACCGCTTGCCACGCGATACCCGCGTCGGTCACGCGGCCGGCAACCGTTCTGCCCTGCGGGTCGTCATGGCCGAAATAGTGCTCGCGGATCATGTCGAGCGAATGGGCGCGGGCCACGTCTGCCAGTTTCGCATTCCAGCGCAGCGGCGCAGAACCGTGGTTCCGGCGGTCGCGGTTGATCAGGTCGAACATTTCCTGTTCGAGATAGGCGATTTTGGCCGCGCCATATGTGGAGCGGGTAGCGGCGCGTCCCGGGGCCGGCTCGTTGCCCGTCACGGACGACCGATAGCTCGGTGATGGGACCGCCGCTGGCGCTGGTGCTTGCGCCTGTGCGGCGGGCGCTGGCGCCGCAGTCCTTGAAGAAACAGGCGCTGATGGCGCAGCTGTTGATGTACCAGTCGTTGGTGCGACAGCCGACGGCGGAATCACGTGCCATTTCGTCACCGGCGCCGCCGGCCTGGTCGCGGCCCTGTAGACTGGTCGGGAAACCTGCGTCGGGCTGGGGTAAGTTGCGGTGTACGCTGTGCCGAAGTGGTGCCAGCCGCCCTTGGCAGGCTGCGGCCGAGGCCGAGGCTCGGGCTTGCGAGTTTCTCCGAACGTGTGCCATTTGCCGTCCGCTTTTGCCAGCGGCACGGACCGGCTCCGGGAACGGGTTGAGGACTGGGTTTTTGTCGAAGTGTCGGAGCCGCTCTGCTGCCCGGCCGTTTGCGATTGGCTCTGCCGCGCGCAGGCTGAACTGGCGAAAAACAAAAGACCGGCAAGAGCAAGCGCCGAAACGCCAAGCACGGATTTGCCGATGCGCGCCGTCAGATTCGCCCCACCCTGGATCGCAAGCCTCAAAGCCGCACCTCTGTAATCCACACGCCTGCCGGCAGCCGTTTGACCCAAGGCAAACAATGTCAGCCTGGGCCGGCTCTTCACACTCCTTTAGGACAGCGGAAGAACGCGAAAGGTCGCCCGCAACAGCAAGCGGGGAGTAACTGTTTCGCGTTCTCCGTTTCGGCGAAAAATCCTCAGCGCGTGGAGAAACGAAAGACGGTGGTCTGGCTATAGACCTGACCGGGATTGAGCACCGTCGAAGGGAAATTCGGATGGTTGGGCGAATCGGGATAATGCTGGGTTTCGAGCGTGAACCCGGTGCGGAAGCCGTAGACGTGGCCGTGCTTGCCGACGATTTTGTCGCTCAGATAATTCCCCGTGTAGAACTGAATGCCCGGCTCAGTGGTGTAAACCGTCAGCACGCGACCGCTCCGCGGATCGTAGGCGCGAGCGGCGAAAACCAGGCCCTTCTTGCCGTTGCGATTCAGCACCCAATTGTCGTCGTACCCGCGCGCATATTCCAGCTGCGTGTTTTTCTCGTTGATTCGTGCGCCGACTTCCGTGGGTTTCAGAAAATCGAACGGAGTCCCTTTCACGCTGACGATCTTGCCGGTGGGAATCTGCGTGTCGTCGGTGGGCGTGTAGTAGTCCGCGTTGATCGTCATAATGGTGGGCAGAATGCTGCCGCTGCCCTCGCCATCCAGATTGAAATAGGTGTGGTTGGTGAGGTTGATGATGGTGGGCTTGTCGGTAGTGGCGTGGTATTGAATGCGGAGCGCGTTATTCGCCATCACCGTGTAGATCACCCTCACGTGCAGCGTTCCCGGATACCCCTGATCGCCATTCGGGCTGACGAGGGTCAATTCCAAAGCGGGATTCGCCCCGGGCAGTTCGCGCGCCGTCCACACCTTCTTGTCGAATCCGATTTTTCCGCCATGCAGACTGTTCGGTCCGTCGTTGATGGGTAAATGGTACGTGACGCCGTCGAGCGTGAATTTGCCTTTGGCGATGCGATTCGCATATCGGCCGGCGATGGCGCCGAAATAGGTCGTGTCGTGCTCGTATTGCGCGACCGAGCTGTAGCCCAGCGCCACGTCGCCCAGTTTGCCCTTCCGGTCTGGGACGCGGATCGAAACGACGCGCGCGCCAAAATTCGTGATGGCGACCTGCATTCCGTTTTTGTTCGTCAGTGTGTACAACTGAATCGCTGTCCCGTTCGAAAGCTTTCCAAACGAACGCTTCTGAATTCCCGGCTTCGCGGCGGCGCGAAGGCGCGGAGCGGCGACGGTTGCCGTCGCCATCATAACGCTAAGCAAGGCGATTTCGGTTCGCAGAGGGATGGCCATTGGTTTGTCCTCGGGGCGACGGCCTGCTTTCCGGCCGCATGGACCCCGCCTTTATTTAACACGTTTCGCGCCTTGGAGAAAACGATTTCTCGCGCCTTCGACGCGGTTTTTGTCACTTCGCGCAGGCCACGCGCTGGCCCGGCAACTCCGCTCCCGGCACGCGGGTGCCGGGAGCGAGGATGCCACATTTCCTTTTAGGACGTGGGGTGGCTTTCACGAACCCCTTCAACGTCGGCCTTCGTCCACTTCTTGATCCATTTCAGCTCTTCCCGGACCTTGATCCGGCCGTGCCACGGGTTGTTGCCCAGGCCATGGTGCTCGCCGGGGAACATCAGCATTTCCGTCGGGACGCCCACCGCGCGCAGCGCGCGGTCCAGCAGGAAATCCTCGCACGTGGAAACGCGCTGATCGGCGGTACCCATCACGATCTGAGTCGGCGTTTTCACCTTGGCCATTTGCCAGATGGCGGCCTGCTCGTTGTAGGCCTTTTCGTTCTGCCACGGAAGCCCGCCGAGGTAGTAGGTGTCGTCGTAGTTCAAATCATCGTTGCCCCAGTTGGCCGTGTTCTCGATCGCTCCTGCGCCGGTGACCGCGGCCTTGAATTCCGTGGTTTGCGTGATCAGCCAGTCGGTCATGTACCCGCCGTAGCTATAGCCGCCGATCGCCATATGGTTCGGATCGGCGTAGCCGGCGCGAATCACCGCTTGCACGCCTTCCAAAATGTCTTTGCCGGGCCGCGAAACGATGTGAGGAATGATCCGGCTCATGAACGCGTCGCCGTAGCCGCTCGATCCGCGGTAATTCGGCTCGAAAACCAGCCAGCCCTGGCTCGCGGCGAGCGACGCCCACTGATACCAGTCCGCTTCCCAATGATTCACGTCGGCGTCTTCCGGACCGCCATGGATCAGCATAAACATCGGTAGGTTTTTCGCGTCGTATTTCCCAGGAGGAAAGATCAGCATTCCTTCGATTTTTGCGCCGTCGTCCGCCGTCCACCAGAACGTGTGGCCGCGTGGCAGCGCACGGTCGGCGAGGAAATCGTTGAAATGGGTGATTGCCACGGCATCGTTCGGATGGCGCCAATCCGCGGCCAAATAGACCTCGCTCGGCGAGGTCAGCGTGGAATAAACGAACGCCAGCCGCGGCGAATTGTGCCCGATGCTCAAATCCTGGTATTCCCCCGGCTGTGACGGGAGTTCCGTCTGCGCCTGCTCCGCCACCTGATAAACGGGAACCTCCATATGATATTGACCGGCCGAAACCACCTGTCCGTCCGGCGTCAGCGCGTAGCTGCGGAACGATCCGGTGTAGCCGGCGGCGTAACGCGTCGGCATGCCGCCCGCGAGCCGCTCGTAGAAAATCCTGCCGGAAAGATCGCCGTACTGTTCCGGGTCTGAACCGGCTTCGAAATAGATCCCCTTGCCGTCGGGCGAGAGCTGCAGATTCCCAGCGATCGTCTTGAGGCGCATCAATTGGTGCACCGAATGGCTGGGATCGGCCAGATCCACGGTGAACACCTGATGGCTCTTGTAGCCGTCGTTGCCGGTGATGAAAATCGGCCCCCGGCGGGAACAGGAATTGAAAATGAGCGTCTTTCCATCGCGCGTAACGATCATCTGCTGGACGCGCCGCGCCGTCTCGGCCACCAGCGTGCCCTCGCGGCTTTCCTTCGGCGGCGTCGCCGAAAAATCCGTTTCCGCCGGCAGTTTCACTTCATAGATGTTGTCGGCGCGAAGGTCGCGGCGGTAGCGAATCACGTCGTGCCAGATTTTTTCGTGTTCCTTCTTTTCCGCTTTCGTCATCGGCACTTTCGCCGCGTAAAAGACGGTCTTCGAATCCGCGCCCCAGGCGTAGCTGTGCACCCCTCCCGCGCCGGCGTAGGTCAGCAGATCCTCGCCGCCTCCCGAAGCTGAAATCACGTAGACCTGCGGGCCGTGATGCGCCACGCTCGAAGTGAACGCGATCCAGCGGCCATTCGGCGACCAGTGCGGGTTCGAAGCGTAGCCGGAGGTTTCGAGCGGAACGAGTTTCCGGCTTTCGACGCGGTAAAGCCACAAATCCGTGCGGAAACGGTTGTGCGCGTAATCCGGCCGGATGGTTTCAATGACGACGGATTGGCCGTTTGGCGCCATGCGCACCGGACCGAAATCCACGGCGTGGAAAAACGCGTCGAAGGTGAGCGGGTGCTTCGCCTGGGCCTGCCGCGCGCGCGGCGCGGCCGCGGCGATTCCCGGCCATGCGAGCGCAAAAGCCAGGAGAATGAATGCTGCCATCCATCCGGATTTTTTCCCATTGGTCATCTTCATGATTTCCTCCTCCCGCGGCCCCAGGCCGCGAGGATGATGTGCGAAAGAAAAGCGGAACGTACAAAAAAACGAGTGGGAACGCAAGCGCGCGGCAGCCCTCCGAAACACTCAGGGCCGCTGATTTGCCGCTGGCGCCGAGCCCCCGATCTCACGAATGGCCAAGAATCGGGTGTGGCTCGTAGGGTTCCGAGAGCGCGGCCAGTTCGGAGTCATCCAGGCGCAGCGAGAGCGCGGCAACGGCTTCCTCAAGATGATGCATTTTGCTGGCGCCAACGATGGGCGCGGTGATGCCGGGCTGATGCAGGATCCAGGAAAGCGCGATCTGCATGTTGGAAACGCCGCGTTTTTCCGCCAATTCGCTCACGCGCTCCACCACGCGGAAATCCGATTCGCGGTAATAAAGTCCCTTGCCGTAGTCGTCGGTTTTCGCGCGGACCGTCGCGCCGAAATCCCCTTTCGCGCTGCGATTTCCCGCCAGGAATCCCCGGGCGAGCGGACTCCATGGGATCAGCGCGACGCCCTCTGTGCGGCAGAGCGGGATCATTTCGCGCTCTTCCTCCCGGTAAACCAGGTTGTAGTGGTTTTGCATCGAAACGAACCGCGCCAGGCCCAGCCGGTCGGACGTGCTCAGCATCTTGACGAATTGCCAGGCGAACATCGAAGAGGCCCCGATGTAGAGCGCCTTCCCGGCGCGTACGACGGCGTTCAAGGCGTCGAGCGTTTCCTCGATCGGCGTGTGAGGATCGAAGCGGTGAATCTGGTACAAATCCACGTAATCGGTGCCGAGGCGCTTGAGGCTGGCGTCGATGGCGTGGAAGATGTGCTTGCGCGAGAGGCCGCGGTCGTTCGGATCCTCGCTCATCGCGTTGAAAACCTTCGTCGCGATCACCACTTTGTCGCGGCCGGGGCCGAAATCCCGCAGCGCCCGGCCCAGAATGCGCTCGCTTTCGCCGAGGGAATACATGTCGGCGGTGTCGAAGAAATTGATGCCGTGTTCCAGGGCGCGGCGCAAAAACGGCCGGCTTTCTTCCTCTTCGAGGACCCATTCACGCCACTTCTTCGAGCCGTAGGTCATCACGCCCAGGCATAACCGCGACACCCTCAGCCCAGTAGTTCCCAGATTCACGTACTCCATGGTTGCGTCTCCTTCAACTCGATGCTTTCCCCACTTTCCGCTTCTGTGCGCCACCCATGCCCGGTTGCTGCGCCCGAGGACGGAATATCGCGCCGGCCGTCACCGCGGCAAGCAGCATCACCACCGGATCGATCGGCAACTGGTAGCGCGGCAGGGCCAGCGTCAAATAGTACGCCCACGGGAAAACAACGGGAAACACCGCGAGCGGAAAGGCGTAGGCGCTGCGCCGCTTGAAAAGCAAGACGATCCCCGCCGCGGCGCAAATTCCCGCGAGCAGATTGAACATCAGCACGAAACGAAACCACGGCGAGTGGTCGCGCAAAAAATCCCGCAGCGGATACGGCGTTCCGCCCGACCATATCGCGAGAAATCGCCGCCAGGCGAGATACGCCGTGCGTCCGGGATGGCTCAGCATGTAGCGCGTCGCGAGCCGGAATTTCCAGCTCATGTACCGAATTTCGCCCATCCGCACGTAATCGGCGCGCTCGGCCGTGTCGTTGATCGGGTGCAGCCGCGCGCGCCAGATGGGTTTCGCCTGCGGATTGTTTCCCAGCCACAGCTGCAACCCCAGCACCGAGCTGAACGGCACGAAACGGTGGAACACCGCATAGTTGCGAATCGTCCACGGCACGCAACACAAAATGGCGACCCCGATCGCCAGCGCGGGCCGGCCAAACGCTGTACGCCACTCCGGCGGTCGCGCTGCGCGCCAACGGCGATACGCCAGCCAGCCCACCAGCAGCGGCAAGAGCGACGCGAGCACGGGATTCGTCATCAGCGCCAAGCCCCACAGCAGCCCGTAACCGCACCAGTCGCGCTTTCTCGTAGAACGTTCGAGCTTGAGCGTCGCCCACAGAATCGTCGCCGCCAGAAGCGCCGAAAGGCACGCTTCCCACATCGTCTCGAACGTCATCAGAATCCCGTTGGGAAAAATCGCCCACAGCCACGCGGCTCCCGCTCCCAGCCCGGGCCCGCCAATCGCGCCGCCGGCGTAGTAGAGCGGAATGAGCGCCAGCGTGACGAACGCGATATTCGCGAGCGCCGCGACGACGAACGACCGGAACGCATACACGCCAAACATCCGGAAAATTCCCGCCAAAAATAACGGATAGACCGGCGTCATCCACGCCGTCGGCCCGGTGGCCACGCGGAAGGGCGAACTGAATCCGTGGCCCCGCGCCAGCGATACCGCGATATTGCCGCATTCGAAAAGGAAGGGAAGGATGCCCAGCGCGTGCCGGGAATTCTGTCTCACATAATCATCGAAAAACAGGAGCCGCAAGATCGCCGCAAAAGCGACGATCGCCCACAACGATGTAGCCAGATTCGCGATCCGCTTTTTCATCGCTCCTTTCATCCCGCCATTTGGACGCGTTCGCAAGCGCTTTGGGTGCCGGAAGCGCTCATGGAGGCTCCGCGCTGCGGCGGAAAACTACACGATCGCATTCCCACGTACTGTACGGGCCCAAAACCAAGATGCGGCCAAAGAGATAATGGCAGACGCGCCATTGCCCTTCTGATTCCCTTTGCCGCCCCCGCGCCCCGCACGATACCCTTTCCCAGGATGAAAAAGCGAGCCATAGGCTTTTGCCACGACGCCGCGCGCACGCTCCGCTCGACGCTCGGTCGGCTGATTCGAGAGGATTCCGGCCAGGATCTGATCGAATATTCGCTGCTCGTCGTTCTGATCAGTCTCATCGCTACTGCGGCCATTAGCCACCTGGGCGACCGTCTGGAAGACACCTTCGCATTTATCGCGCGCCTGCTCGGTTACCAGCTTCCACCCGACCCGAATTAGAATGAAGAAGCGGCTGGTCCTGCCATGTTGGCCCGGCCGGTTCCCGTGGCGAGAAAACAAAAAAAGCGCAAAAAGAAACAGGAATTCGGCCCTGTGACCGAAGCCCATCTTCGCGCTCGCGAAGCAATCGGCACGCCCCCTGCCACGCGCGCAGTCGTCTCCCGCAAGCACAAACCTCCCAAACACAAAAAGCGGCTTCTCGAAGAGGAGCTTGGTGAGTTCTAGCGCGTCACTGGTTCCCTGCGCGCCGGGCGGAAACGGTTCCTCCGGAACCTAGGCTTTCGATCCTCAACCGGGTTTCGTTTCCGGCACCGCTTCATTCGCCAGAAATACCGGAGCGGGCTCGCGTCCCAGCAGTTTTGCAATTTCCTCCGACAGCCGAATCAGCCCCGCTTTGGAAAATCCGGTATTGCGGAAGAGGACCACGCGCTCGCGGTCCACGAGCAGGATCGTGGGTACGTTCGCGAAATGGTAGCTGCGCGAGGCGGCGTAGGGAGGCGGATCGACTGCAATGGGGAAGGTGACGCCGTAATGCCGGGCGAACTGGACGGAGAGTTGTGCATCGTCCTGCGAAATCGCGCGAAAGTTGACGGGCTGATCTCGATAGGCGGAATGGATGCGTTCAAGGAACGGAAAGGTGAATTGGCACGTGCTGCACGAAACCTTGAAAAAGACGATCACCGTCGGCCCTTTCTTCGCTGCTCCGGTCAGAACGAACCGGCCGCCTTCGATTGCCTCGAGCGAAATTTCCGGCGCGGTTTCACCTAGATCGGGCGATTGGGTTTTGTGCCTGTTCCAGAGGTGTTCGAGCATCGCGACGCGCGCCTCCGAGCGTCTCCTTTCGTGCAATTCTCGCTTCATTGTACAGGATGAGCGCGCCGGGGCGGCGTTTTCGCCGCGACGTCAGTGGATGTTGCGGGTCTTGCGGTTCATGTAGTCGAGCAGCAAGTACTGGCCGAGTGTGTAAGGGGTGGTGAAATACGCCTTGCCGCGGCAGATTTCCGTCACTTGCTGCACGAAATGCACAAGGCTGTAATCGCGGGCGAGCATGAACGTGTTGACCAGAATTCCCGCGCGACGGCAGCGCGCCACTTCCTCGAGCGTCAGCGAAACGACCATCGGATCGAGCCCGAACGCGTTCTTGTAGATACGGCCGTCGTCGAGCGTCAGCGCCGAAGGTTTCCCATCGGTGATCATGATGATCTGGCGCATGTCCTTGCGCTGGCGCTGCAGGATACGCCGCGCGAGCCGCAATCCTTCGCGCGTGTTCGTGTAAAACGGTCCCACCTGTACGCGCGCCAGATCGGCAAGCGGCAGTTCCTCGGCGCTGTCGTGAAACAGCACCAGATGCAGCGAATCGCCGGGGTATTGCGTGCGGATCAGGTGCGTCAGCGCGAGCGCCACGCGCTTGGCCGGCGTGAAACGATCCTCGCCGTAGAGGATCATGCTGTGGCTGCAATCGAGCAGCAGCGCCGTCGCGCACGAACTCTGATATTCGGCCTGATGCACCATCAGGTCGGGATAATCCATCTCGA
>JAKASX010000137.1 GCA_021818865.1 Acidobacteriota bacterium
TTCGCCGGGTTCGTGTTCAGGTACGCGGTCAGCACGGGCTGCGGCAATTCGAAATACGCCCGAACTCGCTCTGCATTCAGCATGCGCCCTCCTACCGCCCCAGCCGCTCTCGCGCAGCCATTACGCTCCGAATCTGCACGTCCATCCCCAAAAAGCAAGGGAAGGGAACGTCTCACAAGTGATTCCCCGTCAATACGTAACAATCCTTCGAATTCCCGCCGCTGCCCCAAATCCGTGCTCCCGCGCCCGCCCGCAGCGTCAAAACCCACACCCCGCCCTCGTCCAAACGCCCGAAACATCAGGAAGAAACGGCCTGCCCAGGCATAGCCGTCAAGAAAATGCACGGCTCTTGGTTTGCGGCTTGACACTGCATCCCGCTTTAAGACAAGCTCCCCGGCGGCAATCGAAGCCGGTGCGGAGGGAAATGCGTATGCGTCATCCATCAACAGCAGGAGCCACGAACGGGACCAGCAAGTCGAACCTTCCCGGCGCGCTCTTTCGCGGTGTGCGCGCGACCGCCTTGCTCGCCGCACTCGCGCTGGCTGTTGGCGCGGCGGCATCGCAAACGGGCCGCGGCGGACGAAATCCATTCGCTCAGTTGCATTGGCGCTTTATCGGCCCCAACGGCAATCGCGCCGCCGCCATCGCCGGTGTGCCGGGCAATCCAATGGTGGATTACGTCGGGGCCGCTTCCGGCGGCATCTGGAAAACGGGAAATGGCGGCGTCTCCTGGAAGCCGGTCTTCGACCATCAGGATGTGTCCGCTATTGGCGCGCTCGCCGTTTCCGAGTCCTCTCCGAACGTCGTCTGGGCCGGCACGGGCGAAACCTGGCTGATTCGCGCCTACTACCCGATGGGCAACGGCGTCTACAAATCCACTGACGGCGGCGATCATTGGCAGCACATGGGCCTCGAAGCCACCGGCCACATCGGCCGCATTGTCATCGATCCGCACAATCCCAATCGCGTTTTCGTCTGCGCCCTCGGCCAGGCGTTCCGTCCGCAGCACGAGCGCGGCGTTTTTCGCACGCTCGATGGCGGCAAAACGTGGCAACAGGTTCTTTTCGTCAACCAGGACACCGGCTGCTCCGATCTCGCCATGGATCCCGGCAATCCGAATACGCTCTACGCCGGCATGTGGCCCTTGCTCATCCATCCGTGGAATCTCGATAGCGGCGGGACCGGTGGCGGCGTCTACATCAGCCGCGACGGCGGCAACACCTGGAAAAAAGTCGTCGGCCATGGCATGCCCGGCGCGAACCATCCGGTCGGAAAAGTCGCGGTCGCCGTCGCTCCCAGCGATCCTCGCCGCGTCTACGCCCTCGTGCAGGATACGCAACCTTCCCTTTACCGCTCCGACGATGCCGGCCGCACCTGGACGCTCGTCAGCCACGACCACATGATGCTCCAGCGCGATTCCTACTACTGCCGTTTCGCCGTTTCGCCCACCGACGAAAACCGGCTCTACTTTTTGAGTCCCAACTACGTGATCTCGCTCGACGGCGGCCGCACCTTCATTCGTCCGCGCACGCACGGTTTCGGCAGCGCCGGCGGCGATAATCACGACATCTGGATCGATCCGCTCAACGCCAATCGCATCATGGTCGCCAACGATGCCGGCGCTTCCATCAGCCTCGACGGCAGCCGCACTTTCGAATACATTCGCCTGCCCATCGCGCAGGTCTACCACGTCACCACCGACAACGACATTCCCTACCACGTCTACGGCAACATTCAGGACAGCAGCTCGTTTCGCGGCCCCAGCAACACATTGCAGTCCGGCTTTTTCGCCGGCGGCATCCGCGCCGGCGATTTCCGCATGGTTGGCGGCTGCGAAAGCGGCTTCGCCACGCCCGATCCTGCCGATCCGAATATCATCTGGTCCGGTTGCTACGAAGGAGTGATCAGCCGCCTGAATCTTCGCGACGGCCAGGTGCGCGACGTCAGCGTCTGGCCGAATGTGGATGATGGATGGGCGCCCGCCGATGTGAAATATCGCTGGAACTGGTCCATTCCGATCGCGCTCTCTCCTTTCAATCCCAACGACGTCTACGTCGGCAGCCAATTCGTCCACGAAACCACCGACGCCGGCCAAACCTGGCGCACCATCAGCCCCGATCTCACCCTCAACGACAAAAGCCACGAAGGAAATTCCGGCGGCATCACCTACGACAATTTGTACACCTACGACGCCGCCGTCATTTATTCCCTCGCGCTCTCGCCCGTGAAACCTGGCATCCTCTGGGCCGGCACGAACGACGGCCAGGTCAGCGTCAGCCGCGATAACGGCGCCCACTGGACCAACGTCACCAAAAATATTCCCGATCTTCCGCCCATGGGCACCATCTGGAATATCGAGCCTTCGCCTTTCGACGCCGGCGCCGCCTACATCACCGTCAATCTCGAACAGATGGGCAATTACAACGCCTACGTCTACAAAACCTCCGATTACGGCCAGTCCTGGAAATTCATCAGCGGCGATATCCCGCATTCCGTCAATAGTTCCGCCCACTGCGTCATCGAGGATCCCGTCCGCAGAGGCATGCTTTACCTCGGCACCGACAACGCCGTCTACGTTTCCTGGGACGACGGCGGCCACTGGACGAATCTCAGCAATAATCTGCCGCCCGCGCCCGTCTATTGGCTGACCATCCAGAAACATTTCAACGATCTCGTCATCGCCACCTACGGCCGCGGCGTCTATATCCTCGACGACGTTACGCCCCTGCGCGATTTCGATCCGGCCAAATCCGGCGTTCAGTTTTTCCCGCCACGCCCCGCGTATCGTTTCCGCCAGATCGGCGATGGCCGCATGTCCGAACCCGATCCCCGCATCGTCGGCCAGAACCCTCCCTATGGCGCCGATCTCAATTTCTATCTGCCTTCGGCCGATCCGCACGCGGTGATGACCATCCTCGGTCCCGATGGCAAGGCCGTGCGCAAGCTCAAAGTCAACGGCCGGCCCGGCATCAATCGCGTCTGGTGGGATTTGCGTACCCAAAATGGCCACCTGCCTCACGTTCTCGTGCCCCCGGTGGGCGCTCCTTGGCTGAAGAACGGACCCAAGGGCTATCGCATCGTCACCGGCATCATGATTCCTCCGGTCATTCGCGGACCGCTCGTTCTTCCCGGCGCGTATACCGTCCAGCTCACCGCCGCCGGCCAAACGCTTTCGCAGCCCTTGACCGTCCTCGCCGATCCCCACTCGCTCGGCACGCCCGCAACGCTTCGCGCCGAATGGAAATTTCAGAACGAACTTCTCGGCGAAATCAATCACGTGGCCGCGATGATCGAAAACCTCGAGTGGACGCGCAAACAACTCGCATCGGTCGAGATGCGCTACGCCTCCGATCCAGGGCAAAAGCCTGTGGTCACCCAGGCTCAGGCTCTCGCCGGTCGCGCCGTCGCGATCGAAGGCAAGCTGATCGACGTCTACCTGACCGACGGCAACGAGGACCTCAATCGCCATCCCAGCCAGCTCTACCAGAAGCTGACCGCGCTCTACGACAAAAACGAAGCCGACCTGGGTCCGACCACTTCCGAAATTGGGGTCAATAATTATTTCCGCCAATGGATGGCGCAATCGCAGACCGCGCTGCACGAGTTCCAGCAGAAAGATGTGCCGGCATTCAACGCCCTTTTGAAATCGCACAACCTGCAACTCGCGATTCAGCCTTAAACACCCGTCCGCTTGGTGCGCTTGAGCTAGAAAGCTCGGCCCGTAGCCTGGCCCTCCTTTGGCCCGGCTTCGTGCCACCACTCGTGCCATTCGCCCACAAAGCAGTCGCCCGCCATCTGGCCGCTCAATTTCCTCATCGCCGCTAAAGCAAGTGGAGCAAAAGTCGTAGCCGGGTGGGCAAAATGACACAGCATTCGCTTGGAGTGGTGGGAAAAGACGCACAAACAAAGCACTTAGACCCGTCTTGAATGCTCTATCGTGGCAAATTAAATGCACCACAGGAGTTGTGGCTGAGAGGCAAGCCGCACGGCAACAAAACTGGCCGAAAGGGCGCACGCCGCGGAAGCAAAGAAGTCGGGCAATACGCTCCCGCAAAATAACAAATGAAGGGATGCCGGGCGGCCTGACAGGTAAGGGGCATGGCAGCCTGCCTCACGTTCGAAAATTTCGGCAGGATTAGCCACCGAACGTACCAAGAAGAAAGTCCCGGCCCGTTCGTCCGGACTGGTTTCACCCTCGATCCTCTTCAGCCGCGCCAGTTGATCAACCGTCCGTGCAGCTTGCTTCGCTCGAACGAGCAAGCGCATGCCGGAAAAGGAGTGCGCCAGGATGGGCACAAACGCCACGGTCGCGAAGCCGCCCAAAGCCGCAAAATTCCGCGGGGAAGTCTTCATCAATAACGATCGCTGCAAGGGTTGCGGCTTTTGCATTGAATTCTGCCCTCCGAAGGTCCTCGTCACCTCGGAAAAATACAACCGCCACGGCTACCATCCCCCCGCCTTGGCGAACGAAACGGGCTGCACCGGTTGCGACCTGTGCGGCCTCTATTGCCCGGATTTCGCGATCTACGGTATCCGCGTACCAATCGAAGGAGCCGTAGCGCAGCGGGCTTGACCCCGCAAACTGAAGACGAGGAGGAGGCCCAGCGTTGAATTTGGTCCACGCAGATCCGAAGACGGTGCTGACCGGCGCGCATTTCATGGACGGGAACCACGCCGCCTGCGAGGGTGCCATCGCGGCGGGTGCGAATTTCGCGGCTGGCTATCCGATTACGCCTTCCACGGAAATCGTCGAACGATTCGCCGCCCGCGCCCCGCTCGTCGGCGCCACGTTCCTCCAAATGGAAGATGAACTCGCGTCCTCTATCGCCATTCTTGGCGCCGCCTGGGGTGGCGCGAAATCGTTCACCGTAACTTCCGGTCCCGGATTCTCGCTGATGATGGAACACATCGGCTTTGCCGCCATGACGGAGACTCCCTCCGTCTTCGTCGACGTTCAGCGCGGTGGACCCTCCACCGGCCTTCCCACGCTCCCCGCCCAGGCCGATATGATGCAGGCCCGCTGGGGCTCGCACGGCGATTACGAAATCATCGCGCTTTCCCCCAGTTCGCCGCAGGAATGTTTCGACGTGATGATCGATGCCTTCAATTTCGCCGAGCGGTATCGCAATCCGGTTTTCGTCATGATGGACGAAAGCGTGGGCCACATGACCGAAAAAGTCGTGATCCCCTCCGCGGACCGGGTCCTCCTCGTTCCTCGCCGCTACACCTGCTTGCCTCCTTCCGAATATCTGCCTTTCAAGCCGTCTCCCGACGGCATCCCAGAAATGGCCAGGATGGGTCAGGGCTATCATTTCCACGTCACCGGCCTTACCCACGATGCCAGCGGTTATCCGGCCATCAACGCGCAAACGCAGCAGGAACTCCTGAGCCGTTTGGTGGGCAAGATCCGGAACGACGCCGATAAAATTGCGCGCGCCGAGGAGCGCCAGATCGAAGACGCTCGCATCGTCCTCGTCGCCTATGGAATCACCGCTCGCGTCGCCCTCCGCGCGGTCCAGTTGGCCCGCGAAGAACGCATCCCCGCCGGCCTCCTGCGCCCCATCGTCGTATGGCCGTTTCCCGAGAAACGCATTCGCGAACTGGCCGGCCAAGCCAAGGCATTTATCGTCGTCGAAATGAATCAGGGGCAGATCGTGCACGAGGTCGAACGCGGCGTGGCTGGCCGCGCTCGAACGGTCCTCGTGCCTCACGCCGGAGGAGCCGTTCACCGGCCGGAAGCGATTCTCGAGGTCATTCGGGAGGTGGCGCAATGGGCATGACCACGGCCGTGAATCCGGTCGAACCGCTGCTTCGTAGCGAACGCATGCCCCACCTTTGGTGCCCGGGCTGCGGCATCGGCACCACGGTCAACTGTTTCGCCCGGGCGCTCGAGCGTTCCAAGTTGCCCCTCGACAAGGTCGCCGTCGTCTCGGGCATCGGTTGCACCGGACGCGTGGCCGGCTACATCAACCTCGATTCCTTCCACACCACGCATGGCCGCGCCATCCCCTTCGCCACCGGACTGAAACTGGCCAATCCCGATCTTACCGTGGCCGTCTACAGCGGCGATGGCGATCTGATCTCGATTGGCGGCAATCATTTCATTCATGCCGCGCGCCGCAATGTGGATATCAAGGTGATCTGCGTCAATAATTTCATCTACGGCATGACCGGAGGTCAGGTCGCGCCCACCACCCCGCTCGGCGCCGTCGCGACCACCGCGCCCTATGGCAGCTTCGAGCGGCCTTTCAATCTTCCGTTTCTCGCCGAATCTTCCGGCGCCGTCTATGTGGCCCGCTGGACCGCCTACCACGTCCAACACATCGCCCATTCCATGACGGAAGCCCTCCGCAAGAAAGGTTTCTCCTTCATCGAAATCCTTGCTCCTTGCCCCACGCTCTATCAGCGGCGCAACAAGCTCGGCGACGGCCTCGATACGATGCGCTACTACAAGGAGCGCAGCGTCATCAAGAATGGCGCCAGCACCCGCGACCTCGATTTGGACTTTCAGGGAGAGATCACCGTTGGCAAATTCGTCGATGTCGAGCGGCCGACGCTCCAGGAAACCATGGATCGTCTGTACCGGCAAAGGCTCGAAGACCGTTACTTCGGATGGAGACAACCTTGAGTGCGACGCATGAAATCCGCATCGCCGGCTTTGGCGGCCAGGGAGTGATCCTGGCCGGCATGGTGATTGGCCGGGCTGCGGCGATTTTCGACGGCAAACACGTCACCCTGACCCAAAGCTTTGGCCCCGAAGCCCGCGGCAGCGCCGCCAGCGTCGATTTGATCGTATCTCCCGAGCCCGTCCTTTATCCCTACCTCACTCGCTTGGACGTTCTCGTCGCCATGTCGGAAGAAGCGTACACGCGCTTCGTCCCTGAGCTTCATCCCGGCGGCACGCTGCTCTTCGAGCAGGATCTGGTCAATTTCCAGGCGAACCGCCCGGATATCCACGCCTTTGGCATCCCGGCCACGCGCCTGGCCGAGGAATTGGGCCGCAAGTTCATCCTGAATCTCGTCATGGTAGGATTTGTGACCGGGGTGACCGGCATCGTTCCCGCTGACGCCGTCCGCAAATCCATCGCCGATTCCGTTCCCAAAGGAACCGAATCTCTCAACACCGCGGCCTTCGATAAAGGCCTGGAATACGCTCTCTCACAGAAACTGGCGGCCATTCACCAGTGAGAGACTCCCAGGTGGAAACTTTCGCCGCAGGTTTCCGCGGCGCGATACGGGAGCGGCAAGACGCCTGAGGCTGTTCCGCTTCAATTTTTCTGTACGCATAGATGACCCAGGGAGGAAACGCAGAATGTCAGCAAAGATTCGTGTGATTCAGTATGGGTTGGGTCCGATTGGCTGTGCGATGGCGCGTCATGTCCTCGAGCGCGAAAAACTGGAACTGGTCGGCGGCGTGGATGTG
>JAKASX010000138.1 GCA_021818865.1 Acidobacteriota bacterium
CGGTGATGTTCATGTAGTCGGCGGGCGAATTGCCGTGCACGCCGGGAACGCCCCAATTGGGATGGTTGAAGGCGTTGATGAATTCGGCGTCGATCTTCATGCTGAGACGCTCGTAGATGGGGATGGTCTTGTTGAGCGAGAAGTCCGCGTTGAAGAGCCCGGGGCCGTGCAAGAAGATGAAGCTGCCGAGCTGGCCGGGCGTGGATTCGGACGCGATGGCGTTCGGATTGTTGCCGAGCAAACTCGGATTGAGGAAAACGACCGGGTCGCTGGTGGTCGGTCCACCGTAGACGCCAACGTTGCTTTGCAGCTGGCTGACGGTGGTGCCATTGAGGACGACGCCGGCATCGGCGGCGTCGGGCCAGTAGCCGTAAGAATAGTTGTAGGTGTTGTAACCGCCGAGAACCTTGAAGGGCAGGCCGGATTGGGCGGTGACGATCGAGCCGATGTTCCAGCCGCCGATGATGTTGTTGATGATGTTGTTGCCGGCGCTGAACATCTGACCGCGGCCGAACGGGAGATTGTACGTGGTATAGAGCTTGAAGACCTGGCGTACGTCGTAGGGCGAGGGGCCCTTGTTCAAGCTCATGTTCCGGAGCGTCGTGAAATTCTGCAACGCTTCGTCCGACGTGTAGTAATCGCCCAGCCAGCGGTTCGTCAGCCCATGGCTCCAGGTGTAGTTGGCCATAAACATCAGGCCGTGACCGACCGGATGCTGCCATTGCACCTGCAGCGCGTTGTAGGTGGAATCGCCGGGGTTGGAAAGCAGATCGAGATACTGACCGGCGGCGAACGGGTTCACCTGGAACATGTTGATGGGATAGGTTCCGGTGCCGCCAGAGCCGGCGCAGGGAGTGAAGTAGGCGTTTCCGCCGACCAGGTTACACAGATAGGAGTAACTGCCGGCGAGCTGGCCGGCCAAGGCTCCGGCCTGGCCCTGCTGGAGCAGGGTGACGAAGCTGGGGTTGGCGAAGCCGGCGCTCGCGGCTTGGCCGGTGAACGCGGTGTCGAAGATGGGAGTGGGCGTGAGGCCGGTGGCTCCGGTGTTATCGGCGAACGTGGCTCCGTACCCCTGAGCCTGGTTGATAGAAAGGTTTTTCGCCGCGTTGTTGAAGTCGGTGAGGAAACCGTTCTCGAAAATGTTCACCTCGTTGATGTCGTAGGACATCCAGAGGTGGACGCCGTGATTACCCACGTAGTCGACTTCGAGCAGGTTGTTGCCGGCGAATTTGCGCTGAATGCCCAAATTCCACTGCTCGACGTACGGACTGCGGATATTGGGATCGACGGTCCCGAAAGGCTGGCCGGCGAAAGTGTACGCCGATTCGGGTAGAGGGAAGCCGTAAGTGGCGGGGAACGCTTGCGGTGTAATGCTCTGGCCCAGGCTCAGCGATCCGGGCGTGAAATTGAGCGATGGGTAGTAGAACACCGATTGCGTGTTGCCGGGGTTGGTGTAGAGCATCGCGTTCTCGACGGTGGTCCAGCCCTCGTCGTAGTGGGTGATGCCGGCGCCGGCGCGGAACACCGTGTTGCTTCCACCGAAAATCTTGTGGAGCATTCCCTTGGTGAAATCGGGATTCCACGCGACTCCGAAGTTCGGCGAAGGCTGCATGTAATCCGCGCTGTAGGGGTAGGGGTTCTGATGAATCTGCGGGTTGAAATCGCCGTTCAGAACGCCGGGCTGGAATTCCGCCGAGGACGGGCCGTAAAGTCCGGCCAGCGTGGGCCCGGTCCAGAAGTTGTTGGTGCTGTGAACGGCGCCCGAAAATTGCCAGCGGAAGCCGTAGTTGAACGCGAGGTGGGGAGTTGCGCGCCAGGCGTCCTGGAAATAGAGGCCGGCTACGGTTTGCGCCTCGCGGGCAATGCCGGCGCCCTCGACCTGGAACTGATGGGTCGTGGTGCTGACTTCGTTGAGACCGGAGATGCCGCTCAACCGGCCGACGAGAAAAGAGTAAAGCGATTCGGCGTTGTTGAGCTCGGCGTTGCCGTTCGCCGTGCTGATGTAGGGGAAATTCGCCGGCGAGAACATCGCGGCGGCCGGATCCTGCGAGACGATGCCCGTGTTGTAGGTAGGCGGGTTGTTGATTTCCGTCTCGTACATCGTCGCGATGCGGACGTCGCCACCAAACGTGAACGTGTGGTTTCCATGGGTCCACGTCAGGTTGTCGGTGGGGTTGTAGACGGGGTTGTTCCGGGGAATCGGCAGGATAAAGCCGGGGATCACCGGATTGACGCCGAGCGGGGGATTAATGACTTCATCGGACTGGCTGGCGAAGGGATCGCCCGAAGTGGCCGGGTTGAATTCCTCGCGCGTTTCGGTGATGCCGAAGCTGAACTGGTTGATCAGGTTCGAGCTGAGAGTCCAATCGAGCGAGTTGGTCAGCGTGTAGTAATTCGACCACCAGCCGTTGCCGGCCAGACTGGCGCCGGGATAGTTGGGCGTCGCAGTGATCGTGAACCACTGTGCGTCCCAGGTGCCGTGCCAGGAGAGTTTCGGGGTGATGTTGTAGTCGAGGCGGACGGTCGGCCACCAGTTCTTGTAGGTGATCGGCTGGAGCCAGCTGAGCGTTTGGGTGACCGGCGTGGCCGTCGATCCGGTGCTGTAGGTTCCGGGGCTGAGGGTGCCGTGCGGAACGAATGAATTGATCTGCTGGAGCATTCCTCCGCTGACGGAATTCACGGAGCCGGGAAAATTATTCTGCGCCGCCAGGTTCAGCAGATTCACCGTTTGCAGCTGGTTGTTGGTGCCCATGTACGTGAAGGTGCCGTTTTGAGCGTCCGACGTGAACACCTGGGAGCTGCTCGTAAACGCCGTTGGATTCCTGCGGTATTCGAGGTAGCCGAAGAAGAACAGCTTGTTTTTAATCACGGGGCCACCGATGCTGCCGCCGAAGCTGTTCAGGTGCTGGCTGGGTTTCGAGATGCCCAGCGCGTTATTCAGGTAATCGTTGGCGTTGAAATAGCTGTTCTCGGCGTACCAGAAGGCGTTGCCGTGGAGCTGGTTGGTGCCGTGCTTGGTGACGAAGCGGACGGTGGAGGAGCCTTCGGCACCGGCTTCGGCGGCCAGATCGCTGGTGGAGACGGTGAACTCATCGAAGGCGCCGAGACGAAGCGGAGCGGCGGTGAAAAAGCCGGTAGTCGAGGTGCGATAGCGCTGGAAATTGTCGTTGGTACCGTTCACGGTGATGTTGATGGAAGCGGCGGGCAGACCGTTATAGGTGGTGTACCGCTGATTGCCTTCCGCGGTGACCGCGCCCGGCGCCAGGGCTGCCAAGGGCAGCGCGTTGAGGCCGCCGAGCGGGAGGTTCTGAACGGCGGAGGGACTGAGCGTGGTGGCAAGCGTGGCGGAGGTGGTTTTCAAAATCTGGCCCTGGGCGGAAACGGTGACGGTTTGCGCCGTCGAGCCGATTTTCATCTCGACCTTGACGTTGGTGGTTTGCGCCGTCTGGACAACGACGTTCGAATAGACGGCGGTGGCGAAGCCGGACGCTGTGGCGCGCATCTCGTAGGTACCCGGTTGCAAGGCCGGGAAGACGAAGACGCCCGCAGCGCTGGCTTTCACCGTCTGCGAAAAGCCGGTGTCGGGCTGCGTGGCGGTGACGGTTGCGTGCGGGACGGCGGCTCCGGAAGGGTCAATCACCGTTCCGGAGATTTCCCCGGTGATGCGCGACTGTGCCCAAGCCGTGCCCGCCGGCAGCAGAAGCAATGCGGCCAGCAGACAGAACGCGAAGCCGCAGATTTCAGCAAAGTGGAGCGGGCGGTACGGCGCTCCAAGCTTGCTCGGTTTCTCCCCGTGATTCAAGACAACCTCCTTGGTATACGATTTTGTATACCTCTTTGACGTGTCGTCTTTCCCTGCCTTGTTCCTGCCCCTCAGTTCAGCGACTGCTAGCGCGCTCGTGTTTCCGGCGCCGCGTGCGGCGCCGCGTCCGCCGGCATCGCCGCGACCAGCGGAGTGATGTTGCGCCCAACGAGCGTGCGATTGAATGCGGGCAGTTCCTTCTCCAGTAACGCGTGGTAATCGGCCGTCGCTTTCGCGAGCTTGCCTTGGAGTTCGTGGAACACCGCGATGGATGCGTCCGTGGTGGGATAACCCGGATTGCCGTCTACGTCGCCGGCGCCGGTGCCCACCTCTCCGTTCAGCCAAATCAGATGCAGGTACAGTTTGTAAGGAGCGAGATAGGATTTTTCATCGCTATTGGCCAGAGCGGGCGAGAGCAATTGATTTTCGACAGCTTGCATTTTCTGATCCATCGCCTGGACGGCCTGGAGCGTTTGCGCCTGTTTCGGTCCCTCCTTTCCGAGCATGGCTTCGAGCGTCTGGAGTTGCTTGCGCAGCCATTCGATCTGATTGACCATGCCTGAAACCTTCGAGATATCGTCGCGAATCTGGAGCAGCAGCTGCAGGTTGGCTTCGGTTTGCGCCGGCGTGGCCACTGCGCGCGGATCGGCGAGCACTTCGAGCGGCTCCGTGTAGGACTGGCCATCCACGGTCAGCTTCACGGTGTAAGTGCCTGGGGCGACCATCGGGCCGACTTCGGCTTCGCGAATGCCCCAGTGGGTGATTGGGCGCCAGGACTTGCCGAGGAAGCGCAATTCATCCCAGACGTGGGTATTCGAAGCGGGAGTGGTGCGCAGCTGGACGAGCTTGGGGGGGGCGTAGCGCAAATCCCAGAAAGCGCGATTGATTCCCGGCTGCGCCATCACGTGCAGGTTGCGCACCAAATCTCCGTGGGCGTCGAGGATTTCGAGGCTGACCTTGCCCTTGGGCGCCGACGCCAGCGAAAAATCGATCAGCGCGTGGGCGCCGCGGAAGAAGCGGTAGTTGGGACGCGAGCGGAACAGATGCACCGGCTCGCTGAGCGTGGAGGCGGTCATCTGCTCGAGCGGGCTGATGTCTTCCAGGATGTAGATGCCGCGGCCGTAGGTGGACACAACGAGATCGTGGAAATTCTTCTGCACCGTTTCCCAGGAAACCGGGGCGTGCGGCAAGCCGGACTGGAGCGGGGACCAGTTGGCGCCGTCGTCGATGGAGACGTAGAGGCCGTTGCCGGTTCCGGCGAAGAGGAGATTTTTGTTGTAGGGGTCCTGGGCGACGGAACTGACGTTGCTGAAAACGCTGACGGGAATGCCGTTGACGATCAGCTTCCAGGAAGCGCCGAAATCGGTGGTTTCGTAGATGTAGGGATGCGTATCGCCCATCAGGGCGCGATCCACGGCGATGTAGGCGGTGCCGGCATCGAAATGCGACGGCTCGATGCGGCTGACGGCGCCCCACGGCGGCAGATTCGGAATGTTCTTGGTGACGTTGGTCCAGTGGCCGCCGCCATCGCGGGTGAGCCAAACCTGGCCGTCGTTCGTTCCCGCCCAGATCAGACCTCTTTGCACCGGGGAGGGGGCGATGGCGAAAACCACTTCACCGTAGAACTGGCCGAGATTGTCCTGGCGGCGCATTTTGCCGTCAATCCAGATGCCGCCGGAGGGAACGAGATATTTCGGATTTTGCGTGGAGAGATCGGGGCTGATCACCTGCCAGCTCTGGCCGCCGTTGGTTGTTTTGAAAATCACCTGGCAGCCGTAATAGACGGTGTTGTGATCGAAGGGATCGATCGCCATGGGCGGCGTCCAGTGGCAGCGGTACTTGATGCTTTCGGGCGGAGCGTCGAGCGGATGGTCGGGCCAGGGACTGACCGCGCGCGGATAGCCGACGCGGGTATCGAGCCGGGAGATTTCGTCGCCGTAGCAGGTGCTCCAGATGATGTGCGGATCGGTGGGGTCGGGATAGATGAAGCCCGATTCGCAGCCGCCCAAACCGTCTTGCCAGAGATTGCCGAACTGGCCGTAAGGGCTGCGGGCGTCGGGCGTGGAAAACGGATAGGCGGGGCCGCGCTCGGATTCATCGTCCTGCATGTTGGCGTAGACCCAGTAGGGAGTCTGATTGTCGGTGGAGACGTGGTACATCTGGCCGATGGGAAGCGAGACGTGGTGCCAATTGCGGCCGCCGGTGGTGCTGATTTCGACGCCGCCATCGTCGCTGATCATCATGCGCTTGGAATTGGTGGGATCGATCCAGATGTCGTGATTGTCGCCGCCCCAGGGAACCTGATGGAAGGTCTGACCGCCGTCGGTGGAGACGTAGAAGCCGTTGCAGGCAACGTAGACGTCGTTTTCGTTGCTGGGGGAAATGGCCATGCGGACGAAATAGCCGGCGCGCTCGGTGAGCAGGCGGCTGTAGTTGGCGACGTGCCAGTGGCGCCCGCCGTCGTCGGAGCGCCAGAACGCGCCCTGGTCGGCCGTCTGGATCAGCGCGTAGACGCGATCGGGATCGGAGGGAGCAACGGCGACGTCGATTTTTCCGACGGGAGAATTAGGCAGGCCGCGACCCTTGATTTCGTGCCACGTCGAGCCGGCGTCGCGCGAGACGTACACGCCGCTCGATGGGCCGCCGCTGGTCATGGACCAGGGACGAACCTTGAATTGCCACATGCCGGCGAAGAGCGTGTGCGGATTCTGAGCGTCCATCGCCATGCCGGAACAGCCGGTGTAGCCATTGACGAAGAGGACGTGCTGCCAATTTTTGCCGCCATCGGTGGTGCGCCAGACGCCGGTGGAGCTATTTTCGTTCGTGCCAGTGCCCATGGCGCAGACGAAAACGTTTTGGGAATCGTAGGGATTCACGACGATGCGGGAAATCAGGCCGGCGTCGCTGAGGCCCATGTGCTGCCAGGTACGGCCGCCGTCGTCGGATTTATAGACGCCGTCGCCGGGCGTGATGCCGTTGCGAATCACCCAGGATTCGCCGGTGCCGACCCAGATGACGGAATGGCGCTGGGGATCGATCGCCAACGCGCCGATCGATTGCACCGGTTCCTTGTCGAAAATCGGGCGGAAACGGAAACCGCCGTCGGTGGATTTCCAGACGCCGCCGGATGCGGCGCCGATGTAATAGACGTTCGGATCGCCGGGAACGCCGACGACGGCGCTGGCGCGATTGCCGTTCATCGGACCGACGAAACGGAACCGCATGGCCCGCAACTGCTCTGGTTTCAAAGTCTGCGCGGCGAGCGGCAGCGCCAAAGCGGCGAGTAGCAAGCCGAAGGCGGCAAAAATCGAGATTCCCATACGACGGTGCGTCATTGAGCGTATCCCCAGACCGGCCCGGAAACGCCGCACAGAGCGGCGAACGGCGGGCCCAGCGAAGTAAGATTTCCATTCCATAAATAAATTTTTCGCGCCGTTTGCACGGCAGCCGACTGGGGTGGTCAGATCAGGCCGGCTCAGGCTTCGAAAGCGAAGAGCGGCGCCGAAGCCTTAAG
>JAKASX010000025.1 GCA_021818865.1 Acidobacteriota bacterium
GGATTGCAGCAAGGGTTTGAGAATCGCCCACTGGGCGTCGGTAAGGTCCATGAACACGTTTTGGACCTCTCCCCGCCCATCGGCAACGCCTAATTCGACTTGTTGTGATTTATGAGATAGCTTCTAGCGAGGAGGCCCTAAGTGCCAAGGGAAGAACAGAGCGAATCGGCAGCCATTTCCGGTGGAGGGATTCCATCGCTCCTGCCGCCGGGGTGGGAACTGGTGGACTGGTGGAAGAAGCAGGGGGTGGTGACGCTGAAGGCTCAGCGCAGCGACGGGCGGGGCGCAACTGTTTCGGTAGATACGCTGCCAATGGTCTGCGAAGCCGACGCGATCCGTTGGTTCAAACAAGTGCTGGATCTGGAGTTGCTATGGGCGATTTCCTAGGCCGACTTGGGCGAGTGGTCGGGGCACCTATCAGGCAGGCGGCTGCCTGGCTGTGGCCGCGCTGTTTCGTGTTGGTGATTTTTTCGGACGGAAGCTTTTTGGTGGCGAAGTTTTCGAGGTTGGAGCCGGCACGAGAAGAGCTGGCGATCGAGGGAGAAGGGGGATTTTGCCTGCTGCGAGCCGATCTCGGAAAAGTGAGGATCTACCGATACGTGCGCCGAAAAGACAGCGTGGCGGCCGCCGACGCCGCGTGCAGCCGAACGGTTCAGTAGAGGAAACGCGATGACGATTTGGCAATGGTTAAGCACGAGCCGTCACACGCGGTGGCTGGAAGCGGAAGTGGAACGACTGCGGGCCGACCGAGACGAGGCACGAAGGCAGGTCTGGGCGCTCGTCAATTCGCTGGTGACGACGGCGGGGGCTCCGTTGCCACAGGAGATTCTGAAACTGGCGGAACAAAAGACGGGCACTCCAGCGGCAGGCGGAGCGGTTTCGCAACGCGGGAAGAAGAGCTGGCACCAGCGAGCGATGGCTCTCGAAATCGAGAGCGTCCGCCGAGCGCGCAACGTTGCTGACGGCGGCGGTGTGGAAACCGCGCAAGCAAGAGCTGCACACGAAATGAAGCCAGGTGTTGGCAGCGCGGAGCAAAGAGGAGAGCCGCAATGAACTTGAATTGGAGTCGAGGAACGCGACCCGAAGAGCCCGGCATCTCCGAGACGGGGGAAACGGCAGAGCGGTACTACATGAATAAGGCCTTCGGGCGCAGCCTGGAAAGGGCAAAGGCGCTCGACGGAGAAATGGGCAAATCACAGGAACGAGATGGTCAAATCCAGAAGGCCACGATCGAACCGGACGCGCGAGGCGGGCACTTGGTAACGATCGAGCGCCTGATCGAGGCGACGGGAAACGGCCGGGAAGCGCGACAGAGCAGAGTCTGGTTTCCCGAGATCGAAAGCGCCATCCAATTTCTGCGTCACGTGCTAAGCGGAAAACGGCCGGAAGACGGGCAGGTGGGGGAGCGCGAAAACGGAGAGGCCGAAAAGAACGTGCTTCCGCTGGACGAGCGCGGAGCAACAGGCGCGCTCCGGAAGGGGTCTGCCCGAGGCGCGGCGGGCACGGCCGACGATTTAGCCTGATTGCCGCTATCGAAAGGGAGAACGGCGCGAGAATGAAGATCCGCGAGTACAAAAGCGGCGATCTGCGCAGACTCCGCGAAATGCACGCCAAGCAGGGCTTTCGCTACCCGATGCCCGACGTCGAGGACGCATCGTTTCTGCTGAAGGCGGTGCTCGAGGACGACGCAGGCGAGCCGGTGATGGCGGCGCTGGCGCGGCTGACGTCGGAAGTGTATCTGCTGGCAGATCCTGAAGCAGGCAGTCCACGCGAACGATGGGAGCGACTGGTGGCGCTCCACCAGGCGGCGACGCGGGAGGCGTGGCGACGCGGGATCGACGACGCACACTGCTGGCTGCCGCCACGAATCGCAAGAAGTTTCGGGCGAAGGCTCGTGCGGCTGGGATGGTCGGAGCCGGCGTGGCCTTGTTTTTGGCTGCCCCTTAGCCAATCCGAGGATGAGTGGACGGCAACGTAGCCGCACGGCCAGCCTAAAACCTCAAGAAAAACGACGGCAAGACGGCAAAGAGAACGATGCACTCAGGAAACGGCTGCCACTGAAAGCACAGGCAGAACAACGAGTGCCGCCAGGGAGAACGCGATGGCGAGAGGCGAATCGAAAGTCCAGAACCAGGCCCAGCAGCTCGGGGTGCAGCAGCAGCAAAACGCAATGCAACAGGAAGCGGCGAATCAAGCGCTTCAGCAGCAGATCGTTCCCGGACTGCAAGGCCTGGCGAGTTGGGGGTCGCCGCAGATCGAAAACGGTTACGAACAGATGGCGATGCAGCCGGTGGCCACGTCGCTCGACGCGACGCGGCAGCAAGCGGCCAACCGCGTTTCCCGCACGAAGAACGAGGCGGGCTACGGCGCAGAAGAAGAGAACCTGGCCGGGCAGCGGGCGGCACAACTTGGCCAGGCGGCGCAGCGCGGGCAACTCGCGTATCAAGACACTCAGACACAGAATCAGCTCGCGGGGTTGAAGGGCCTGGCCAGCCTCTACGGAATCGATACGAACCTGCTCGGGAACATGCTGCGCCTGCCGACGCAAACACTGGGCGTGCAGCAGCAAGCGTCACGGCCGACGAGTTCCTTGCAAATCGGGCCGTTGTCGTTGGGGTTCTGAGGCACCTGGCGGGCCGCGGAGGATTTTTTGTTTAGGGTAGCGAGGTTTGGGCGATGAGCGGCGAAAGCTTCCTGCCTGACACGATTACGATGTTCGGCGGCTGGGTGCCGAATGCGGCGCCACAGGCGCTGCCCAACGGGATGTCGTGGGACTGCCAAGATGTGGACCTGATCGCCGGCGGCGCCCGCACGCGGCCCGGACTCGTGGCGCAGTTCCCTTCCCTCACGGGCGGTGCATACATCAACTACCTCAAGACGTTTCCGACACTCAATGGAACGAACCGGCTGCTGGTGCTCGATTCGCTGGGGAATTTTTACAAGGAAAACCCGACGGGAACGCTGGAATTGGTCATTTCGGCGCTGGCCGACGGAGCGTTGTGCCGCTCGCAAACACAGTTTGGGCGCGAGTATCTGGCGCTCAGCGACGGGAAGGTGGGAATCGATCTGCCGAGGCAGTTCGACGACACGTATTTCGATCGCGTAAGCCAGGTGGGCCCGGGCTCGGCGCCGACCGTGGCCGACGCGGGCGACGCGATCGAGAACATCGCCCGGTCGGCGAACGTGGTGACGGTCACGTGCCAATACGCCCACACGCTGAATGTCGGCGACAACGCGACGATCGAGAATGTGGCGGGCGGAACGACGAGTTTCAACGGGACGTTTGCCGTTGCATCGGTGCCAAACGCGTATCAATTCACCTACGCTCAGACCGGAGCGAATGAATCGGGCACGGGCGGCGAGGTGATGGTGCCGGGAAACGTTTCGGCCGGGCTGCACCAGGTTGCCGTCGCGTTCATCACACGGCAGGGGTATTGGACGCGGCCTTCGCCGCCGGCGCAATGGACCGCTACGGGCGGCTTCAAGGCACAGCTCACCGGAATTCCGACCGGGCCGGCAAACGTCACGGGGCGGCTCATTCTGTTTACCGCTGCTGGACAATCGGGAGCGCCGAGCTTCTACACGATTCCGCCGTCGAACACCCCTTCCACATCGCCAACGGCGATGCTGATTCCCGACAACACGACGACGGAAGCAACGTTTGATTTTTCGGACACCGAACTGCTAGCGGGGACTTCGGTCGGTTATTTGTTCGACCTCGTGGAACTGCCGGAGCAAGCCGGCGTCATTGCTTACAGCGACCGGCTGTTCTGGTGGGGCGAACGGACGGGAATGTGGAGCGGGAAAAACGGCGTCTGGCTGAATCTGACCTTTGATGGAGGGTGGAACGGGAACGTACCGCTCGGCTGGACGGCGGACGCGACCTACGGAGCGGGCGGCAGCCGTGAATCGACAACCGTTGCGTGGGGCGACGCCTACCGGATCACAGGGGACGGGGTAACGGCGGTCCGAGGGGAAATCACGCAGTCCGCGGTCGCGGACTACAACGGTGTGCAGCTCATTTCCGCGAACACGGCGTATTCGGTGCGAGCGCGGGTGATGGGCGTGGGGCTGCTGAGTTCCGGCACACTGCATGTGAATCTGGCTTCGGCGTCGCAAAATTTCGTAACGGCTGGGCTGGCCGTGGCCTACAACCAAGTCTCGAGCGGAGGCTACGCCGAGTTCGTTGCAGACTTGACCGATCCATTGGCTTCGATTCCGAGCGATTTGGTACTTCAGGTTTACGTCGACGGGACGCCGTCGAACGCCGCTTATTTTCTGATGGACAACATCGAGATCTACGAGACGGCGCTCGGCGAAATCGCCGGATCGGTGCTCCGCGGCAGCCGGGTGAACGACCCGGAAAGCTACGACGGCGTGCAGGGACTGATGATCGTCTCGGCGAACGATGGGCAGCGAATCACGAACGCCTTTGTGCTGCGCAACAACCTTTACATCGTCAAAGAGCGATCGCTGTATGTGACGGCGGACGACGGAGTGAACGAGCCGGCGCTGTGGGCGATTCAGCAAGTTTCGAACCGCGTGGGGACGCCATCGGTGCACGGCGTCGGGATGACGGATGAAGCGGCCGTGATCGCCGGCCAAAATGGAGTCTTCGTCTTCGATGGCACTCCGCCGCAGAAAATCAGTCAGGAAATCCAATCCGATCAGAGGAATCTGGCTACCGGAACGGGCCCGGTGTGGGACGAAGTGAATTGGGACGCCGGCGAAGCGATATGGGTGGTTCTGCAGGAAGACCGGAAGCGCCTGCTCGTCGGCGTGCCAACCGGCGCGGCAACGCAGCCGAACTGGACTCTGACCATGCAGTTCTCTTATGGATCGCAAAGCCTGGTTGATGTCACGGAATTTCGCGTATTCCGGGACGCTCCGCTGGCGCGGGGTTGGTGCCCGTGGACAATTGCGGCGAATTGCGCCGCGGCAATCGCCCGGCCGAGCGGCGACTTTCCGCTCCTGCTCGGATCAAACGACGGCAGCGGGAACATCCTGGAATTGAGCGAAGGCGTCTACAGCGACAACGGCAAGGTGATCCCGGCATATTACGGGATGTATTTTGCGAATGGATCTTCCTTCGGGCTGCTCCCGATCCAGAGGAAGCTCTTCGGCTATTTGCGGACGAACGTCGAAGGACAAGGGACGCTGCTGGTGGCCGGTTTCCCGATTCCCAACCGCGCGGTCGCCATTGTGTCGGTTTCACGGGCGGGGAACGTGGCGACCGCAACGACTGCCACGCCTCACGGTTTTTACGAAGGGCAGACGGCGGATGTTGGCGGGGTTGCAGACGCGAGCTTCAACGGTCCAGTCGTTATCATTGGCGTTCCGAGCACAACCCAGTTCACGTATGCAAGCGCGGGGATAAACGGAACGTCGACGGGCGGATCAGCCGTTCCTCTGTTGGGCAGTCTCGCGCTCAGCAGTCCGGCTTCGGCAACCGGGAACCTGGAATTGCCTTTGAACGTTTCCGGCGAGTCGCTTTCCGTGCGATTCGCCATCGACAGGGGCGGGAGCGCGGGCGATTGGTTTTGCGTGTCCCAGCGGGTGGAGCAGTATATGAAACCGGATCCGTGGGCTCCCTTTGGAAGCAATTGATGGCGCAGCAAGATTTGATCGCCTTGGCGCGAGCCCGGGCAGCGGCTTGTGGCCTGTCGCCGGAACTGGTTTGTGCTGTGTGCGAACAGGAGACCGGCGACCGGTGTCCCGATCCGCAGACCGGCCGAGAAGCATGGAATCCCTGGGCAATCCGTTACGAGGACGGTTTCTACCACCATTACGTGCTGCCGCTGCTCGGAAGCGGCGACCTGAGGGATCTGACGGAAGCGAGAGCACGCGCGTTCAGTTGGGGCCTGATGCAAGTGATGGGACAGACAGCGCGAGAAAACGGATTTGCAGGACACATGGCACAACTCTGCGACCCAGCAGTGGGGCTCGAGACGGGCTGCCGAGTGCTGGCGCAAAAACTCGCTGCAGCTCGAGGAGACGTCGTGCGCGGTCTACTGCTCTGGAACGGCGGAGCAAACACTGAATATCCAGCCAGCGTGCTGGCAAGAATGGCGAAGTACGCGACCGGCTGAGAAAACAACGGCGACACGGGCGGAACAAACATGGGGAACACACTGGTATGGCAGTTGGGGACAGGAGGGCTGTTTGCCCTCCTTGTGGTACGAGAGGTTCTGAGTTTTCTTCGAGAGAAAGGACGCGTTCTAAACGGCTCCGGAGGGAAACCGGTGGACTTCTGGCGCCTGGAATTGCGAACTGCCGTGAACGAAGGGTTGGCGACCACGCTGAAACCGCTCATCGAGACGCAGGTACAGCTGCTCAGAGAAATCCGCGACTCGGTGACAACTAGCAACCAGGGAATCAGCGAACTCGTGGTGACTAGCCGCGGCAATCGGCGTAGCCGGTGACGGAGGGGAAAACAATGGCAGCACTATTCGGACCTCTTGTCGGATTTGGAGCGGGAAGCGCCGGTCCTTACTCCTCTTCGTCCGGAATCGCCGCTTCCGGTTCGCCCGGGTACTATGGCCAGCCTGGATGGGAAGGCTACCTGCGATCCTGGCGGGCAGCCGCAGCCACCGCAGCACGTCCCAGACCAATCTACCCCGCTCCACCGGTGAAAAATTTCGACACACCAAACGGCCTGCCCACCTTCGGTCCCCCTCCGGCAGTAAACATTGTTGGAGGTCAACAAACCCGGGCCGACCGGCTGTTTGGACCACTTGCAAGACTCGGGGCGAATTCGAATGGCCCGGGAATGCTGAGTTCCGCGCCATTTCCCCAAAGCTGAACTCTGCGACAGCCTTCTTCCGCCAAATCATCATTCAGGACGTTCCTGACACGATCAGCGATTTCCGGCCGCGAAGTTTTCGACTGAAAAAAATCTAAAACAGAAACCACACATCCGGAGAAAAACCCTGTGGAAACTTCTCCTCACGAGCATGATACGCGGCCGTCCGTACCGGTAACGTGCGGAACATTTCATCGGCGGGCGTTCGGGACGAGTGCCGAGACGAAGTGCATCATGACGTCACATGACGTCCCCCTGGCCGACCCGCAAAGCGAAACGGCACAGGGATGGACTCCGACCCTTGCAGGTCCAGAGGCAAAGGGCCTGTTGGACAGAACGACGGCGGCCAACATGGAAAGGGGCGTGGACCACGCGGCGCGCACGCACTCGCGCGTCGCGGGCAAGAACGCGGTGGAAACAAGACCCTGTTTTTTCCATCGCGACTGTCGCGGAACGGCAGAAGTGGAAAAACAGGGGAAAGCCGTCTGCCGGAAATGCGCGGCCGGACTCAAAGGAGACGAGTATCCACTTCGTGGAGCAAGCCGTGAGCCCCTTTACGCAAACGTCAGGGAACTGATCCTGCAACTCGAGATGAAGGAAAGTGGCCATGGAGGATCCGAGACATGAGCTGGGACCTGAAGCACACGTTGCTCGCGGGAACGGCCGCCATCGCATTCGTGGGGGGTGGGATCGCAGTTTCGGCGTGGATCAAAGCGCACGATTCCTGGGTGCGCGCCCAGGCAACAGTGCAAGCGCAAGCGGTGACGATGCGCGAAGTCGCAAGAGAGGAGCAGCAAGTCACTTCACAGGAAAAAGAGCGAGACACTCAGACGGCGCGCGTGATTGCGAAGATGCAAGCCGAACTGGAACGCGTAAAAACGCCCCGCCAGATCGCCGCGTGGCTGCCACAACAAGTGCCCTTGCCCCAAGCGGTGAAAATCACCGTGCCTCGCCCCAGTCGAGCCAATCCGAAACCGGCGGGCGTCGCAATCATCCCGCGGCCAGACCTGCTGCCGCTACGAGATTACGTCGAGTCTTGCAAAGTGTGCTCGGTGAAGCTGGCCACGGCGCAGGAGGATCTGGCTGCGAAACAACAGGAACTCACGCTGGCTGGCGAGAAGCTGTCTGCCGTGGAGAAGCAGCGGGACGCGGCGCTGAAAGCGGCGCGAAGGACGTTTTGGGAACGGTTGCTGACGAGAGCGAAATGGCTGGTCGTGGGCGCAGGAGCGGGTACGGCGCTGCTTTGCGGATCGGGGCATTGCCAGTGACAACGTTGCTTTACACGTGTAAGGCCTTCGGGCTCTTCGCGACGGTCACGATCATCCTGGCGGGTGTTTCGCGACTGATCGGGCACAAGAGGACGCTTCGCAGCTATCTGCGACGGGCCGCTCAGGAAGGCTACCTGCACCGCGTGCTCGTTGCGTTCGATCAATTCTGGAACGTGGTGCTTGGGGGCAACCCCGACGAAACCATCAGTTCGCGAGCGGCGCGATGGGCCGCGCGGCGGCAACGCGGGCTCTGGCTTTGGCGAATCGTCGCGCGCGCGATGGTCGCCTGGCTGGATTTCATACAGCCGGGACACGACGTCGGCGCACGCGCGGGAGATCTGGTCAGGGCCGAGGAAGTGGAGCGAACGGAGGCGGCGTCGCTACAGATCAGGGAAGACGATTCAACGTCATCGAATGGAAATTACCAGTGATCGCAAAGAGCGAAAACACGCTGGCGTTCCGGCGAGCACTTTGACTCCATGGGAAATTGCGATTGGGTCAATCTGGGCGCGAAAGGACCGCGCTGAGCCGAGCAGCAGCCTAAGGAATGTGAAGGAATGAGACGCCAATGCTGAACCTCGCAAGCCTCGGTTATCTGACGATTGACGATCCGGTGCTCTATGACTGGCTGGGAGGACTTGTCACGGCGTTCAACCAACTGCAACAGCAAATCGGCGTAGACGCAGCCCCGGCGCCCCAAGCAACAACGGGCCAGACGATTCCCGCGCCGGCCGCGCCTGCTTCGTTGGTGGCTAACGCAGCACGGGGGACCTTCAACATCGCGCTCGGTTCGAGCCCGGGAGCCGCACCTGGCATTCAATATTTCGTTGAAGTGGCAAGCGATCCGTCATTTCCCTCGTCCACCATGGTGTATCCCATCGGAACTACCCTGACCCTGTCACTGAACCTGGGCAATGTGACGCGATACTTTCGTGCAAGAGCAAAATACCCTTCTTCGGCCTATTCGCCATACACCTACATTGGGACGGCGGCAAACCCGACCGCGGTCACGGGCGGACTGGCCACTTCGAACGACATTCTGCAGAATCCGCCCTCCAATTCGGTGAACAACGCAACAGTGGATTCGATCGACGCGGGAAACGGCACGGCGACGATTCGTATCTACGGGCCCGGCGGCGTGGGCAGCTCTTGGACGCAAAGCTACGGGCAGGGGACGCGGACGTTCCCCACAGGCACAGTCAACGGTCTGGCTTATTCGACCTTGTATTACTTGATCTGGGACACCGTGGGAGGAGCCTATTTGGCCTTCGCCTCGCTTCAGCAAACCGTCGCTGATCCCTATACTTTTTGCGGAAAAGTGACGACGGTGGCTTCCGGCGGGACGGGCGGGACTTCAGGCGGGGGCGGCTCGGACTGGGGCACGGGGGGCTGCACGGAGGTGGGAACGGAACTGAGCTTCCCCGAAAATTCGGAAGCGAGCCTGCAATTGGAAGAATGCCGGAAGTGGATAGAAATCGAACTGGAATCGGGGGCGCGAGTGGCTTTCGCGCCCGGCACGCTCGTTTCCGTTTTTCGCCGCGCGGAAGAATTGAAGCCGGGGGATTTGGTCGAAATCGGGCGGGAAGGCCGGGTGTCCGCTGTCCGGCAAGCGGCGCAGGCGTGGCGCGCTTCGCAAAGGATGGTTGTGCGAGTGAAACCGCAGGGCATTTATTGGGCCAACGGAATTCGCGTTCACAACATGAAACTGATTTAGAAAGAGAGAACGCACGCCTGCTTCATGGCTGGCGGCAAGGACTCGTCATGGCGAAAGAAATCACCAGAAGATTCGATCCGGCGGCCGCAGCCGTCTTCGTGACCATCGAGGACGAATTGGGCGCACGCAGTGTCCACACGATCCAGGTGCTTCGCGCCGATGGCGCTCAGGAAGACGTCGAAGAGGTGGTGCGAAAGGCGATCGAGGAGGCCGCGGCTCGGGCTGAGAAAGTGAAATTGGCCTTTCGCGCGGCGGGCTGGAAAGGGTGATCACTCTCCCGGCATAAATTTAAAGAGAAAGACCGACGCCGAAAGACGAGCACTTCCTGGGCTGGATTTCCGCAGAGCCCAGTGGCACGGAAGAATCGCACACCCCCAGACCGTTCCCGTCCCACCGATTTGATTCCCTCCTTCACGCAACCATCACCCGGCGGTAGAAACGTTCGACGCGGGCGGCGGTGCGCGCACGCACGCGCGTTCGCTTGATCTGGAGACACGGGGACCGAAACCCGAGCCGACGGGCAATTTCCGCTCTGGAAAATCCTTCCTCAAGCAGACGCCCGATCATTCGCCACGTGGAATCGGCACGGACCAGGCGCGCCTCGTTCATCGCCTGGCTGGTGACGAGAAAAATTCGGCGTTCCGTTCTGGCGCGAATGCGCCGGCGCCTCCCCGTCTTGATCTGGTGAACGAGAGACTGCGGAACGCCGGAAATTTCCGCTACCGTCCGGCGGCCGATTCCGACACGAGAAAGCAACTTCAGATGACGGCGCGCGCGACCGGCCGGAATGACGCCGTTCCAGTCCCCCTCTTTGCGCGCGTGTACCCTCCAGCCTTCATAGCGTGCATTGGCCGCGCGACACGGCAAACAGCGACACCCACTCACGTACCTCAGACGCGAGCCGTGTGGTTTATCGTTCGCCACCGCCCAGAACGGTTTGGTGCATAGCGCGCTCACCGATTCGTTTCCCCCGCTCTCTCGTTGAAGGATTTCATCGAATATCGAGTTCCCTTTCTCCCGCACCATCCCGTGACGTATCGAACTGGCTCATCGGACGGATGCGCGTCTTTTTCAGGGTGGGCTCCGATCGGTGATCGCTCGATGGGCGTCTGGCGTACCCTGCGTATGCGAAGGCACGACCGGATGGACCGCCAGAAAGAGGGCTTTCCTCCTTGCCAGTTGGCGAACAGGAAATGGGATTGGGCAGCGCAGGAAGGCTTCTTCTCCCGAGCGCTTTTCGGAAAAGGCGGAATCGAAGAGGGAATTCCCCGGAACGGCATCCGCCATAGACTGCTTCTTGAAAGATCTTCTTACGTTTCTCTTATCCTGGTCGCCGGGATGATCAAAGCGGTCATCCGGCTGATCATGCCGCCTATGCGAAGCGGACATTTGCACTGGGTTTTGCACAGGTTTATTCGGCGGGTTGTCCACAGAAAATCTCAGAATTTCCACACAGCCGCGGTTCCGGTCCCACAACAGATATCCCTTCCTTTCGAGCGAAGTAAGCAGCTTCCAGGCGGAGCCTGAGCTGATTCCCGCGGCAATCGCGAAGGAGCGCTGAGTGCCATACCATCGTCCGTTCGAAAAATCGGCCAATTGAAGAAGGAGTGTGAAAGCCCCGTGCTCGCTGAGGGTCATGCGGCCATTGCGAACGTGCTCGGCCAGGCCGCGACGCAATTTCACGAAGCCGTTCATCGGGACCACCTTCCCTTGCGCGAAATGCGCGGCGAGAAAGACCGCTTGAGGACGAACGGCGCCGACGATTCCTCGGGTGGTCGGGATCGCGTCGGGTGAGCGTCCGCCGCTTGACGCGTGGACGGGAATTTTCGCCGTACTCGGCAAACTCCGGGCAAGCAAGTCGGAGAAATCTGTGGATTTCCATGCGACGTAGGAGAGCCGACTTTACGGCCAGGTGCGGGAAACGCCACCCGCTTCGGGGAACCGCAGGATGCGCATTCGAACCAGCGCACTCCCCATTCGCGTCGTTCCCGTATGCCACCTCCACAGAAGGAACAGTGCAACATCGAAGCTTCGCTGACGAACATGGACGCACCTCGCTTTCGGCCTGACTCGACCAATCAGCGCGAAACCTGTTTTGCCACTCGCATCCACACCACACACAAAGACGGCCACAGGCCTAGAAACACAATCACGACCCAAAGAGACAGCAAGACGAACAGGCAGACGGCCCGCGCCACCGGCCCGGACTCAGCAGCCTCCCGGGACCCATCGCTGGCAGACAGTGAGGGCGCGGAGTCAAAGCGGGCGCGCATGGCCGCAGGGCCGGAAGAGGAAGACTTGGCAACGGATTCAGGCGTCATGGCGAGCCACCTCTCGGTAAGGGGCAAGGGTGAAAGCGGGGCGAGGAGGAAAACATATAAAGTTTATAGTCAAGTCATTAATAACCACTAATGTACACTGCATAATGTCATGTAAACACATTAATGTGTCAAGTGGGTTTTTTATCCTCGCCACTTCCGGTAGAGTTTTGAGCGGGTTCTCATGGGCGAACACCGCGTCAATATCGGCGTCATGGCTCCTCCCGAACTCAAGCGGGAATTGCAGGAACAGGCGCGTTGCGAGGGCCGCACCACCAGCAACCTTTCCGAGCGCCTGCTCGCCTGGGCGATGAAGCAGGTCCGTCTGGCGGGGGATTCGCAAACGTTACTCGACTGGTCGGCGCGGCCCGTCGGCCGCGGTAGGGGGACTAGGACTAGCTCAGGAAGCAGAAGTCGGGGTATTTATCATGAAGTAACGATACCGGCCGAAGATTTTGCCCGAATGGCACGCGAAATGGCAGAACGGCCCCACGAGGGGGGCCATGAACAGCGTCCTGCAGTTTCCCAAGAAGACGAGGCGCGTCACCCAGGCCGACCTCGCCGAAGAGCGCATTCTTAGAAAGCGAGCCATCCTGTGGTCCCGTTTATGGGAAAAGAAAAAGCGCCAGATTCGGGAATGTCTGCTCCAAGGTGGGGAGGTTGAAGAAGGCCCGTTGACGGCCGAACTTGACGTACGAGTTCACTAAACGGTGACCAGCACCGCAGCAATGATTTCGCTCGTGGCGGGCAGGAAATGTTTTTTAGTGGGGCCATAGCGTTCCCCTGTCCGGATAGCAACGAGTCTATTCGAAACCCCTTCTTGCGGAGGGGAGGGTGTTTCTTGCCCCTGCTGGCTCGGGCGAGCCAACGGACGGATCATCATTCTATTTTTGTGCCCGGCTTTGGCGCAACAATTCGAGCAAACGTGCGCTCGTTTCTAGCCGCAACATGATTTCTTTCGGTATGATGAACACCGGCTAGATCAGCCTGGCGCAGTCACGACGGCTGATCCACCACGAGTACCCGCATGTGCTTCACCGTTCCGGGGTCGGCTAACCGGTAGGCCACCAGACTTTGGATCTGGTTATCCTGGTTCGAGTCCAGGCCCCGGAACCAAAATCTTTTGGCGTCGAGCGATTCCCTGCCCTGCATGAATCCGCGTCCCGCTAGCCCGCCCTCCCATTCCCCGCTGAAACGGCAACGCGCCGCCACACCACATCAAAAATGCAATTCGATCTTTCGTTCGACATATCCAGACCCCTCGAACGAAATTTCCAGGCGAATGCCTTGTGCGGTTCTCTCGACGGTCGCTCCGTCGGCCAACACATCCCGAAGCTGCGTAATCGCGTCGAGCGCGTAATTCCGGCCGCCGCGCCCAGCCACAGTCAGTGTAATCACGCCATGGTCCCCGGCGAGTTGCTGCTCGACGCCTAGAATCTTGAGCTGCACGGAACGGGCGCCAGGCTGCGGATGCGGCACGGGCGGGACGATTGCAAGGCCGCCGCTGTAGTCGATAGCGACGTCGGCCTGGCGCTCGAGCCGAAAATGAACGGAAACGCGCGAAAGTGCGCTCGAATCGAGTTGGCGGAACGCGATCGCCATTCCATTCACCCTGACGCGAGTCACGTGCGCGCCCCAGGGCAAAGTCGGCGAGAAACGCACATCGAGCGGCTTCGGCGAATCGTCTTCGAGGCGCAAGTTCATCCGCGCAGCCGATTGACTGATTTTCCCGCTCAGATGATGCATTCCAAATCTGAAACTCTTGAATCGCACCCACGGCCACTGCGCCGGCAGCGCCGGCCGAAATGTGAGTTCGTCCCGCGGCGCGTCCGGGCTGAGCCCCAAAATTCCCCGCACCAGCGGCACGACGACACCCATGGACGAGAACAGTTGGTGCGGCACGGCGCGTGATTGCGGAATGTAACGGTCGCCGGTCATCTGCTCGGGCAGTGCCCCGGGCGTTTCGATTCCGGTGAGCTGGGCGATCGCGCTCCAGGTGGCGAACCCGGCTAGCGGCTGATCGTTGCGATATTGCGCCAATGCAACCAGGCCGCTGATGAACGGCCACACGCTACCGTTGTTGTAACTGACCGGGTCGTAGAGCGGATTCTCGTTCGAAAGCCAGCGCGAGCCCCAATCGGTCGCCAAGTCAGGTCGCGCGAATGCCGCGGTCGCCTCAAAAGCCTTTCGCTCGCCAATCGCCTGCGGCTCCAGCGCGAGCAGCACCGCCGGCCAGCTCCCATCGAACGAAGCCTGTTTCCCGCTCGCCGTCAGGCCGAAAACGAGCCGCTGGCTTTTCTCGTTCCACCACTCGGTCGCGATCGAACGCTCGGCTCGCGCAAGCCGCATGGAAGCGTCGGCCGCGAGCCGCGCGTCTCCCGTCGCCGTCGCCAGATCGCGCATCGAGCGGAGCGCGGCGAGCCAGAAGCCTTCGAGGTAAACGTCTTTCACCACCTTGTCGCGCAGCACGCCGACTTCGACCGCAGCCAGCCCGGCCTTGGTGTTGTCCATCAAGCCGTCCGGATCGAGCGTCGAAAGGCAATACGCGTAGGCCTTTTGCGCCGAAGGCCAGAATTCGTCCAGAAATTTCCGGTTGCCGCTTCGCCGCCAATACTGATCGAGCGCGTAGAGGTACATCGGCGTCGTATCGGCGTGGTAGTAAGCGAAATTGTATTTGCCGAACCAATCCACCAGATCGACGCTCTGCGTCATCTCGTGCATCATCTTGCCGTCGCCGCGCTGGTGTTTCTTCAGGAAACGCAGCGCCTGCCGCGCGCCAGCCAAGTCTCCGTAATCTTCGAGCGCCCAGCCGTTCATCAGCGCGTCGCCGCCGAACCACCAATCGAATCCCGGCCGCTGGCTCGATCCCGACGGCGCGTAACCGGCCACCATCCCGCAACCCAGGCCCGGATGGCACACCCAACCCGCATTCAGCGCCAGTTTCGCCCACAGCCACGCGCGATTCCATTTCCGGTCGGGCGTTTCTATTTGGGTTGTGCGCGCCAGAAAATTTCGCGCGTCGGTCACGCGAGCCTGATACAACGCGGGAATCTCCCGCAGCACGCTCGCGTAGACGCCCTCGGCCTGCTCAAGATTTTTCATTCCCAGCGCCATCACCACAGGGAAAAGCGAAGCGCGCGCCTCGCCCGGCGTCACGTGGATGTCGAATTCCGTTTCGCCGCTCGCCAGCCGGTGGCCGACGAACTGCGTGTAGGCCGACGCCGCGGGCGAACCGACGAGCGCGGTCGGCAGATTCGTCGCGTCGGTGAGCGCGAACGCCTTGTCGCGGTTCACCCAATAGCTGTATTGCCCGCCGAAACTCGCCGGCCACATTGGCTGAAAATCGGGAGCGAACAGCACCTTGATCGTCAACGGTTTCGCCGTGTCCACGTCGAACAGCAGCACGATAGCCGGCTCGTCGTCGGGCGCGAAAATCGTTTCGCGCACCGTGAACGACGGATCGGCGTAGACCAGCGTGGTGGATTCCGGCCGCGTGATCACCTGCGCCATCAAGCCGTCGCCTTCCACGGGCTGCAGCGCGCCCTGCGGCTGAAATTCCAGATGAAAATCCTGCAGCACCTTGATCGGATAGATCCACGCCTCGAATCGCCCGCTGCGCCAGCCAAGCACGGCAGAGCGCTCGCCCGTGGCGTCGAAATAGAGGTTTGGCAGCGCCGCCGAGCGCAGTTCCGGCCCGCTTTTCGGCAACTCGAATCGCGGCACGCCTGCCGGCGCAGGTGCCGTCTGCTGCGCGCGGCAAGGCGCGGCGAAAACCGCCGCCGCAAGCAACAGCCACGCTCCCGCCAGTTTCCCACTCGCCTTCACAATTCCTCGCATAGTCTCTCCGGGCCTAATCATCGGGCTGGCGATGCTAGGAAAGCCTTACGCTACATGTCAACGGATTTCTCCGCAGCGCATTGCCCTACGCCAGGTTGTATTCTCGGCACGCGCGTGCACCCGGCGTCTTGTGGCGCTCGGTAACCGATGCTAATCTCAATTCTCCCTTCCAAACGTATGTCCTTGCGCACACTCTACCTGCAATGCCAGCCGTCTGCCGATGGCAATGGCGGCGGAATCGGCGAAAAGCTGTTCGCCGAGATTCGCTCGCGTTCCGAGGATTGCCTGGCCGCTCATCGCGTCTTGCCCGCGCTCGTGGCCGGCGAAATGGACCCGAGCTTCGCGCGCCAATCCGTTTCCGAGGAACTCCTGCGCGAATTCGCTCCCAATCTGATTTACATCGAGGGAGGTCTCTTCGCCGACCCTCGCGGCTCGTGGAAAATCGATTGGCCGGTGATCGAGGATTTGATTGATTCAGGCGCAGTGCTGATTCTGGCCGATTGCGGCGCGCGCGAATTGTGTCGGCACCGTCCCCGTTATGAATACGCGGCCCGTTTCCTGCGCGCCCGCGCCCAATTCAGCGGTAACGGCGTCGTCTACGCCACCGACGCCGAACACTCGTGGCAAACCCCCTCCCAAGTCGTTTGCCAACCCGCGAAAATGATGATTTCCGAATGGCTCAGGCCCGCCTGGGACGGCGTCGAGGAGGTCGTCGTCGGCAATCCGGCCCAGCTCTGTTCCTGGCAGGATTTGCCCGCATCCACCAACCTCGGCACCTCGCGAATCATCGAGCCGAAAGGGTCCGGCGAGAGCGCCCGCGTCGAGCCCGGCATTTTCGCCTCGACCGCTCGCTGCGGCCTGGGACACGTCGTCTTCCTGGCCGGCGAAGTTTCCGCCGACAAGTGGACCGAGCGCTGCCCGGGGAATCCCATCTGGCTGGCGAACCTGGCCGAACTGCTTCATCACGAGGCGCTGCAAAGCCGCGCCCGTTTCCGCGCCGATTTCCGCTGGCCTTTCTCGCTCTTTCTTTCCCATCGCTCGGTCAATCGCCAGCTCGTCGCCCGCGTTTCCGCCGCTCTGCAATCGAGCGGCGTCGAAACCTGCAACGATATCGCCCGATTCACGCCTCCCGATTCCCTGGTGCAGGAAACCGGCCGGGCGCTCGAAACGATGACGCATTTCGTGTTGTTCTGGTCGCGCGCCTGCCTGGGCGCGCCGTGGGTGGAACGCGAACTGGCAACCGCCCTCACGATGGTCGTCGAACGGAAACTGCCTCTGCTGGTTGTCCGCCTGGATTCGACGCCTGTTCCCAAACTCCTGAACGACGCGTTTCGCATCGAAGCGATTGGAATGTCGCCGCACGAACTCGCCCAAAGCCTGCTCGACGGAATCCAGCGCATCGCGCGCAACGCCCGCGCCTGAGCGCCCCGAACCATCCCTACAGCCGGCCGCGCCCGTGGCCAATCGCGTGCCCGCGCCCGGGCCCTCGCTCTTGCCCTATCCCATCGCGCTCGCGCTTTCCACTTGAATCCTGTAAATCACGCGAATCTCCGCCTTTTGACGGTATGGGTAGCTGTCCACGCCCAGGTATTTCTTCGCCAGACTGTCGATGTGCGCATCGGCTCCCGTTTCGGTGATTTCCACAACGCGCCCGCGCAGTTCCAGGTAACGATAGGGATTCTCCGGGTCCGTCACGCACAGGGAAATGCGCGGCTCGCGCCGCATATTGCGATCTTTCTGGCGACCCTTGGCCGAATTCACGCGCACGAAGCCGTCGGCGTAGTCGCACCACACCGGCGTCACCTGCGGCGAGCCGTCGGGCATCAGCGTTCCCAGATGGGCGAAAGCCTTTTTGGACGTGAGCAGGTCTATGTATTGTTCCGGAATCGAGCCAGCCATCGGTTGCACCTGCCTTTCGCGGTTTTCCAATCGCGGAATGTATAGCACTTTTCCGAAACGCGAGCGAGCTTCCGACGAATCGCCCGCGCGCTTGCGCTCGCTCCGCGAACTGTAATCTCTTCGCGAAAATGGGCCGCTTCACCACACCTGTTTCACTCTGGAGCATGTTCTTTCCGCCTCATTCGCAATCTTCTGTGTTCCCACTCGTTTTTTGGCACTGCGCCTGCTGTCTTCCACTCGGCCACCGAATGGAGCTGCAATCACCACCCTCGCAATATCGAGTCGAAGTCTCCGGTTGGGATATCGCCGAAAGTTTCTTCGTCGAAAAGGCCACGCTCGAGCTCAGCCAGCAGGGCGAGCGGATCGTGCACCTGTGCCATCCCGTGCGCGAGGGCCTGCTCGTTTTTCTCCGGCTGATTGATTCCCGTCTCAGCTTCCCCGCGCTGCCCGTCGCCTATCGAGTCGTCCACGTCACGTCCGCGCCAAACGAAACTCCGCGCCGCGTGATGCTTCGCAAGCTCCCGCATCGCAGGCCAGGCGAAGAAGAGGAACTGCCCGCCGCCGACGCCACCACCGAACCCTCCGACCTACTCTAGACGCCATTTCATCGCCCGAACGCCGCACCACGCGAGACTCGGCGCAAACTCACAGGAATGAGGCAGTCAGCCGCACGCGGCGTCAATATCTTTTTGAAACAGAACGTTTCATTGTGGAACAGTCGCTGCCCCGCTTTGTTCTGCCTCCTTGCCTCTGTTTGCGTTCTTTCCGAAACCGTTCCAGAAAGACCTAACTTCCTTTCCTAACTGGCATTAGATGTTTCAAAGCGATAGCTTCCTGCCCGCCTTCGCAACACCACTCCTGATTTGGTACAGCTCTTGCCTGTCTCCAGGGCATGCCACTGATTGCTGAAGATCGCGTAATCCTCACCGCGCGGCGAACGATTTCCATCTGCGTCGTCGCCGCGGAAATCGCCACGGCTGAATCCATCGCTGATAATCTGGAACGGCTCGGCTATCCCGTTTTCGCAACCCAGAGCCCGAATCAGGCGCTCGAACGCATTCGCGACGGCCAGCATCGCGTCGCCATGGTCGAAATGAATCTCGGGGAATCGAGCGGCCTCGAATTTCTCGAGCGCGCTCTCGAAATCGATCCCGGCGTCTACGTGATTCTGCTCGGCGAGGGCAAGCCGCTCGAACTCGCCGTCGAGGCCATCAAGCGCGGCGCCTACGATTTCCTCGAGTCTCCCGTGAATTGGTCTCATCTCGAGCGCACGCTCGATCGCCTGGGCGAGGAATTCGGCCGCCGCGCGCACATCCGCGATCTCGAGGACCGTCTGCTCTCGCATCTGGAATTTCACGGCATCGTCGGCCGCAGCCCGGCCATCATCGAAGTCTTCGAACGCGTCCAGAAAATCGCCCGCCATTTCACCAACGTCCTCGTCGTCGGCCCCACCGGCAGCGGCAAGGAACTGGTCGCCTGGGCCCTCCACAAACTGAGCCCCGTCGCGTCCCAGCGTTTCGCCGTCTGCAACTGCTCGGCGCTCGTGGATACGCTTCTTGAAAGCCAGCTCTTCGGCCACGTCCGCGGCGCCTTCACCGGAGCCACCGACACGCGTCCCGGCCTTTTCGAATACGCCAATGGCGGCACGGTGTTTCTCGACGAAATCGGCGAAATGTCGCTCGGCATGCAATCGAAGCTGCTGCGCGTGATTGAAAATCGGGAAATCCAGCGCGTCGGCTCGCCCGAAATCCGCAAAGTCGACGTGCGTCTGGTCGCGGCCACCAATCGCGACTTGCGCGCCGAAGTGATGGCCGGCCGCTTCCGCGAGGATCTCTTCTATCGCCTCTCCACGCTCGAGGTTCGCGTCCCCAGCCTCGTCGAGCGCATCGAAGACATCCCGCTGCTCGTCCAGTTTTTCCTGAAAAAATACAACCAGGCTTACGGCAAAAACGTTCGCGGTCTCACCCGCCGCGCCCAGGCCGTTCTGCTGCGTTACCACTGGCCGGGAAACGTGCGCGAACTCGAAAACGTCGTTTCGAGCGCCTGCCTCACCGCCGAATCCAGCTTCATGGATATCGGCGATCTCCCGCCCCACCTGCAAAAGCCGCATCCGGCCGCGCTCGATCTCGACGACACCTGGCGCCCGGTCCCCATCGAAGAAGTGAAGCGCCAGCACATTGCTCGCGTGCTCGAATTCTGCGCCGGCAACCGCGTCCGCGCCGCCCAAATCCTCGGCATCGGCCGCACCAGCCTCTACCGCTATTTCAAGCGCGAAGCCCGGCTGAAAGCCAAACAGCCCAAATCCGCCTGACCTTCCTGGTTTGTATTTCGTCGTTGTCCGGCACGCGCTTCCGCAATAGCATACGCGCAGTGGCGAAAGCACGCCGACGCGGAGCAGCGCATGGGCGAGCATCTCTTCGTAAATTATTACAGGTGCCCAGAGGACGGGACGGCGTGGGCCATGACTTGGAGTTGCATGTGCGACGACCGCTGCCCGACGTGCAGTCGCGAAATCGAACCTCATAGGAGCGAGGATTTATTTGGCGAGACAGGCTCCGCTGTGTCGCCCGGAGGCAAGCCCGATTGATTCCCCAAATGCCGGCTCACCTTGCAGAGGGATATGAGAATCCCTCCCAACAAACGAGGGTAGTGAGCGAGGCTTGGGCGGAGCGAAACCTATTCTGCCCTTGCTGCCCGTCGCCGCGCCTTGAGCTCACAAACCCCAACACGCGTGTCGTAGACCTCTCGTGCCGTGGATGCGGCGCCCGGTTCCAGTTAAAGGCCCGATCGAAACCGCTTGCTACGCGAGTCACGGATGCTGGCTACGACGCAATGGCCGGGGCAGTCGAGCGCGGGGATGCGCCCAACCTTTTCGTTCTCGACTACGACCGAGCAAAATGGCAGGCTCGGAATCTGCTTCTGATACCCCGGTACGCGCTCTCCCTCTCGTGCATTGAAAAGCGTCGGCCGCTCGGCCCGAAAGCCCGACGCCATGGCTGGGTCGGATGCAACATTCTGCTGGCAAATATTCCACCTGACGCCCGGATTCCTGTTCTGACCGACGGCGCCGTGGAACGGCCGGCGCGCGTGCGCCAGCTCTACGCCCGGCTGAAACCTCTGGAAGGGCAACAGCATGATGCACGCGGCTGGACCCTGGACGTATTACGTGTCGTCAGAGGCCTACGCCTCGAACGGTTCTCTTTGGCGGATATTTACGCACGGGAAGCCGAACTCCAGGGGCTGCATCCCAATAACCGAAATGTGCGCCCCAAGATTCGCCAGCAGCTACAGCGGCTCCGTGACATGGGGCTGGTCGAATTCCTCGGCGGGGGAAGCTACCGCGTCCCAGAACTGGGCGGTACCCAAGCTCCCTAGGCGCCCCGGCGACGCACGGCCACACAAGACGCAGCCAAGCACAAACCTAAAGCCTTCCCGTGCCCGCCAGGGCGATGAAATGTTCGGCAGGGACCACGCGGACAGCTTGCACGACGGATTCCGCGAGGCACCTCCGCAGCCCGCCGCCCGTGTAGAAATCCTTGAGGCTCCAGCCGTCGCCCTCGAGGACAAGATACGCCTTCGAGAAGCCGCCTCCGAGGACAGCTCTCGCCAGGCATACCACCTCGAAAGGAATCGTTTGCTCCGCACTGCTTCTGACCTGCTGGCGCCTGACGGAAACCAGAATCTTACTTCTGCCCTTGGCAGCGACCGCTCGCACCCTATGCTCTTTGCCGCCAGGTCGCACCCCGACCTTAACGCGGGCCTGGCAGGCGTAACCGCCGCGCCTCAGCGTGGGCACGAGCAATGATCCCAGCGTCGAGCCCGTTCGTGTGCCTCGGGGTCTCATCTGTCAGACGTGAAGTTACCATCGGTCACGCCCGGGCGCCAGACCGAACACGATTGCGCGCCACGAACTACCGCAGACGCCCGTTGCCCCACGCGGGCAGCCGTCTGTCACTGCCCGACGGCCGTTTTCGTCGGTGCCACGTTCAGCAGCGATTCCGGGAACGTGATCGTCGTATCTAGCCTCACGTTGAACGCGGTATGCGCCGGCAACTCCACGTTCTTGCCTTTGCGAATCAGGACGTACGCCGCGCCGCCCGCCATCCCGAGCGCCAGGCCGCGAACCACGTGGCTGAAAATCGCTCCGACGAGCGTTCCTCCGCCCGTCCCGATGGCCGCGGTCTCGACGTCGCCAACGATATCGGGTTTCTCCTGCACGATGGCGCCTTCCTCGGTTTTCAAATCCTTGCGCCGTTTCGGGCTCTGTGCGCTTTTCTCGATGGAAAGGATGCTCATCTGGCAGGGAATCCGCACGCCGCCGATAGTGATGGATTTGAATTCCAGCACCATCGCCGCCTGCCCGCGGATCAGGTTGAATCGTTTCGTGTGGTAAACGCGCGCCACAACGCCACTCACGCGCGCTCCAGCCGGAATCAGCAGCTGGTTGCCCAGGAAAACGGGCGCGGCGACCATCGCTTCAAAGGGATCGCCGTCCCGGTTGACGTTCGTGCTCAAGCCGTTGAGCAGCACCAATCGGATTTCGGTGCCGCGAAAAACCTGCACGGTGGGTTTGCCGTAAGCGGGCAGCGAGGCCCAAAGGCCCATCACTAGCAGCGCCACGGCGGAAATAGACAGAGTCCACCTCATGCCTTCCTCCTATGCCCGTTGGGGCCGGGCTTGGCGCTGCGAATAGGGGAGGATGTCTACGGCCAGCATAGCGCAACGCGTCCTGGCGCAAGGGCGCCGGTTGCGCCCCAGGTTCCAGAATCGAAACGCTGCCGCCTGGCCCAAATGCCGCGCGCTGTGAAGTCGGAAAGCCAAGGACCACGACCCCCAACCGGCAACTCTCACTACATTTCCCCCTCCCGCAATAAAAACGGTGTCATTCTGAGCCGATCCGACCAGGATCGGCGAAGAATCCCAGAGTACACTCCGGCACAACCCCGGCCCACACGAGGGCGATGAACAGCCGATGAGTTCCACGTGATTTCCGCCCCGAAAGAATCGTAGGCCTACCGATTCTTTCCCACTCTCAATTCGCCGCCATCGACGCTCGTCTGTCCGTCGCTCCGGCCTCTGGACTCAGAATTCCGAACTCTCAGCTCGCAACTCCGGTCCCAAGCCTTCGCTCCCCACGCCACAAGAGAAATCCCTACGGCGAGCGTCCATCACCCACGCCGTCTTTCTCGCTCTTGACCCCTGTGCTAGACTCGGTTTTCGTGACGCAAGGATTTTGCACCGCGGAACTTCGGGCTCCGCGCAACACTTCCCCGCAAATTCCGCCAGGCCCGGAAGGGAGCAACGGTAGCGGACCAGAAGCGTGTGCCGTGGATGTCCCGAAGTTCCTCCAACCCTCTGGGAAACGAAACGAATTTCGCCTGGTGGGGGCGAGGTCCGTGAGTGTGACCGGGACGCCCAGCCCGCGTTTGGAAGGCGCTCAAATACCCGAAATTGGGGCAGCGGTTGTAGGGGCGACGCATGCGTCGCCCGTACCAACCCGAAGAAAGTAGTCTGAAGACCCAGGGAGCATCAGCCGGCTCTCTCACGCCAATGAACTACCAGGTGATTGCGCGCAAATGGCGGCCGCAGACGTTTGCCGACGTCGTCGGCCAGCAGCACGTCTCGCGCACGCTGCAAAACGCCATCCAATCGAATCGCGTGGCGCACGCGTACATTTTTTCCGGCGTGCGCGGCGTGGGCAAAACGACCACCGCGCGCATTCTTGCCAAGGCGCTCAACTGCGAAAAAGGGCCCGCCGCCGAGCCGTGCAACCAGTGCGACCGCTGCCGCGAAATTTCCGCCGGCTCGTCGCTCGACGTGCTGGAAATCGACGCCGCTTCGAATCGCGGCATCGACCAGATCCGCGAACTGCGCGAGATGGTTCGCTACGCTCCCGCCGTCGGCCGTTACAAAGTGGTGATTCTCGACGAAGCCCACCAGCTCACCGAGGAAGCCTCGAACGCGCTTCTCAAGACGCTCGAAGAGCCGCCCGAACGCGTGATTTTCATCCTCGCCACCACCGCGCCGGAAAGTTTGCCCGAAACCATCCGCTCCCGCGCCCAGCATTTCCATTTCCGCTCGCTCTCGTTCGGCGAAATTTCCGATTCGCTCGAGCGCGTCACGAAAGCCGAGGGCCTCGAAATCGAGCCGGCCGCCGTCGCCGTGCTGGCGCGCGCCGCCGAGGGCAGCCTGCGCGACGCCCTTTCGCTCGTCGAGCAGGCCATCGCCTATTGCGACCGTTCGATCTCCGATCGTGAGGTGCGCGAATTGCTCGGCGTGGTGAGCGAAGAAGCTCTCGACGAAATGGTCGACGCCGTCGCATCGAGTTCCGCCGAACGCGCGCTCGCCCTGGTTCACCAGATCATTTCGAGCGGCGAAAATCTCGATTCCTTCTGCCGCGAAGCGATTCGCCACGTCCGCAACCTGCTCGTGGTGCGCATCGCCGGAGCCGATTCGCCGATGGTTGCCGCTTCCGCCGACGAACGCCCGCGCCTCGACCGCCAGGCCGAGCGCTTCACCGAAGAGGATTTGACGCGCTTCTTCCAGATTCTGCTTTCCACGCAGACCGATCTGCGCCGTCAGCCCGATCCGCGCCTTCATCTCGAAATGGGACTTTTGCGGTTGGTCAACGCCGCGCGTCTCGCGCCGCTCGAAGAGCTGCTGGCCGAATTGCGCGGCGAAATTCCTCCCGTCCGCGCCGCGGGACCATCCACGCCCACGCCGCCTCCGGCGCCCGCTCGTTCGGGGAATCCTCCTGCCGGCTCGGGTCACGCTCGTTCGTCCAGCGCTTCGTTTTCCGCGCCGGCATCTTCAACGCCAGTTCCCTCGCCCGCGCGCCCTGTTTCTCAGCCTGAACGCAGCGAGAGCCAAGCGTCACTTTCAGCCGCTGCACCAACGCCTGCGCCAGTTGCTCCGGTTTCGTCAGCCGCTTCGGCTTCGCCGGCCGCGCCAAACGAGCCGGAATCCGCCGAATCTTCCGCAACCGCCGCCGCGCCCGTCGAAGCGGAAACCGAAGGCCTCGATGCCGCCCAGGTTCAGGCGCTGAAAGAAGCGGCGTTTGAATCGCAACAAAAATTTCTCGGCTATTTGCTCGATCAGGTGTCGCGATGGGAAGTCGCGGACGGCGAATTGCGAATTTATTTCCCGGGCGATCAGGCTTCGCTGGTGGATATGCTCCAGGCGCGCGAGCGAATGGAGCGATTGCGCACACTCGCCGCGCAGGTACTGGGTCAGCCGCTGCGCGTCTGTGTTAAACTGGCCTCCAGCTGGAAATCGGCGGCGAACGCCGCACCTTCGCCGCGGCCTTCCGGCGTCGCAGCGGAAAATCTCTACGCCCGCTACGAGCAGAACCCGGCCGTCCGTGCGGTGCTCGAACGTTTTGGAGGAAGAATTTCCGCGATCAAGCCCGCGGGGGAGAGCTGAACATGGAAGTGAAAGCATTGCAGCAAATGCTCACCCAGTTCCGGCAAATGCAGGAAACCCTCCAACGCCAGATTGATTCCGTCCAGGTGGAAGCCTCCTCCGGCGGCGGCATGGTCGTCGTGAAAATGAACGGCCAGAAAGTCGTCACCGAAGTGAAAATCGAGCCGGAGGTTTTCGCCGCAAAAGATCAGGAAATGCTGCAGGAACTGGTCCGCGCCGCGGTCAACGAAGCCGGCCGCCGCGTCGACGAAGCGCTTTCCGATCAGATGAAAAGCCTGGCCGGCGGCTTGCCCGGGGTGGGCAACTTGCTGAAAATTCCGGGCCTCTTTTGATCCCGCCCTCCGCCTCGCCGGTGGCCCGTCATGCCTGATTTCGCCGCTCCCGTCTCCCGGCTCATCGACGAACTGAAGCATCTGCCCGGCATCGGTCAGAAAACCGCCCAGCGTCTCGCGTTTTTCCTGCTTCGTGCCGATCGCGCGCAGGCGCTCGCGCTCGCTGACGCCATCCGCGCGGCTCGCGAATCCATCCGTCAATGCTCCGTCTGCGGCAATCTGACCGACGTCGATCCGTGCCTTTTCTGCTCGAACCCCGGGCGCAACCGCCGCACGATCTGCGTTGTCGAGGAAGCCACCAACATTCTCCCAATCGAAAAGACGCGCCAGTATACCGGCCTCTATCACGTGCTCGGCGGCGCGCTTTCCCCGCTCAGCGGCGTCGGCCCCGAGCAGCTCCACATCAAGAGCCTGCTCGAACGGCTGAAGGACGGCTCGGTGGAGGAAATCATCATCGCCACCAATCCCACAGCCGAGGGCGAAGCGACCGCGATGTACCTTTCCAAGCTGCTCAAGCCGCTCGGACTGCGCGTCACCCGCATCGCCACGGGCATTCCCGTCGGTTCCGAGCTGGAATATGCCGACGAAGTCACGATGCTCAAGGCGATGGAGGGTAGGCGTGAACTATGAACTGCGCGCAAAAGACATTAACGAACTGATTAGGGGGCGTTGAACCGCGCGCGCCGCCGTGATATTTTCTGGGCGGACTCCTCTCGGAGGGATGAGGTGCTCACCCTCATTTTGATTTTCTCGGCTGTGGCAGCCGCGGTCGCGGTGATCGTAGCGGTGCGCGTCTTCCAGCTGGATAACCCCGGCGGGGCGCAGGATGCGCTCTCGCACACCATCGCGCCTCCGCTTTTCGCCATGAACACCAAGATTGATACGCTGCAGCAGAGCCTTTCGGCGATGCTCGCCGCGGCCGTGCAGAGCGGCAATCAGACCCTCAACACGTCCGTCGCCGAGCTGCGCGACGAAACGCGCGCCAAAGTGGACGACAAGCTCTCCGGCTTCGCCACCGAACTCCGCGGCACCTTCGACACCCTGGCCAAATGGCTCGAAAGCCGGCTGAGCGCCAAGGGCGAAGCAGGCGGCTCAAGCCCGCAGCTGCGCGCCGCCATCGAGGAACGCCTCAACCAGGTGCAAAATCAGGTGGCCGCTTCGCTCGACGCGCTGCACGAAAGCGTCGAAGAGGAATTGCGTCACGCCCGCGCCGAATCCCGCGAATCCCTCGCCGCCGTCCAGCAGTCGCTCGTCGAGGCGTTCCGCATGCTCCAGGCCAGCCACGAAGCGCGGCTCGAAAATCTGCGCCGCGCCGTGGAAGATCGCCTGCTGAAAGACGCCGACCGCGGCTTCAGTTCCTTCAAGGAAACGATCGCCGACCTCGATCGCGACCCCGCCCGCGAAAAAATCCGCTGATTCCTCGCAACTGACGTCAACGTTGCTGCCGGTACACTTACCCGTTCGTCTTTGCGCTCTTTGCATTCACTTTCATGGACGTTTCTGCCGATCCCAGGGAGGTCGCCGCGGGCTTATTGCTCTGTGCGGAATCGGTTGACGACACACACCCTCTCCCGATCCAGTTCACTGGCCTTTCGCTCTGCTTCAGACGGCCGTCTGCCCGCGAACAATCCCTGCGCCCATTTCCACGGCTTGCGCCGCCGGTAATTGCCGGCCAATTCAAGGAAAATGCCAATGTCGCGTTCCAGGTCCGATTGCGTGCCGTCGAAATAGAAATTCCGGATCGGAATGCCGGAATTGTCCTGGCTGACTCGCGGATAAATCGCTTCGCAGATGATTCCGTTCATGCAGGTGAACGGGCTGATATCGATCACGCCGTCGAGGCCCTTGCGAGCGAAATACACGGCTTTGCCCACGTTCAGCACCATCTCGCCCGATGCGCCGGCCGCGGGCAAATATGGCTCCGCGTTGGCCAGCACTTCGCCGATTTCCGGTTCCTCGTAGCCATGCAGGTCTTCCCGCACGGCGGCCAGCAACGCTTGCTCGTCTTTTTTCTGGTAATGCGCGCGAATCCGCGCCGAAAACATCTGCGTCGAAAACCGTTTCCCTTCCCGCCGCAGAATGCGCGCCTGTTCGTCATTCGTATACCAGATCCATTCGGAAACGTCGTTCATCCAGACGGCTGCTCCCGCCGCTTCTAATCGGCGCACCAGATCGTCGTTGCTGAAGGCATTCAACCGGCAGAAAATTTCCCCCACCACGCCGATGAGCGGCCGGTCGTCATCCTGCCGAATCGGCACGCTGCGAAAGCGTGTGCGCGTGCGCAGCAGCCAGTGGCCCAGCGCGGCAAGCTGTGCCTCCTGATCCCGATACCGCGTTTCGAGCACCTGGCAAAGGTCGCCGATGGACGCCTCGTGCGCAGCGTCCGCGCTGCCGGCTTCCGTTTCGTAGGGCCGCGTCTTCAGCAGAAGTTTCAGCACGATATCTCCCGCGACAACCGCGCGCCAGGCGCTGCGGACGAACGCGGAGAGCGAATCCCCGAAATCCGCATAGCCGCCCTCAAACGTCGGCGCCAGCACCGGCACGCCGGGATAGCCGAGCGAATCCAGCACGGCGCGCATGTACGGAACGTATTGACCGAAACGGCAGGGCCCCTGTCCGCTCGCCATGAAAAAGGCAATCTTGTCGGGATCGGCTCCTGGGGCTTGCAGCACCTTCAGAAAATCGCCCAGCGTGACTTTCGTTGGGTAGCATTCGTCGCCGCAGGTATGGCGCGCGCCCAGTTCGCGAGTGCGCTCGTCGGAAGGCGGCGTAACGTCCGCGTCGAGCCCGAATGACCGGAAAACCGCAGCCATGGCGCGCGCACTCGCTTCGGTGAGCCGCGGCATCCACACCTTTCGCCCTTCGAGCACCGTTGGCGCGCCGTTCCCGTGCCCGTTCCCGTTGCCATTTCCGTTTCCGCTACCGTTCTTGGATTTCAGGATGCGCATCGCAGAATTCCCTTGCTGTCCAGATAGGCTTCGCAGCGGGTCAGATAGCCCGCGTCGTTGCCGTGTCCGTCGAACTGGAGCACCAGAAACGGCGATCCGGCCACATCCCGGAGAAAGTGTTTGATGAAAGAATCGGGGCCGCACTTGAAATTCGTAATGTAAATCACGTGGGTTCCCGGATGATTTTGCGCGAAGCGGCCGGCGGCCAGGATGCGGCGGCCGGAATTCCAATACATATTCGGGTGCAATTCGACGGGAGGAACATCGTCGAGCGGGAGAAAATCAAAAGGAAGAACGTTCACGCCATAGAGATCGCGCAGCTTTCGCGGAATATCGCAATTGCTGTTTCGGTCGTAGAGGTTGTATGCGCGGCCGACCAGCAGAACGGCGGGTTCGCCCGCTTCGGCGAGCTTCGCGCAAGCCGCGCGGCCCGCTTCCCTGAGTTGCGCCTCGAATTTCTGCTGAGCGCCAAAAGCCGCCGCAGCCGCGGCGTCGCTTTCGCGCCGGCTGACGCCGAAGCCGTGGAAATAATCGCTCAATTCCCGCGCCGCGTGCCGCCGTCCCGGGCGGAAATGGACCGTCGGCGCCAGAATCCGGTTCGCATGGCCGGCGAGGTCCGGCGTTGCGCGAATCACGAATGGAAGCGTCTGGTTCCACGGACACAAATAGGAAGCGGTTTCCGAAGGCGGCGATTCGCGATCCATTACGTTCGGAAGTAGCACGAAATCCGGAGCTTCGTCGCCCATTTTGCCGTCGAAAAGCGCCTGCACGTGCCCGTGCGCGATTTGCACCGGGAAGCAAGGCTCGGCCACGCTCAGTTCGGCGCCGCGCGCGGCCAGATAGCGATCGGTGGGTGGGGAAAGAACGACCTCGAACCCCAACGTTTCGAGATAGGCTCTCCAGAACGGGAACTGATCGTGAAAAAACATGGCGCGCGGAACTCCCACGCGGCCTCGGCGCCCGTGGCCGTTTCCCCTGCCGATTTCCGGCCCCGCCGAAAAACCTTCGAGCAGCGCGGCTTCGCGAAACGCCAGCAGGTCCTCGATCGCCGGCTGGCGATCGGTGCGGGCGCGTTTGCGGAATTTGTCCGAGCACTTGTCGCCCCAGTACGTTTTTTGCCCCTCGATCGTGATTTCCTTCATGTCGCAGTAGTTCGAGCAGGCCTTGCAGACGAATTCACGCGTTTCGAAACGCGTCGCGTTCAAATCGAATCCGCGAAAGGAAGAAGGCGCGGCGGCGGGCGCGACCGGTTCGCGCGCCGGCGCCGCAATGGAGGCGACAGCCGAACGATTCCGCGCGCGCGAGCGCACTCGCGTCAGCTGCTGGGCGATCAGCGCCATGCCGATGGCGCCGATGATGCCGTTGTGCGGCGGCACGATGATCGCTTTCCCGAGGAGCGTCGAAAAAGCGGCGGCAACGGCGTCGTTGTACGCCGTTCCTCCCTGAAAGTAGATGACGTCGCCGATTTTCCTGCCGCGCACCACGCGGTTCAGGTAATTCAGCGCCACCGAATACGCCAGTCCGGCCGTCAGATCCTCGATGCGCGCGCCCTGCCCGAGCGCGGATGTAACGTCGCGCTCCATGAACACCGTACAGCGCTCGCCCAGGCGCGCCGGCGCTTTGGACCCGAGCGCCAGCCGCGCGAATTCGTCCTTGATCTGGATTCCCAGCCGCTCGGCCTGCTCTTCGAGAAACGATCCGGTGCCCGCGGCGCAAGCTTCGTTCATCGCGAAATCCACCACGACGCCGCGATCGATGGAAATGAATTTCGAATCCTGGCCGCCGATCTCGAAAATCGTATCCACTTCGCCGGCTGCGCCCATTGGTTTCACCAGTGTCTCGTGCACGTACATGGCGCCCGTTTTGTGGGCCGTGATTTCGTCGTTCACAGTGTCCGCGCCAACGAGTTCCCCGATCAATTCGCGGCCGGAGCCGGTGGTTCCCGCGCCGCGAATGTCGATGCGCGAGCCGAACAGGCGCTCGATTTCCGCCAGGCCGTCGTTCACGACTTCGACGGGCCGCCCGGCGGTTCGCAGATAGATGCCGTGGAGCAAGCGGCCGTCATCATCGAGCAGCGCGAGATTCGTGCTCACCGAACCGACGTCTATGCCCAAATAAACCGGCAATTTAGCCGCGCTCGCCTTCGGGAGCGGGGCGGTGCGCGTGGCGTCGGGGTGGTCGCGCAACAACAAAACATTGGAGAGCGACAACGGCTCGTTTGGCGAACGCCGATCCGAAGCCAATTCGCTCGAGGGCGAAGTTGTCGGGGATTTTTTTGCTCTCGCCCACGCGCCTGCAGCATCCTCGTCCGCGCCGAGCAAAGCCGCGCCCACCGCGCCGAGCCAGGCGTACAATTCGGGCACGAACAAATCGCCGGATGCGAGGTGAAATGCTTCCGCAATCGCCGCGGCAACGCCGCTGTTTTGCGAAACGCCGCCGATGAAGGCCACCGGCGCGGCGATTTTTCTGCCTTTCACGATGTTGCTTTTGAAATTCCGCGCGACCGCTTCACAGAGCCCCTTCAATACTTCGCCGGTCCCGTAGCCTTTCTGCTGGGCGTGAATCATGTCCGATTTCGCGAACACCGAGCAGCGGCCGGCAATGCGCGCGGCCGTTTTGGCCTGCGCCACCACGGCTCCGATTTGCTCCACCTGATAGCGCAGGCGCGTGGCCTGCTGATCGATGAACGAGCCGGTGCCCGCGGCGCATTCGCCGCTGCTGGAATAATCGGCGATGCCGAGCGTTTCCGACGCGCCGCTTGCGGCGCTTTCGAGCAGGAGATATTTCGAGCTTTCGCCGCCCATTTCGAAAATCGTTCGCAGTTGCGGATAGAGCGTGGAGACGCCGCGTGCGATGGCACGAAATTCGTTTTCGTGCTCGGCGGCCAGCATCTGGGCGGCGCGGCGCCCGCCCGACCCGGTTACGCGGATCCCCGCGATCGCTCCTTCGGGAACGCATCCGCGAAACCGTTCCACCAAGGCGAGCGCGGCATCGAGCGGACTACCGTGGGCGCGTTCATATTTCGACAGCACAATCGCGCGCCCCGCGCGGTGGGCGAACGGGGAGGCGAGGAGCCAAAAATCGGGCGAGCGCTCGAAAAGGCGTTCCAATTCGGCGGAAAATTCAGGGGAGGCAAAGGCCGCCAGTTTTGCGCTGATACTGCCGACATCCAGCCCGACATGAAATTTCATTTGGCACCGCAGGTTCCCCTGCGCGGGGTCTTTTGCCCAGGATGCGAGCATCTACAGTGCCAAACCGCCGCTCGTGAACAGGTTCTAAGTGCTTGTATATCATTGTCGTGCGGATTGCTTGCCGCGCGGAGAATCCGCCGTGGGTGATTTCGCGAAGCTCGGGTGCAATATTCTTCGCCTATGCCAGCTCAGTTCCTGCGAGAAGCCCATGCCGTCTGACGGATGGAGGGCGTGAAGAATCCGGGGTGCGTTTCCTCTCGAAAGGCCAATTGTCGCCCGCACAACCATGCGCCAGTTCTCACCGTCGAAGTTACTAATGCTTCCCAGGGCCCTTCCATCGTTCGTCGCGGAGCATCCGAAAAGCAGCCCGGGCGTCTCCAAGCGTGAGATTTTGGCCGCTTGGGGAAGAATCCTCAAGGGCAGAATCCCGATGCTCTCCATCGAAATCACCCGCGAGTGCCCGCTCCACTGCCCCGGGTGTTACGCCTACGGGGAATCGCACTTGGGAGGCGAAACGACGCTGCGCGACCTGCACGACCTGCGCGGTGACGCCCTGGTCGAAGGCGTGCTGCAACTGATTCGACGACACAAACCTTTGCATGTCTCCCTGGTGGGCGGGGAGCCTTTGGTTCGCCATCGCGAGCTGAGCCGGATTCTGCCGGAGCTGAGCTCGATGGGCGTTTTCAGCCTGGTGGTTACGAGCGGCATCATTCCGATTCCCATGGGATGGATGAAGCTTCCGCGCGTTCGCGTCGCCATTTCCGTCGACGGTCTGCCGGAGCATCACGACGTTCGGCGCGCGCCAGCCACCTACCAGCGCATCCTGGAAAATCTTGCTGGCCGCGAAGTCAACATCCACTGGGTCGTCACTCGCCCCATGCTTTCGCGGCCCAGTTACCTGGAAGAGTACGTTTCTTTTTGGTCCGCGCGACCGGAGGTCAACCGCATCTGGGTGAGCGTCTATACGCCTCAAATCGGCGAACAAAGTCCGGAAATGCTGTTGCCCGAAGAGCGCGCGGCGCTCGTCCGCCAGTTGCCCTTGCTTCGCCGGCGCTACCCAAAACTGTTGTTCAACAACGGCATAGCGCAAGCGGTAATCGAGCCTCCGGCCAACCCCGGGGAATGCCTTTTCTCGAAGATGTCCGCGAATTACTCCGCCGATCTCGCCACTCGCGTCGAACCGTGCGTTTTCGGCGGCGCGCCCGATTGTTCCCAATGCGGCTGCGCGATTAGCAACGCCTTGCATTGGATTCAATCCATACGACTGGCGGGTCCCTTGAAAATCGGCCATCTCGTCGCCGGTTCGGTCGAAATCGGGCGCCTGGCCAATCGGCTGCGCCGCGATCCGGCGAGGCCTTCTCGATGGGACCTGTCGCGCCCGCGGCCAACGGCGGGCAACGGCCTGATTCAGATCGATTCCGCCGCTCCGAACGTCCGCGGCTAGCTGCCCTCCCAAGACAGTTCCGAGCAGCATCGTGCGGATTGCCGCACCAGAGTCACTCGGATGGTTTCGCCAGTGCGTCGAGGGGCAAGCCCGTTATAATGAGTGCCGATGTCCAACCGCGCGTATCTCAGCCTTTGGTTCAAGAATTTTCGTGAGACGGCGATGATCGAGCAGTTTCAGAAACTGCTCGAGACGGTTCCGCTCTCCGCGAGCCAACCGGGATTCACTTCGCTGGTGGTGCGGGCGATCGGGCCGGACGAAGCGCCGCTAGTGGAGCGCGATCTGCGTGGCGCCACATGCGACGCGGCGCGCGTGGCCGAACTGGTCGCGGAATACGCGCACGCGGATTGCAGCTACGAAGTGGAAGCATTTTGGGACTTGTGGACCTACGACGCCGGGCGCGACCTGTGGCAGCAGGGGCCGATGAAGCTCGAAATCCTGTGCCTGGGCGAGCTTTACGACGACGGAGCCTTTCACGAGTTGGGGCACTGCTGGATCAACGCGGGATTCGAGCACTTGTTCACCGGGCACGCCGGTTTGCTGGGCGCGGCGGCGACCGAAATCAGCTCGCGCGAATCGGCGGAAGCGGAATTTCTCGATCGGATGCGGCGGCCGGGCGGATTGGCCGATTACCGGCAGAAGACGCAGGAAAATATCCGGAAGCTCGTCGGCTGGGCTACGGACATCGAGCGCGCGGTGGGCGTGGAGCGCTGGCGGTTGTGGTCGGAAGGCGAGGAGAATTTCGAGGCGCGGCTGGATTCCATTTTGGCCGAACGATGAGCGGCCGGGGGCAAATGAAAAAACAACAGGCAGGGATACCGGCGGGGAAATTCCGTTGCCGGATGCTCGTCGGGGTGCTTGCATTGACGCCGATGCTGCTGGCGGCAGGGTGCGCGGAATCGGCACAGTCGCGCGAGTCGCAACGAAAAGCGGTGGAGGCGGCCACGAAGACGGCGGAATACCGCGCGGCAGCGCGAAGCGCCTTGGGACGGGAAAGCGAAGTGATACTTTCCGGCGACCTGGCGCGCAACGGCCACATCCAACTGCTCGTGGTGGAACCCCTGCCGAAAACGCCGCAGAACGCGGCCGCGGGGACGATGATGGTGTCGCGCGCGGCCATCCTCGAGCAGGATGGCACCGATTGGCGCGAGATTTTCCTGGCCGACGAGCAGCTGAAAAACACGGAAGGCTTCCTGGGCGGCACGCCGCGTGACGCGGTGAATGCCTGGAAGCTGGATTACCAGCAACCGGCAACGGGACTGACAATGTTCTTTACCCCGCTCGATCAGGGCGGAGGGCAGAGCTCGATTGAAGTGCGCTGGAATACGAAGGAGAGCGTTTACCAATCGCTGGATCGAGCCACTAGGCGATTCCTGGCGGAATCGACGTCGCTCGGGCCGCGACCTGAATTCGAAATGAAACCATGAGCGCCGCAGCCGCACCCACCGCCGTCACACCGCCGGCCGCCAGCCGGCGCGCCGCCTGGCAGAGCCTGCTGAAGCTGCTGCCCTACCTGGGCCGCTACAAGCGCGGGATTGTTTGGGGACTGCTGACGGTGGCCCTGATGGGCGTTGCGGGCGTCCTGCCGCCGCTTATCATCGGCCTTATCATCGACACGCTTTCAGGGACTCCCCATCCGTTGATGCATCTCGGCGGCCTGGGCGTTTTTCTGATGCGTGCGATAGTTCCCTTCTACCGTCCCTTTGACCATCACACACTGGTGCTGTGCTGTTTGCTGCTGATCGCGGTGATCGTCGTGAAGGGGATTTTTTCGTTCGCCAGCCGGTGGGTTCTGATCGGGATCTCGCGGGACATCGAATTCGACTTGCGCGCCGACCTGCTGTCGCATCTTTTGAAGCTCGACCCGGAATTTTACGTGAGGAACCGGACGGGCGAATTGATGTCGCGAGCGACGAACGATCTGAGTTCGGTGCGGATGGTGCTGGGACCGGGGCTGATGTACAGCGCGACGACGCTCTTCACCATGATACTGGCCATTTCGGTGATGCTCCTCCTGTCGCCCACGCTCACGCTCTGGGTGCTTCTGCCCGTGCCGGTCGTCGCGATCGTGGTGCGGTATTTCGGACGGCAAATCCATGTGCTGTACGAAAAAATCCAGGCGATGCTGGCGGTGCTTTCGGCGCGGGTGCAGGAGAATCTGACCGGCGTGCGCGTTTTGCGCGCGTACGCGCAGGAGCCTGCCGAAATCGCGGCGTTCGACGAGCCAAACCGGCTCTACGTGAAGCGCAACATGGAATTGATCACCACCTGGGCGATGTTCATGCCGGCGCTGACGGTGCTGATCGGCACGACGTTCCTGATCGTGCTCTGGCAAGGCGGACGGTTGGTGATGTCCGGCGCGTTTTCGCTCGGCACACTGGTGGCTTTTTACGCGTACATGGCGCAGTTGGTTTGGCCGATGGTTGCGCTCGGGTGGGTGACGAATATTTTCCAGCGCGGCGCGGCTTCGATGGGAAGGTTGGATTACATCCTTTCGTCCGCTCCGCGCGTGCGCGACACCGCCGAGGACGGCCATGCGGAAACGGAACCGGCGCAGGGCGCGCCGGAGATGCGAGGAGAAATCGAATTCCGGCGCCTGAATTTCCGGTATCCGACAACGCTCAGCGGCAACGGGCAGCAGGGCGAGGAGCGGCCGCTGGTTCTGGAAGACATCAACCTGACGATTCCCGAGGGCACGGTGCTGGCTGTCGTCGGGCCGACGGGAAGCGGCAAATCCACGCTGGCCGCGCTGATTCCCCGGCTGTGGGAAGCGCCGGCGGGGACTTTGCTGATTGACGGGAAACCGATCGAGGATTGGCCGCTCGCGGAGCTGCGGCGGTCGATCGGCTACGTGCCGCAGGATACGTTTTTGTTCAGCGACACGCTGCGGGAGAACATTTCGCTCGGCGTGCCCGGCGCTCCGCTCGAGGCGGTGACGGAAGCCGCGGAAGTGGCCAGCCTTTCGGGCGACGTCGAGGATTTTCCGCAGAAATACGAGACGCTGGTCGGCGAGCGCGGCATCACGCTTTCGGGCGGGCAGAAGCAGCGGACGGCGCTGGCGCGGGCGGTGGTGCGCGACCCGAGGATTCTGGTGCTCGACGACGCGTTTTCCAGCGTGGACAGCGAAACGGAGGAAAGGATCCTGGCGCGCCTGGAATCGGTGATTCGCCGCCGGACGACGCTGATCATCTCGCACCGCGTTTCGACGGTGCGGCGAGCGGACCGGATCGTGGTGCTCGAGGAGGGACGAATCGTCGAGCAAGGCAGCCACGAGGAACTCCTGGCGCAAGGCGGGCCGTACGCGGAGCTGTACCGGAAGCAACTGCTCGAAGAAGAGCTGGAACGGGCATGAGCGGGCACGAAGAGGAAAAACTCGGAAAGATTTACGATGCGCGGCTGGCGCGGCGGCTGCTGCATTACCTGGCGCCGTACAAATGGCGCGTGGTGCTGGCGCTCGTGTTGACGCTGCTGGCCATTGGCGACGCCGCGTCGCCTTATCTCTTCAAAGTGGCGATCGATTCGGCGATCGATCCGGTGGTGCATCATCGGCTGGCGCTCGGAGCCGGATTGCACCTGCTCGGTATGGTGACGCTGCTTTACCTGGGCGCGCTGCTCATTTCCTTTGCCGCCCTCTACGGCCAGGTGCGTATCATGCAGACCGTTGGGCAGCGGGCGATGTACGACCTGCGACGGGAAATTTTCGCGCATTTGCAGGCGCTGCCGCTTTCCTTTTACGACCGGACGCCGGTAGGCCGACTGATCACGCGGGCGACGACGGACGTGGACGCGCTGAACGACTTGTTCGCTTCGGGCGTGGTGGCGATGCTGAACGACGCGTTCATGCTGGTGGCGTTTGTGGCCTTCATGCTGGAGATGAACTGGCGATTGGCGCTGCTGACGCTGGCGGTGCTTCCGCTGATAGTTCTCGTGACGTGGCTTTTCCGCAATTCAGTGCGGGACGCGAACCGGCGGATTCGCGTGGCGATCGCGCGGATCAATTCATTCTTGCAGGAACACATCAGCGGGATGAGCGTGGTGCAGCTCTTCAACCGCGAGGCGAAAGCCCGGGAACAATTTTCCGAGCGCAACCGGGCGCATCTGGACGCGTACAAATCGGCGATCAAGGCGTTTGCGCTCTTCTATCCGACGGTGGAATTTCTGGCCTATGTGGCGATTGGCCTGGTTTTCTGGTACGGCGGCGGAAGGGTGCTGGTGGGCGCGGTGGAGGTGGGCGTGCTGGTGGCGTTCATGCAGTACGCGCAGCGATTCTTCCGGCCGATTCAGGATTTGAGCGAAAAATTCAACACATTGCAGACGGCGATGGCCAGTTCCGAGCGGATTTTCAAGCTGCTCGACGAGCCGGCGCCGGCGCTCGCACCGCCCGTGGCGAGCCGGATGGGCGAAATCCGCGGCGCAATCGAATTCCGCAACGTATGGTTCAGCTATCGCGGCGGGGCGCAGCCGACCGATGACGATTGGGTGCTGCGGGATGTGAGTTTCCGGATCGAGCCGGGCGAAATGATCGCGGTGGTGGGCCACACGGGAGCGGGAAAAACCACCACGATTCAGCTGCTGCTGCGATTCTACGAAATCCAGCGCGGGCAGATCCTGCTCGACGGCGTGGATATTCGGGAAATCGATCCGCTGGAACTGCGGCGGCATTTCGGAGTGGTCTTGCAGGACCCGTTCCTTTTTACCGGCACGATCGAATCGAACGTGCGGCTGGGAACCGAAGACATTTCGGAGGAGCGCGTGGAACGCGCGCTCGTGGAAGTGGGGCTGGGGCCGTGGCTCGACGGCTTGCCGGAGGGGATACAGACGCCGGTCAGCGAGCGCGGCGCGACGTTTTCGGTGGGCCAGCGCCAACTCATCAGCTTCGCGCGGGCGCTGGCGCATCACCCGGAGATTCTGATTCTGGACGAAGCGACGTCGAGCGTGGATACGAACACGGAATTGCAGATTCGCGAGGCGCTCGAACGGATGTTCCTCGGCCGGACGTCCATCGTGATCGCGCACCGGCTGAGCACGATTCAACGGGCGAGCCGCATCCTGGTTTTCCACAAGAGCCGGCTGCGCGAGCAGGGCACGCACCAGGAACTCCTGGCGCAAGCCGGAATTTACAGCCGGCTGTATCAACTGCAATATCGGGACCAGGAAGTGCGCGCAGGCTTTCCCCGGCCCGATCTCAGCGCGCCGCTTGCCGCCGGTGACTGACGGAAAACCTTCCACGACCGCACAACGAGCGGCGAACGCGCCGCGCATCCTCATTTCCTCCGCAGATCCTTCGGGCGCGATGTATGCGGCGCAACTGGCGCGCGCGCTTCGCGACCGAACGGGAGCGGATTGTTTTGGCCT
>JAKASX010000026.1 GCA_021818865.1 Acidobacteriota bacterium
TGCACATCGCCTGTGCCAATGTGGCCAGCTTGCTCCTTGCCCGCGCCACCGGCCGCCAGCGCGAAACGGCTATGCGTCTCGCCATCGGCGCCTCGCGCTCGCGCCTGCTCCGCCAATGGCTCACCGAAAGCCTGGTTATTGCCGCGCTGGGTGCCATCGCGGGCGTTGGGCTCGCCGCCTGGGGCGTGGATTTGCTCGTAAAGCTGCTCGGCCGCGGCGTTTTCGTCAACGTTCATCCCGACCTTCGCGTCATGCTCTTCACCGTGGCCGTTATGGCGCTCACCGCGCTTCTGTTCGGCATCGCGCCCGCCTTGCGCACCGCTTGCGCCGAGCCGATGCTCGCCCTCCGCGAGCACTCCGCGGGAACGGGCAGCCGCGCCGCCCGTTCCAAAGTCGCTCGTGCCATGGTCGTTCTTCAGGTCGCGCTTTCGCTCTGCCTGCTTATCGGCGCGGGCCTGCTCGTGAAAAGTCTCGTGAATTTGCAGGACCAGCAATTCGGCTTCAATCCCCGCCACGTTCTCCTGGTCGGCACAAATCCCCGCATCGCCGGCTACCAGCCCGCCCAGTTGCCGTCGCTCTACCAGAGCATTCTCGATCGCCTGAATCATTTGCCCGGCGTCCAGTCCGCCACGGTCGCCACTTACGCCCCGCTCAGCGGCAATAGCAGCACCGGAAACATTACGGTGCAAGGCCGTCCGCCTCTGCACGGTCCGGATGAAGATGTGGAGCGCGATCTCGTCGGCCCCAATTACGCGGAGACGCTCGGATTGAAGCTCCTGCTCGGTCGCGAGATCGGTCCGCAGGATACGGCTGCATCGCCGCGCGTCGCCATGGTCAATGAAGCCTTCGTCCACCGCTTCCTCGCTGGCGCCGATCCGATTGGCCAGCATTTTGGCTTCGGCGGCCAAAAGACCAGCGGCGATCTGGAAATCATCGGCGTCGTGAACGACGCAAAATATCACGGCCACGATATCCGGCATTCCGTCCAGCCGATGGTCTTTTTCGCGATCGAACAAGGCCGCTACGCCCACGCCCCTTCGCCCTTCGGCGCCGAGTTCGAAATCCGCACCATCGCCGGCGCTCCTGGCGTCGCCGCCGAAGTTCGCCGCGCCATCGAAGACGTCGCTCCGCATTTGCCCATCGGCGACGTCGCTACCCTCCGCCATCAAGTGGATTCGAATTTTCGGGAGACTCGACTCACCGCCGCCGTTGCGGGATTATTCAGTCTGCTGGCGCTCGCCCTCGCTGCGGTCGGCCTCTACGGCCTGCTCGCCTATTCCGTCGCGCAGCGTACCGGCGAAATCGGTGTGCGCATGGCGCTCGGCGCGCGCCCGCAGGACGTTTTCCGCATGGTGCTTGGGAATGGAATCCGGCTTATGGCGTTCGGTCTCGCGCTCGGAATCGGCGGCGCGCTCGCGCTCACGCGCGCTCTCGGCAGCCTGCTCTTCGGCGTCGGTTCGGCCGATCCCGTCACCTTCGCCCTGACCGCCGCGATTCTCGTTGCCGTCGCCGCGCTTGCTTGCTACATTCCGGCTCGCCGGGCCATGCGCACCCAGCCGGCCATCGCGCTTCGTTGCGAATGAAATGAGAGGAAACGATGCCCCTTGTCGAAATGCATGACGTCGAAAAAGTCTTCGAAACTCGCGCCGGCAAAACCTGGGTCCTCCGCCGGATCAATCTCCTCATTCATCCCGGCGAATTCCTCACCATCATGGGTCCTTCCGGCGCTGGAAAATCCACGCTGATGAGCATCATCGGCATGCTCGATGGCGAATGGACCGGCGAATATTTCTTCTCGGATCATCCGGTGCACAAGCTTTCCAATCGCCAGCGCGTCGAGCTTCACAAGCAGTACATCGGCTTCGTTTTCCAGCAGTTTCACCTGCTCGATAATCTCACCGTCGCCGAAAATCTCGATTTGCCGCTCTCCTATCGCAATTTCAGAAAATCCGAGCGCCAGGCGATGGTCGCCGAAATGCTCGATAAATTTCAGATCGTCGGTAAAAAGGACTTGTTTCCCACGCAGCTTTCCGGTGGCCAGCAGCAGCTCGTCGCCGTGGCCCGCGCGCTCATCGGCAATCCGAAGGTCATCCTCGCCGACGAGCCCTGCGGCAGCCTCCATTCGACCCAGGGCAAAATGATCATGGATCTGCTCAAGCGCCTCAACGACGAAGGCACAACGATCATTCAGGTCACGCACAACGAAACCTGGGCCGCCTACGCGCGCCGCGTCGTCCAGCTCGCCGACGGCTGGATCGTCAGCGACCGCGCGCTCGCCGCGGCCGGCTAGAAAGGGATCCAGACGCTGATGGTCCAACGCGTGCCGGAAATCGAATCGTGAATCCCGCGGCCAATCCCCGTAAGCGGCCCCAGGGCTGCGTCCTCGTCGCCGACGATCAGGCCGACGTCCGCGAAGCGCTTCGTCTGGTCCTGAAAGCCGAAGGTTTCACCGTCGAAACCGCGTCGTCGCCTCGCGCCACGCTCGCCGCTCTCGGCTCGCGCGAATACGACGCCGTTCTGATGGATCTCAATTACACGCGCGATACCACTTCCGGCGAGGAAGGCCTCGACCTTCTCGCTCGCATTCAGGCGCTCGATTCCAGCCTCCCGGTCATCGTCCTCACCGCATGGGGCACCGTGGACTTGGCCGTCGAAGCGATGCGCCGTGGCGCACGCGATTTTCTTCAAAAGCCGTGGGACAACGCCCGCCTCGTCGCCAGCGTGCGCACTCAAATCGAATTGGCGCACGCCCTCCGCCTCAGTCAGCGCCTCGAAGCCGAAAATCGCTTGCTCGCCGCCCAGGGCCGTCCCACGCTCATCGCCGAATCGCCCGCGATGCGCCCGGTGATGGATATGGTCGCCCGCGTCGCTCCCTCCGACGCCAACGTGCTCATCACCGGCGAGCACGGCACCGGCAAAGACGTTCTCGCGCGCACCATTCAGGCCCTCAGCGAACGGTCCTCGAAGCCGCTTGTCACCGTCAACATCGGCGGCTTGCCGGAAACCCTCTTCGAAAGCGAACTCTTCGGCCACGTCAAGGGCGCGTTCACCGACGCGAAAACCGACCGCGTCGGCCGCTTCGAACTCGCCGATCAGGGCACGCTCTTTCTCGACGAAATCGCCAATCTCCCGCTCAACCTTCAGGCCAAGCTCCTCCGCGTCCTCGAAACCGGCGAAGTCGAGCGCGTTGGCTCCTCGATCACGCGCCGCGTCGACGTCCGCGTCCTCTCGGCCACCAACGCCGATGTCACCGCCGAGGTCGCCGCCGGCCGCTTTCGCGAGGATCTCCTCTTCCGCCTGAATACGATCGAAATTCACCTGCCGCCCCTGCGCGATCGCAAGGAAGATATCCCGCTCCTCGCCTTACATTTCCTCCGCCGTTACGCCGCGCGCTACCACAAGCCCGCCGCCGGCTTCGACGACGCCGCGCTCGGTCTGCTCGCCCGCTATCCCTGGCCCGGCAACGTCCGCGAACTCGATCACACCGTCGAGCGTGCTGTCCTGCTCGCGCAAGCGGAACTCATTCAGCCCTCCGATCTCGCCCTCGAATCCGCTCGCCAGGCCCCGGCCCGCCTCGACGAACTCGAACTCGACGACGTCGAGCGCATCCTCATCCAGAAAGCGATGGGCCGCTACGGCGGCAACGTCACTCAGGCCGCCCGCGCGCTCGGGCTTTCCCGCAGCGCGCTCTATCGTCGGCTCGAAAAGCACAAGTTATGAAACCGCTCGGCCTCGAGCAGCGCGTGCGCCTTTACGCCATGCTCGGCGGGCTGCCGGCTTCGGTGGCGATGCTGATCGTCGTGTGGACCGCCGCAATGGCTTCCAGCACGCGCTGGGCCCTCACCGCTCTTTTCGCCTGCGTCTGGATCGGCTTCGCCGTCGCTTCCGGCGGTCTCGTCACCTTTCCCCTCCGCACGCTCTCCAACGTCCTCGCCGCCATCCGCGAAGGCGATTTCTCCATTCGCGCCCGCGGTGCCCGCCGCGACGATAGCCTTGGCGAGGTCTTCCGCGAACTCAACGCCCTCGTCGATTCCCTCCATTCCCAACGCCTCGGCGCCATGGAAGCCACAGCGTTGCTCATAAACGTCGTCGACGAAATCGACGTCGCCGTCTTCTCCTTCGACGATTCCCGCCGCCTCCGCCTTGCCAATCGCGCCGCCGAGCGCCTGCTCGCCCTCCCTCGCGAACGCATCCTCGGCGCTTCCGCCGCCGAACTCGATCTCGCCGATTGCCTCCAGGGCGATTCCCCGCGCATCATCTCGAAAACGTTCCCAGAAAAAGCCGGCCGCTGGGAATTGCGCCGCGGTGTCTTTCGTCAGGACGGCTTGCCTCATCAGCTTCTCGTCATTTCCGATATCAGCCGCGCCTTGCGCGATGAAGAACGCCAAACCTGGCGCCGCCTCATCCGCGTTCTCGGCCACGAACTCAATAATTCCCTCGCCCCGCTCAAATCCGTCGCCGAAAGCCTCCGCGATCTCCTCTCGCGCGGCGAGTTGCCACACGATTGGCGCGACGACATGACCAGCGGCCTCGGCCTCATCGCCTCGCGCACCGAAGCGCTCAGCCGTTTCGTCGATGGCTACGCCCGCCTCGCCAAGCTCCCCCCTCCTCGCCCCGCGCCGATGGACGTCGCCGCCTGGATTCATCGCGCCGCCGGCCTCGAGCATCGTGTTCCCGTGCGTCTGCAGGATGGCCCTCCTCTCACCATCCAGGCCGACGCCACCCAGCTCGATCAGCTCCTCATCAATCTCGTTCGCAACGCCGCCGACGCCTCGCTCGAAACCTCCGGCGCAGTGGATGTCGGCTGGCAGGCGAATGGGGAAACGCTCGAAATTTTCGTCGCCGACGAAGGGCCGGGCCTTTCGAATCCGGGAAACGTCTTTACCCCGTTCTTCACCACCAAGCCCGGCGGTTCCGGCATCGGCCTCGTCCTCAGCCGCGAAATCGCCGAGGCGCACGGCGGCTCGCTCTCGCTCGAAAATCGCCGTCCCGGTCCCGGCGTCGAAGCCCGTCTCCGGCTCCCGCTCTCCGCGCACACGGATCCTTCCTGAATCGCGCGCCCCCGCGACCCTGGTTCCCGAGTCAGTTCAGATTGCCGGTTGGATGGTCAGTCCGGATGGTTCGTTCAGATGGCGGCCTTCGATCTCACCGGGAGCAGTTTTGTTTCGTCCGATTCCCAGTGTGAATGTCCCGACCGCGCCCGAAGCGGAATCACCGACGCGGAAATCGGAAGCGGGTCCGCTTCCGCTCCAGTGCGAATTTCTTCCAGAATCCCGTCCAGCGCCGCCGCGAATTCGCTCGGCCGGTACGCCGGTCCCGCGCTGCACCGCTTGCCCAACCGCAGCGCCGCGATCCACCAATAATTCTCTTCCGCCGGCTGCACGTAATAGAAACTGCCGCCGCTCCCCGCCAGCTTTTCCGCCAGCGCGCCGATCGCCGCCGCGTCCGGGGTCACCGCGCTCAAAACGAGTTCGGCCGCCCGTTCGCCCAGCAGCTCATGCGCCTGCTCGTAGGAATCCGCGAACCGGCAACGGCACCCATGCCCTTCGAGCCGCCGTTCCAGATGCGAAAGCCCGCTCGCACTCTCTCCGATCAGCACAACGTCAATGCTGTCTTTGCCAGTCATCTCTCCCGCTTCTCGCTTCGCCGGGCTTCGTTCGAGCGCCCAATCTCGCGCCGAACTCGCCCGCCCCGCGCCTTCTCTCTACTAACGATAGATGAAGACGGACTTCTTTTCGATTCGAGAAGCCGGAAGCGTTGCGAAACGCTAACCGGCAGCTTTCGGGAACGCGAGAATCGCCGTTTTGGCGGGTTTCGCTTTCCGCGTCGGAACCAGACCCAGCGCCAGCCGCTTTCGCGCCCGGATTTCCCGCACCATTCGCGAAAGCACGCTCGCGAATTTCCGCGGCCGCATCGCCGGCGAGCCGAAGCACCGTTCCCCGCGCTCGATCGCCGGCAGCCACCAGCACCCGTCTTCCACCGGATAGGCGTAAAACAGGCTCGCTCCCGTTCCCGCCAGCCGGTCCGTGATGGAAAAAGCGCCACCAGGACGATGAATCGTGGCGCTCAATACGATGTCGGGCGTTTCGTTTTCCAGAATTTGCAGCGCTTCGTCGAACGACCTCGCTCGTTCGCATCGGCAGTGCCGCCGTTCCAGGCTGTTTTGCAGACGAAGGAAGTTTGTAGGGCTCTGCCCCACCAAAAGGACACGAATCTCCTCGTCTCTCATGACATTCCCCCAGCATTTCTGGCCTGATGGGTTTTCCGGCCTGTTCCGTCCCTGACTCTTGGGAACCTTTCGCTCCGGACCGGGTTGCCTTTGCCGCTCAAAAATATTGCTGCGTCCCGTTTCGCGAAAGCTTCATCGCCGCTGCCTGGTCGTTTGCTTGCCTTTGGCCGCCGGATGCTCCTCAGCACCTGTCTAGTAAAAAAATGAACGCGCGCTCTTTTTCCCCTTTTGCCAGCCCGAACCACCCCGCTCTGTCGACACCAATTCCCTCGTCCGCATCCGTAGAGGAAAAATTTGCAGGATCGCTTCGCGCGTCCTTGTCCTTTCCCCGCGCACGCTCATGGCCATCGCGCAACGATTTTCACAACGCCCATGTCCCTTTCTTTCCATGGCTTAGCCCGCCGCTCGCGAATCGTCGTGGCAAAATTCGCGTCAAACGCCCATCCCCAAGCGGAAAATCCCGCAATGGGACGCTGCGCCCAATTCCCCATCCCTCCCACAAGCCCTTGAAACCCAATCGCCTACCGGGTCGCTCCCCAACCCCGGCTTTGGCACACCGTATGCACCATCCTTTGGCAGTGACGGGCGACGCGATGCGCCCGGGGCGGGAGGCCGCCATGCAAGTCTGCTCAACCAGGTTACGGCACTTTTTGAGGCTCTACAGGGTCCCTTATTCCGTCATTACTCACCCGCCCGCGTTCACGTCCCAGGAAACCGCCGCGGTTATGCACGTCCCCGGCCGGGAAATGGCCAAAACCGTCGTCCTTGAAGGCAAAAAGCAAAGTTACCTGGCCGTCCTTCCCGCTTCCTACCAGGTCGATCTCGCACGCTTCTCCACCATCGTCGGCGAGCCCGTTCGCCTCGCCTCCGAGGAAAAAATTCGCGACCTTTTTCCCGATTGCGAACTGGGCGCCGTTCCGCCCTTCGGCCGCCTCTACGGCGTCCCCGTCTATATGGACGTCGCCCTCGCCGTCGGCCGCGAGATCGTTTTTCCCGCCGGTTCGCATAGCGACGCCGTCCGGATGGCATATTCCGATTTCGAGGATCTGGCCCGGCCCGAAATCTGCTCCTTCGCCGTCAGAAATTTCGTGCCGCGTCCCGCGTAATCGAAACGGAAGAGGAGGCAAGTCCCATGACCACAGTGCTCCTCGCGCTCGATAGTTCCGATTTCTCAGCCTCAGCCGTCGCCGCCGTTCGCCGCCAGTTCCGGCCCGATCAGGCGCGGATTCACCTGCTTCACGTGATCGACCCGATGATCTATCTGCCCTTGTACCAGACCCCCGTGCGCGATCTCGAACGCATCGACGTCCTGCGCACTGAAAACCGCAAGCAGGCCGAGGAGTTCGTCGGCCAGGTCGCCAACGAATTGCGCCATGCCGGTTTCGAGGTCACGATCTCCATCGAGGAAGGCGAGCCGAGAACGGCCATCGTCGACGCCGCCGCGAACCTCCGCGCCGACCTGATTGTTTTGGGTTCCCACGGTCGCCGCGGGCTCTCCCGGCTCCTGCTCGGCAGCGTTTCCGAGTTCGTCGCGCGCCACGCGTCCTGCTCGGTCGAAATCGTTCGCCCGCTCCCCCGCGCCGCGTAGCCCCAAGCTCCGGTTGTCACCCCGAAGGGCCCGGGCACCGGGTCCTGAAGGATCCCGTCCGCCTCATGCCAACAGCACCCGCGCAGTGAACAACCCTTCTCGGGGTATGCACCACGCACCAAGGACGCAACCTGCAACCGCTTCTGTCGTCCTGAACGAAGCCTTTAGCGACGACCGAAGGGAGTCACGACGCTTTTAGTCGGGAAGGACCCTATCCGCCTCAAGCCGTCCCGCCACCCCGTCACCCGTGCGTCTGCTTCACCGGCCGTTCCAACCACCGCGTGTGCTCGCAATACCCGTAAAGCTCCTCGCGAAACTTCGGATGCGCGATCTCGATCAGTGCCTGCGCCCGTTCCCGCACCGTTTTCCCGTGCAGCAACGCCACGCCGTACTCCGTCACCACATAATGCGTCAGCCCGCGCGAGGTGACCACCCCCGCCCCTGGCGTAAGCATCGGCACGATCCGCGAAATGTTCCCGCCCTTCGCCGTCGAGGGCAGCGTCACGATCGGTTTCCCGCCTTTAGATCCCGCCGCTCCGCGCAGAAAATCCACCTGCCCGCCGATCCCGCTGTAGAAATAGGTTCCCAGCGAATCCGAGCAAACCTGCCCGGTCAAGTCCACTTCGAGCGCGGAATTGACCGCCACCATCTGGTCGTTCTGCCGGATCAGCGCGATGTCGTTCGTGTACGCCGTCGGGTGAAACTCGAAAATCGGGTTCTCGTCGACGAAATCGAACAGTTGCCGCGTTCCCAGTACGAATCCCAGTATGATTTTTCGCGGGTGAATCGTTTTCCGAAATCCGTTGATCACGCCCGATTCCACCAGCGGAATCACGTTGTCCGACAGCATTTCCGTATGGATGCCCAGGTCTCTCCGCCCCGCCAGTTCCGGCAGCACCGCGTCCGGCAATCCGCCGATGCCCAGTTGCAGCGTCGCGCCGTCTTCCACCAGCGAAGCCACATGCCGCGCGATCGCCCGGTGCACGTCCTGAATGTCCGCCTTCGGCAGTTCGTAGAGCGGGTGCGAGCATTCCACCACCCATTCGAAATCGTCCACGTGCAAAAAGCTGTCGCCGTACGTCCGCGGCATCTTCTCATTCACTTCCGCGATCACGTGCCGAGCCGTTTTCGCCGCCGTCAGCGTCGTATCCACGCCAACGCCCAGGCTGCAAAATCCGTGCGAATCGGGCGGTGAAACCTGCACCAGCGCCGCGTCCAGCGCCAGCGTCCCGCCCGTCAAAAGCGATTCCACGTCGCTCAGGAACACCGGCGTGTAATCCGCTCGTCCTTCGTTCACCGCCTGGCGCACGTTCGGCCCGATGAAGATCGCGTTGTGCCGGAAATGCCCCTCCATTTCCGGTTTCACGTAATCCGCGTTGCCCAGCGTCATCATGTGAACGATTTCCACGTCCCAGAGCTCCGGTCCGCGCGCGATCAGCGCCCGCACCAGGATCTCTGGCTCCGCGCATCCGGGATGGATGTAGACGCGCATCCCCGATTTCACCGCTTCGAGCGCCTTCTCCGGCGTCGTCACTTTCCCGCGATACCGCGTTCTCCAGTCACCCATCCCAGCTCCCTTGTCGCCGTTGCACGGCCATCTCCGTTCTTTAGAGCCCGATGCGTGCTATCGGCCCTGCCCGTATTCTTTTCCGTCTATGTCTCCGTCCTCCGTCATATCCTCCGCGCTCTCTGTGCGCGCAATCCTTTCGCCGTTCTCCGTGTCCTCTGTGTCCCTCTCTGCGTCCTCTGTGTCCCATCTTTACTTTTTATCAGCCCCGACTCTCCCATCTCCCCCCGTCCAAGCGCACGTCCGCTTCCAAAGGCTCTCGAACCCAATTCCCACAATCCATTCCCAAGCAATGGTTTATCGGGACTCAAGAAGACTCGCGCAGCCCCTCGCCGCCAGCCGACACCGGATCCGCCGCCGCGCCTGCGTCAAATCCCCCACGCCCGGGTTGGCCAGCGCGTCCCCACTACCCGTTTTCCCCCGTTTCTCCAGCGTTTTTGGCGCGCTCAGTGTGGCAGGAACGCTTCTCCCGGAAACGTGCAAATCAGGATCGCGCCCACCACCACGAGCACGGTGACGAAGAGCGCCCACGATTTCGTCGTGCTCGAAGCCTCGCCCGCCCGCTGCACGCCCCTCATATCGATTCCGATGAACCCATGCAGGATGATGAGCGCCACCACGAACAGCAGTTTCACGTGCAGCCACGCCGCCTGCATGTAGTAGCTCGGGTTCGTGAGCACCAGGCTGATCCCTCCCAGAATCGCGAGTGCCGCGCCGGGGTCGGCCATGAACCGCATGGATTTTTTTTCCAGCCGCGTCAGCGCCGCTCGCGCCTCCGGCGAATTCTCCTGTGCGTGCCGCGAGACGAGCAGCGTCGTCATCAGCAGTCCCGCGACCCACAGCATATCGCCGAAAACGTGTACCGCCGTTATCCAGGGAACCATGATTCCGTTTTTTTCTCCTCTCCTGAGCCAGCCCCAGCATTGTACTCGCTCCCGCCGTGCGACGGGTGAGCGGCTTGTGTTATCATCATTTCGCGGGGTGGAGCAGTCTGGTAGCTCGTCGGGCTCATAACCCGGAGGTCGCTGGTTCAAATCCAGCCCCCGCAACCAGCAATCCTACGGATTTCCAAGGGCTTGGCCGATCTGGCCAGGCCTTTTCTCTTCTAACTTGGGAACATTTAGGAACAGAATCCGATCTTCGAGCCTGCTCATGGCCTCTCGCTGCCATCCGGGAAGCACGTGAGTGTACCCGAGCGTCGTCTGTAAGTCCGAATGCCCCAAGATTCGCTGAGCCACGCGGAGCGGCTCGCTGGCGTGCAAGAGAGTCGCGCTGGTATGGCGCAGATCGTGCCAGCCCACTTTCGGCAGGCCTGCACGCTCGCAGGCGGGATGAATATGCCGCTTGAGAACGTTCTCGGGCCGTAGCGGCGTCCCCGACTGGCTGGTGAACACCAAATCGCTCGTAGCGGCGTTCTCTGGCCGCAGGCGAAGCAGAATGCCTTCGAGGGCTTCGCCCATCGGGATCGTGCGAACGCTGCTCCGGGTCTTTGGTGCATTGAACTGACCGTCGTACACGGATTCGCGCACGGCGATCAGTTTTCGTTCGAAATCCACCGCGCCCCAGCGCAGAGCGAACAGCTCGCCCCGGCGCAGTCCCGTCAGCGCGGCAATCAGAACCATGCTCTTGTACGGTTCCGAAAGCTCAGCCACCAATTGCCTGATCTGTTCCGGGGTCAATGCGATGTGTTCGTTCTGCGTGATGATCGTGGGGAGTCGAACGCCAGTTGCCGGGTTGTTTTCGAGGTAATCCCACTCGATGGCCGTTGAAAAAACCTTGCTCAACAGGTTTTTCGCCAGACTCACCGTTTTGGGGGCCAGCCTTTGCCCAAGCTGCGCCACAAATCCCTGTACCATTTGGCGACTGATCTCAGCCAGATTTTGGCCGCCAAAATACGGTATCAGGTGTTTGCGGAGCACGTGGGCATAACCTTTGGCCGTTGACCGCTTGAAAGTGGGGAAGAGATTGGGTTGCCACTGCGTTTCGACGAATTCGCGAAAAGTCAGGGTGGTTTTCGGGCGATAGATGCCAAGATTGATCGCCCGCAACCGAGACTCCACAAGCCGTTGAGCCATGCGCCGGGTGGGCAGGTCGGCGAGCAGGCCGATCACTTCCGACCGATTCACTCGCGCGATTTGGCCATCCGGCAGCATCACGTCCTCACGGAAGCGGAGCACCCAGACCTTTCGTTTCCTGCCGCGAAGGAAGAGACACCCTCGCTGGTACCTCCGACGGGCCACTCGGAACGCTCCTTTCTCTGTGACCCGTCTTGCCCTTTGTTCGGGCGAAAGCATACGACTTGTCTCTTCCAGCAGCAAGGGTCTGCAATGCCTCGAAGCGAGGCCCTCCGTTTAGGCCGGGTTTGGGCCCGGATTCGGGTCTGGTTTCGGTTTGTTCTGGTTGTTCAAATAGCGGATTAGCAGGACCGCTGCGATCACCGCCAAGACGATTGCCGCTGCTCCAACCACTGTGATCCTCATCGTTTGCCTCCCCATGGCACGATTTGCCCGCAACCCTTCTGCGGGCATCGGAATCCCTTCAGGCTCCCATCGAAGCTGCTCGTCTTAATCAGCCCCGGCTCGGCCCAGAATTTGTTGCCGCATTCCGGGCAGGTCAGTCGATAGCGCCGTTCCATCTCGGCGAGCCGCTCCGGCAGCCCGTCCCTATTCCCCTGCTCGATCAGCCGCTCGAATTCCGCAATTCCGGCAGGTCCGCGAACGAACATCTGGACCCCACACGAATCGCACGTAACGTATGGCTTCCCCTTGCGCGTGAGTCGCACTCCGAGCGACTGAGTGCACACTGGACAGGGGAACTTGTAACCGGTCATCGTTGGCATGGCTTTTTCCTCGCCCTACAGCAGCCTCGGAACCGGATGGCCGCATCTGGGGCGAGTACAGGATAAGGCCCCACTTTGAGGAATCCGGGCTGGGCGGCTCAAGGCAGTGGGTGCCGGGATAGGCGACTGCCGGAAAAATCCGGCCGATTTGCCGGGCACCGCCGTAAAATGCAGGGGGGCTCTCCAGAGGAGTGCCGGAAAAATGCCAAAACGCAAGAAGGCACGCCAAAAGCGGAAAAAAGGGCTTGACGGGTTTGCAAAAAGGCGGCCCTCGGGCAGACGAAACAGGGGCGGTGCTGGGCAGGAACGCAGGGGTAACCGCTCGTCAGACGCTCAACAGAGCGGCGAATTTTCTTTCGCTCCTTCGCCGAGTTGGCTGCCTGGGCCGCCTGAACCTGCGAAGCCGAAGAAGGGTCGGCCCACCGTCGCAGACAATTTCCTGCTGGGCGGCCGCAACGACTGGCTTTCCTTCTTCGAGGAGTGCTGGCCGGGAATCGGTTTCGGTTTACTTGGGATTCGGAAGCTAGGAGGCGGCACGATTGAAGACTTGCGTAAGGTTTTTGAGCCCATCCAGGGAGGAAACCGCCACGATCTGGCTCATGTTTTCCTTGGCGGGTCCCCGCAAGAGGTGGATAGCAAAACGCTTCGCGCAAACCGAATCAGGGCTTCGAAGCTGCGCTATGAAATCCAAGGAATGCACCATCTCCGCTTGGACCTGGTGCGCTCATGCGCCGAGGCGGAGAGCGCGCTGGCGCAGGCGGGTGAGCAAGGCCAGGAAATCATTCAGGCAGAAGCCATTCAAAGGAAAGAACGCCTGCGTGAACTCGACGCAAAACTGGCGCAAGCCGAAACGGAATCGAAGGAACTCGATCGGAGGGTCGAGAACGAGGAGGCGTATTGGTATTGCTCGGAACTGCTCGATTTTCTGGGCAAGGGCAGATGCGCAATTAAACCCCTCAGGCTGGCCAACGCCCTCGCTGGTTTGCCTGATATGGGTTGGCGCGAATCAGACGACCGTTGCTCCAAAATGGCGAGAAGCTCCCCTTTCGCACAGTTTCCCTATGGGGTTTTCAGGGTGATTTCCCGCCTCTGGCGACGCAGGCCCAAGGGCATGCAGGAAGCGCCAACGGAATTCTTTCGGGCTCAGATTCTCAGACTGCCCAAGAAGGGCACCGGAATCAGAGATGTCTTTTGCCAAGGATGGCGCGATCTCCGCTTGGCAATCGAGGAGTGCTGGACGGCCCGGCACGGCGGGGAATTTATGCCTTACGCGATCACAGCCGCATTTTTGCGCAACCACCTCCGGCAGAAAACAGCGGCGGAAAGAATGTTGGACGAACACGAAATGTTGTCAAAGAGGCCAGCGGGACCATGATTGCTACGGGGCAATACGAGATGCGGAAAAAATCCATTCGCAAGGAAGTTATCGCACCATGAGGATTTCGTCCCGTAAGGTAGTGTACGTAACGTTAGACCGGCACCGGAAACGACACCGGAGCGGGTGAGGGTCAGGCATCAGCCTCAATGGAAAGATGCAGGTGGCAAGCTGAGGGAATCGGAGCCAATACCCTTGCCGACGAGGAGGAATTGCCTGCGATTCTGATTTCCACCGGAACGAAGGGGCGGCCCGTCCAGACGATTGCGCGTGATCTTCTGGCTCGCCTCGGCTCGGTCGCCAAACTAGCAAATGAACCTCTGGACCCGCATTTCCGTTTTAAAGCACCCTTGCTTAACCTTCAGTGCTTCGCTCGCATGAATATGCACGCGGGTTTCGACGCGTTGAGGACGCTTCGGAGGTCGGTTTCCAATGGGTGAAACGCCACAGCCGTTTCAGCTCTCTTTCAACGCCTCGCTCAGAGTCGCTTTCCGGGGCTCGCAGGTCACCTCCGATGGTGGCCTGATCCTGTTGCGCGAAATCGACGAGCAACTCGGCCTTAGAGAGTTGATCGAAGAACAGTTGACCGACCCCGCCGGTGGAAGAATACCCAGTTCCCGCTGGCGGATTTATTTCGGCGCTCCGTGTACAGTCGCCTCAGCCCGCTTTGCAAGACGTCTGGTTCAGATGATTCCTCGACGCTTGGCCTGAAATATTGCCTCCAGTCGGTTGTGGGTCCCGAGTTTTTCATTAACGTGGCTGAGATGATTCCGCAGCGTCCCGCTCGTTATACCGAGATCGTTTGCGATGGCTGCCGGGTTCTTCCCGTCCGCAAGAAGCCGCAAGACAGTTTTCTCCCTCTCGCTTAGCGCCGCTGTGGGAGGCAGCGATCCCTTCTCCTGCCTGGGAAGCGCAGCTATCTGCTGCGCCAATCGGATGAGCTTGGAATTGAGAATGTCCACTTGCCTCCACCGGCTTATGTCGTGGAGTATGTGAACTACAAGATGACGACCCGACCGTTCGTCCCGAAAAACGAGGCTAGAGGCCATTACCCAAATCCGACGCCCGGAACTTGCTACTAGTTCCATCTCGAAGCTTGAGATTTCCTGCCCTCGCAACGCACAATTCATTACGGGGCACTGTTCACTGCAGATTCTGAGGCCGAGAACATTTTGCCCTTGGAAAATGGAGTGACAGGGCTTGCCAAGGGCCTGCGAGGTCGTGTAACCGAGAAACGCCTCGGCGGCGCGGTTCCAGGCGCAGATTAGTTGTTGATCGTCCACGGCGAAAGCTGCGTCTCCCGTACCGTTGAGCAACCTGGAGATGTCAGATGCCAGCATTTTGCACCCCACCTCACCTGTTCGATACCCGAGAGGGGCCATAACCCCAAATCTTATGACAATTATCACAAGGGATGGTGACAATTCAACCATTGACGCATAGATTCCGTCAGTGCTTATGATGCGTCATAGGTGCGAGGACAATGAGCGGGTTTCCACTCGCGCTTGAAAGGTTGAGTTCCTCATTCCTCCTCTGCAAGAGCACAGGAAGCCGATGTCCCCCTGGTCGTAATTTTCGAGCGCTTGCCGGCACGGTGCTGTGCCCTTTATGGGATAGAACCTCAGAGGCAAGGCTGCGCGGGACGAAGCTAAGCGAGGCCGCCACCAGCCTGCTCCAGGGTTGGCTTCCGAACTCAGCAAGTCAAAGCCCTGACTACTGCTCGGACAGAAATCTTCCGTTGGTGACTGGTGCCAGACGCACTGGTCGGGATTTGCTCCGTTCGGGCCTCCACAGGGGTGCGGCTGCCGCCTCGATCCTTCGCGAGAGCCGAGCAGGCCGGATGCTCGGTGTTTTCCAAGACAGAGCAAGGCGAAAAAACGAGAGGGCATTTCTATCTGCATTTCCGGTGATTAGCGAACTTCTCGCCGGCTGGGGACCTCGATCATCTCCCGAACATGCGATGAAAGATTATTTATCCAAGTCTGGTGCACAGCTAGGTGTTGCGAAAAGCAGAAGCCCGCCCATCTCCGGACATCCCGTCGGCAACTTTTGACCGCCGAGGTCGTATTGGTCGAAGCCACCACCCGGCCAGATCAAGCAGAATGTGAGGCCTGCGGTGCGGAAGCCCGTTAACGTACAGAGCCCTCCTCAATCTTGCAGGCAGTTTCAGCCGGTCTCATCAGGGGGGCGGTTTTGTTGCTGTATCAATCTTGAAAGGCCGGTGCGCTCTTGCGCCCGCACCGGGCAATCGCCTAGCGCGACCGCCCAGTGCGCGTTGCCTCTGACGGCAACGCCCGCTGAGGTACAGCACCCGTCCCACCACACTACAGACGAAGCCTCTGCTCAGTTCGGTCGTCGGCACCGAGGGCTGTTGTTGCATGTCGGCGCTCCCGAGCGATTCGGAGGTTGGCGGCCCGCGGCACCGTACGCGTTCGCCAAGCACGATCAGTCCAGGCTCGTCAATCTCCGACTGATACTGCTTCGCCACAACGCGTTGCACCACCTTGCGGCTGCGGTAAAAAAGACCGGTTCTACGTGGCAGCCCCAGATTTATCCACTGGCATTCCGAGATAGGGCCGATGACGCAAAAACATATACCGGCCTAAACCATGTCGTTTCAACTTGACCACGCGTTAGAAAGGAGAAACAACGTGAAGAAACCAGTCGCGATAACCACGGGTGGGCAGGGCTCACCCCCCTCTAACGAACTCGATGTTATAGACTTCAGCGACGTCCGAGAACTTGAAGAGGCCATTGCTCCCGTGTTCGTTGCCGCGTTTAGCCCCGATTCTGGCGGCGTCTGCACGAAATACGGATGCATTTGCTTTGGTCCGAAATAAACTCGAACGTCAGGACCTCAGTTTGATCATCCTGGAGGGGCACCTCCCGGTGCCCCTCCAGGATGTGTTTATGCCACGCGGAAGATGTTGTGGCGGGCTGCGGCAAGGCCGACAACGAGCGAGGGGCAATGGACAGCACACGGTCGGAGGCAATCGCCGAGCTACATACGTTTCCCCATAGAGACTTTTACTTGGCGTTTCATCCGCATACTTTCTCTCTCTTTCGTATCGGCAATGCCCTGCGCTCAGCAATTCTAGAGTTGCAGCGCGGAACTCCACTATCTGAGGCAGCCGCGATTTCTCGCATTCCCGAATGTGACTTGGCTATCAGCGCCCAGAGAATCACGGATACCGTTGATCGTGCGCGTGGTTCAGTTGGGCGCAGCTCGCCGGAATTGTCCCGAGAAACTCCGATGTCGCTTTCCCTCCATGTGAGCAACTCGTGCAATCTGCGCTGCGTGTATTGTTATGCTGATGGAGGTAGTTACGGACGCCCCCCCAGAACCAAAATGGAGAAGACGTTGGCGATAAGAGCTCTTGACACCATGTACCGCACTTTTTCACATATCGAGAGTATCCTATTCTTTGGCGGCGAGCCTACGCTTGCAATGGACGTCATTGAGGCAGTCTGTAGCCATGTTGAAGACCTCAAAGTGCGTGGCGTGACCCGGACGATTCCGGAGTATGGTGTAGTTACGAACGGAACACTAATAAGCGGCGAGGCGGTCCGCATTATCAAGCGCTATAACATCCAGGTTACCATGAGCGTTGATGGGCCCCCTGCCATTCACGACAAGCTGCGTCCAAGGAAGGACGGAACGGGCACCTACAAGCAGGTGAAGGCCGGATTTGACAGAATCGTAAGTGCACTCGGCCAAACGCCGCACATCGAGGCTACGTACACGCGTCTGCATCTGAATTCTGGGATGCGAATGCAAGATTTGGCTGGGTTCCTGCGGAAGGAATTCCTATTCCGGGTGGGGGCCATAATCCCGGTGCACGTTCCTCAAGAACATCCCCTGGCGCTGACCGACGAGGAGACACGCACGGATATGGCGGCGACAACCGAAATGCTGCTTCACGATTTTATTGAGGGTCACTCGCCCACGCTCGAACGCACATTGCTTGCTCCGTTCCTGCTGTTCCTTAGGAAGCGGGCCACTCGGTTCCTCTGTTCCGTGGGTCACACTCGCTTAACCGTTACGACCGACGGTGAGATCTATCCTTGTCATCGACTAATGCGCCCGTCTTTTCTCATGGGCACTGTCGACGATTTTGACATCGCTCGCCCGACCCAGCAATTGAAGGATGCCCTCCGCAATCTTTCGTATTGTGACAAGTACACAAATCCATTGTGTCGAGCGTGCTGGGCCAGCCCCCTCTGCCTGGGTTGTCCGGGTGCACACATCTTTGAATCCAACAACTACCACATTCCCGACCGCTTCTGCCGAGAGATGCGCACATTCATCGAAAACAACATCGGAGCGTTATACGACCTGAAGAGAGACCCGGCTCTGTGGTCTCAGTTCCTGGCAGGCTTGAAAAAGCTCTCCGCAGAGTTGCAGAAGGATGCCACACCGCATGGAGAGGCTTGCTAGTGCAACAGCCTTTTACTGTTAAGAGAATTGCAAGAAGACCGCTTTATGTATGTAAGATCACGATGCCCGGCGTCCCGCCCACCACGGAGAAGGAGATATGATGCCAGTCAAGGCACATGACAATCCCCAGGTGCTACCCGAGTCACCAAAGGTCGTACGGGATATTGGCAAGTGGCTTCTTTTTGAACGCGACGGGAGGAACCTCTACGCCGTCGGAAGTATTAGCGTCGACAGGTATCTAATGGTCCCAGAGGACATGCTCGACCCGACGATGCTGGTTATCAGGTATTTGGATGGATCGCATGATCTTCCCTGGATTCGGAAGCAGGTTTTCCAGGAACAGGGGAAAACTGTCGACGTTGAGGCGCTTTGCCATAAACTTCTGAACTCCGGTCTAATCCCAACTGCCGAGCCCTTGAACCAGCAACCCTACAGTGAATTCCTGAGGCACTCGTTTCGGTTGCTGACTTTTCAGGTCGGGTCAATGTTCTCGTACATTCGGCCCCTGCAAGTGCTCGTATCTCCTTATGGGGTCATCAGTGGCGCTGCACTCCTGCTGGCCGCTGCTGGCGCGCTTCCTACGTGGCTCAGGGCCGCTTCCTGGGGCGGAGGTGGCGCACCCAGCGTACTCGAATACCTGTTCCTATGGACGGGTGTGTTAATAATAGCGCTTATTCATGAATCCTTCCATGGTCTTGCCAGCCTACGCTACGGTTTGGTTCCCAAAAGTATCACGTTCGCACTGTATTTGGGATTCATTCCGTATGTATACATAAAAATACCTGGAATCTACACCGTCGCGCCAGGACTCAGAGTGCGGATTTGGCTCGCCGGTATGTACGCCAACATCTTAATCGGAGCGATGCTTATAGTAATTTATCCGTACATTGCCGCTCACCATGTGGTCGCTGACATGTCCATGCAACTGGCGATGGCTAACGCGGGAATATTAGTGTTCAATCTTTCTCCTTTTATGGCGACCGATATGTATTTTGTTCTTTCCACATTGTCTAAAACTCCCAATAGTCGGACTAGGAGCTACGAGCAGTTGAAAAAGTGGATCAGGGGGGAACGGAGAAGCGGGGGACCGTGGGTAACCACGTATCTTCTTCTCGCTCTCGCAACGGTCGTCTACTGCACCTACCGTTTCCTCGCTTGGATTTACGAACTGGTGTTGTTTTCGCACAGGACGCATGATTTAGCAGCCATTGTCCAGCATTCCATGGTTCTCTTGGCGATCATCCTTCTGCTTGCAGTCAGGCTACTATGGGAGTACATTCAACGCAGATCAAACGAGGGTATCGAGAAGAGGAAGCTTTCTTTGTGATTTTGACTCTAGTTGTGGCTTGGTGCGCAGGACCCAGATGGGAAAAGGGGTCACGAGGACAGGGCGGAGGCCATTAACTGCTCTTCTATGCGGTCGTCAGGAGGTATGAGTATGGAAGGTCTTTGGGAAGACATACGCTACGGATTGCGCATGTTGGTAAAAAACCCTCGTGTAACAGTTGTCGCTATTTTCGCGTTAGCCCTGAGCATCGGTGCCAACACGGCGGTGTTCTCCGTAATCAAGGCAGTACTGCTTGATCCGCTGCCATACGAGGACGCAGCACGTCTCGTTGCCGTCTATTCGCAGTCTAGGGATTTGCGAACTGGTTCCATTTCTTATCTGAATTTCCTCGACTGGGAGCGAGACAATCGCACCTTCTCTTCGATGGCAGCATTCAGGGAGGCCAATTTCATCCTCACAGGAATGGGGGAGGCCCAGCGCGTGGAGGGGGAGATGGTTTCCGCAGGTTTTTTCCCGCTGCTCGGTGTGAAGCCGGTAATCGGTCGGGGGTTCACCGCCCAGGAGGACCGTGAGGGTGGAACGCCGGTTGCGCTGATCAGTGAAGGCTTGTGGAAACGCGAATTTGCCTCCTCGCCCCGCGTAGTGGGGAAAACGCTCACGCTCAATGGCACGGTGTACACGATCGTCGGTGTAATTCCCGGGGATTTCCACTACGAAAGTGGCAATTTTCAGAGGAGCGATATCTATGTTCCCATCGGCCAGTGGGGTAACCCAACATTTCGCAATCGCGGTGCTGCCATGGGCACTGACGCCGTCGGGCGTTTGAGGCCGGGCGTCTCGCTGGCGCAAGCGAGGGAAGATATGACTCTCGTTGCGAGCCACCTAGCGCTGGAATATCCTGACACGGACAAGGACATCGGCGCCGCGCTCATTCCGCTCAAGCAGGATATCGTCGGCAAGGTCCGCCCGCTTCTTTTGGTGGTGTTTGCGGTGGTGGTTTTCTTTTTAATGATTGCATGCTCGAATGTCGCAACGCTACAACTCGCGCGTGCGGACGCGCGGTCACACGAATTTGCGATAAGGGCGGCACTTGGTGCCACCAGCGGGCGTGTGATTCGGCAATTGCTGACCGAAAGCCTGTTACTCGGCTTTTCTGGTGGGGCGTTGGGCCTAGTTCTCGCAGTGTTGGGGACCGGGCCGGCGCTGAGATTACTTCCCGAGACACTGCCGCAATCCTCCGCAGCACACCTCGACGGCGGCGTCCTAGTTTTCACCCTTGCCATTTCGCTATTTGCGGGAATCCTTTTTGGCATGGTACCAGCGCTTAAAAGTTCCCGTCCTGACGTCCACGAAGAGCTTAAGGAAGGTTTGCGGGGCGGGAGCAGCAAACGGCATTCCGTGCAGAAACTTCTCGTCGCCGTCGAGTTAGCGCTAGCGGTTGCACTTCTGATCGGAGCGGGGCTGATGATTCGCAGCCTAAGAATGCTCTGGAAGGTCAATCCCGGGTTCGATCCGCACCACGTTTTGATCTTTAGCCTGTCGTCTTCGAGGCCCCTGGGGGCGGCCCCTGGGGAAGTTCAAGCCGCCATGGACCAGATTCGCCAGCAATTGGAAGTCGTTCCAGGCGTCCGTGCTGCGTCCCTAACGTTAGGCTCAGTACCCATGGTCGGGGATTTGGATATGCCTTTTTGGATCGCAGGACAGCCGAAGTCCCTGCCCGGCTCGCAAATGAATATGGCGCTGTTATACGCAGTCCAACCGGGCTACTTGAAGGTGATGAAGATTCCAATTGTACACGGGCGCTTCTTCACTTCAGAAGACAATGCATACTCAGTACCTGTTGTTGTCATCGACACGCGGTTCGCTCGTCTCTATTTCGGCAACCATAACCCAGTTGGCCAACGGGTGAAACTTGGTATCGGTACCTCAGCCGAGGTCATTGGCATCGTGGGCCACGTAAGACAGTGGGGCCTCAATGCCGGAGGCCTATCGCGTATCCAGGGGCAGATTTATCTGCCGGTTTCACAAATCCCCGATAGGTTCATGTCTCTCATGGCCCGCAGACTTACAGTTGCGCTGCGCTCCAGTCTTTTGTCTTCTGGTCAAGTCTCAGCGATTCGACAGACGATTCAGCGATTCGGAACGGGCTTGATAATGTACCGTGTTGAGACAATGGATGGCATCATTTCCAATTCGCTTGCGGCGCAGCGTTTTTTGAGGATTCTCTTGAGCGTTTTTGCCGGCTTTGCAGTCTTGCTCTCTTGCGTCGGTATTTACAGCGTGGTTTCGTATCTCACCAGGCAACGCATGCACGAGATGGGGATCCGGATAGCGCTGGGTGCGCAGCGGGGGGATATTCTACGACTGGTCCTGGGGCAAGGAATAAGGCTCACGCTCGTTGGCGTGGCGACCGGCATCGCTGTGGGGCTTGGGCTGACGCGTTTCCTGGGGAGCCAACTTTTTGGCGTTACGGCCACGGACCCGCTGACGTTTGCTGGCGTCGCAATTCTCCTGACGCTGGTTGCCCTGGCGGCGTGCTACATCCCGGCGCGTCGCGCGATGCGCGTCGATCCCGTGACGGCATTGAAGTACGAGTAGCGGAGGCGTGTGCTTTTCCGTTGGAGGTCGGCGGGGTGAGTCATTATACGCTGCTTTCTCCGTCGGCTATTGAGCCGAAGGAGAACGTACGCTACTCTTGGCACGTTTGAACCCCGGGCCCGTTCTCGAATGATACGCCCACCGGAGCTTGGTCGGGCAGACGTCGTCGGGTTGCTAGGGAACATTAAGGGAACAAAACCCGCCAAAAACGGCCTCATTTTGGTCCTACGATATTTTGTAAGGGCAAGACGGGCCACAGTTTACAGATTTGATCCATTTAACTCATAACCCGGAGGTCGCTGGTTCAAATCCAGCCCCCGCAACCATCCCGCCCGTGTTCAGCCTTGAAACTTCGATGACCGCTTTTGCAGCGATCCCGAACTCGCGGCACAGCTCGACTATTGGCTCGTCAGCTAGCCGAGAACTGCAGCCCTCCGACCCTCACCGAAGCCCCCTCCCACGGCATCACTCCCCTGAAAGGAAAAAAGCTGTAACTCTCGTGTCCGGTACGTTCTGTCACCTATGTGTCCCGCCGCCCGCCGCGGACCCCGGGGTCCCGGCCGCCTCACATCCCCGGGTCAACGAAAAACCCTCCCCATCAAGTTGTAGTTAACGACCAGCTAAACGGTGTAAAGTGTCACGGGCCAAGGCGAGTGGGCAGGGAGGCAAGCCCCCGCTCCCTTGTGCGCGCGATCGAGATGCCGAAAGGAGACATCGGATGCCACTGTCCAAAAAGCTCGCAGCCGAGTTCTTTGGCACGTTCGTTCTGGTTTTCGGAGGGTGCGGCGCGGCAGTCGTTTCCGCGGCGTATCCGCAGCTCGGAATCGGTTTCGTCGGAGTCGCACTTGCTTTCGGCCTCACCGTTCTCACGATGGTTTACGCTGTTGGCCACATCTCCGGCGGCCATTTCAATCCTGCGGTATCGGTCGGTCTGGCGTGTGGCAAACGATTCCCATTCAAGGAGCTGATTCCGTACATCGTCGTCCAAGTGCTGGGCGCGATTCTGGCGAGCACAGTCCTCTATTTGATCGCCAGCGGCAAAGCCAGCTTTTCGCTGAGCAATGGCTTCGCATCCAATGGCTACGGCGCGCATTCGCCGGGCGGTTACTCGCTCATGGCCTGCTTCATCGCCGAAGTCGTTCTCACCTTCATCTTTGTGCTCGTCATTCACGGCGCAACCGACAAGCGCGCGCCGGCGGGATTCGCGGGCATCGCCATCGGCCTAGCTTTGACGCTCTGCCACTTGGTTGGCATTCCAATCACCAACACTTCCGTGAATCCGGCTCGCAGCACCGGCCCTGCACTCTTCGTTGGCGGCTGGGCCATCCAGCAACTCTGGCTGTTTTGGGTGGCGCCCATCATCGGCGGCGCTATCGCCGGCTTGCTCTATCTGGGCCTTTTCGAGCAACGCTGAGCCTTACGCAATCTCATTTTAAAATTCGCGCCGGCCGCCGCGCTCCCGGCGGACCGTAGCTGAGCATTTGCCCTGCTGCCCCCCGTGTCGCAATATCATTCCAGCGTGACCGGCAGACACACCGTTGCGTTTACGACACGCCGTCTTTGCCTCGAAGCGCAAAGATACGCCGGATTTCCGCGTCTCCGGGCTCGCCACGCAAATTGCACCGATCCATGACCGTGAACCGATTCCTTCGCCGCCCAGCCACCTATCGCGAGTCCCCTCCTGCCATCCTTCTCGTCGTTTTAATCCTCGCATCGGCCGTTGCGGCAAATCACCTGGCTCGCGAATGGCGTCGCGCACCAATCGTGCCCGAATCGCCGGCCCACGCGCTCCCGATGCATCTGCCTCGCGTGATGTTCTGGGCGTGGGAACGTCCCGAGGACCTGCGTTTCCTCAATCCGCGTCAGGCAGGGGTGGCTTTTCTGGCAGGCACAATCGAAATCCAATCGCCCAATCCGAGCGACCCGCCAGGCAACTCGCTTGACGTAGTGCTTGAGCCGCGCCTTCAACCCTTAGAGGTCCCGCCGCACACGCCGCTCATGGCCGTCGTCCGTATTGAAACGCCACACGACCTCTGGCACCATCCTCCGGGCTGGCGGAGCAACGACGCGACGGCCACGCCAACCTCCCTTTACTCGAAAGCCCAGCGCAATCGCGTCGTCGAAATGATTCTCTCGCTCGCCGCACTTCGCGGCGTTCGCGCCTTGCAGCTGGATTACGACGCGACCCGTAGCGAGCAGCCCTTCTACCGCCAACTTCTCGAAACGCTTCGCCGCCGTTTGCCGCGCAGCATGCCGCTCTCGATGACCGCTCTCGCTTCCTGGTGCATCGGCGATCCGTGGCTCGATTCATTGCCGCCCGGCACTGTCGCCGAAGCCGTTCCCATGCTCTTCCGCATGGGACCCGATGCGCCGGCCGTCGCCTCCTTCATGCAATCTGGTCGCGCCTTTCGCGCCCGCGTCTGCCGCGCGAGCCTGGGCGTTTCAACCGACGAAGCGTTCTCACAAGAATTGCTCGATCGCGGCCTTTCGCGCCCAGCCGGGCAGGGAAGTCCGCGCCGAATTTACGTTTTCTCAAATCGCGCGTGGACCCGTGCGCAAGTCGCCAAAATCCTTGCGGAGGTGCACCGATGGGACGCCTTGGCTGGAAAATCGCGATAGCCGCGCTCGTTGTGGCAGCCACGTTTCTCCCGCAGTTCGTCGTCCAGGCTTGCGGTCCCGATCTTTCTCCGCCGGCGTTCACGCACGTAAGTTATCCCGACGTTCCTCTCGAAGCTTACGCGCAAGGTAAGCTCGATCTCCTCCAGCCCGGTCTCCGTCGCGTCTATCTGTTCGTCGCCTATCGCAATTTGATCGGTAAGCCGCTCGACCGGACGGAATCCGCCGCCGTGCGTCAAATACTCAACGGCAACAGCTATTGGTACATCCAGCAAGGAGCCGACCAGGAACCACCCCAACCCGCCGCAACGCCGTTGAATTGGATAGACCGCTGGAAAACGGCACGCAAACAAGTCGCCGGCGTTTCTGCCCAGGCGAGACTTGACGATTACAATCCTGCCGGGATTTTTCGTTACGACCAAGGGCAAGGTTACTACTTCAGCTATCTCAACTGTCCCTCCGGCGCATTCCAGAATGCTGTGGAAATTCTCGATCGCCGCATCGCGCGGTTTGGAGCGCAAAGTCCCTACGTGAAGAAGTGGCTCTCGGCGCAAGACGATGTTTTCACAAATTGTTCCGGCGGCCTCGCCTATCCGCCCACTCCGCCGGTCATGGCGATCCCCACTCCCGCCTCGTCGAGCGATCCTTTGCTGATTCGCCAGGATCGCGCCTATCAAATTGCCGCGGCGCATTTCTACGCCGGCAATTTCACCGCTGCGCAATCGGAATTCGCCGCCATCGCAAAGGATTCCGCTTCGCCCTATCACAAACTCGCGCCCTACCTCGTCGCCCGTTGTCTGGTTCGCGAGGGAACGTTGACGCCGGGAGAGAACGCCATCAATCGTCCGCCGCTCGAAGCAGCGGAACGCCAGCTCGAAAAGATCCTCAGCGATCCCAATCTCGCCGAATATCACCACTCCGCGCGCGGCCTGCTCGATTTTGTCCGCATTCGCCTCCATCCCGTCCAGCGCGAAAAATTGCTGGAAGTCGCTCTCGATGGCGCGAAGCCCAATCCCCAATTTCATCAGAATCTGGTGGATTATCTCTGGCTTTTCCACCACGCGCCCGCTGCCCATACCCAACCAAACCCTCCGAACACCGGGGGAACGGCGAATCCCGTTCCAGCCGCCGTTCCCGGCCGAATGCCCGGTGGAATGCCCAGTGGAATGACGGACTGGATCGATACGTTTGCCCATCCGGGCTCGGCGTCTTTCGCACATGCGCTCGCGCTCTGGCAACAAACGCGCAGCCTTCCCTGGCTCGTAGCCGCAATTTCCCAGGCGCACGCAAGCGATTCATCCGCTGCGCAGTTCGTCGCCGCGGCGCAAGCCGTTTCACCAAATTTTCCGGCCTACGTTACCGTCACATTTCATCGCTTGCGCCTTCTTGCGGAAATGGGCCACGCGGAGCAAGCCCGCCGCGGACTCGATCGCATGCTCGCCACGCGGTCCATCAGCCTCAGCCAGGGCGCACGAAACGAATTCCTGGCCCTCCGCATGACGCTCAGCCGCAATTTGGCCGAATGGTTGCGCTATGCCCCGCGCCGCCCCGTGGACATGGGAGGCTACGGCTATGCCACCCCGGCGAAAATGGCGCAGTCGAGCAATCAGAAGTTTTTCGACGCCGATTCTGCCGTCTCACTCACCGAAAGATTCCCCCTGGCTGTACTCGGCGAGGCCGCGCGCTCCGCTGTTTTACCGGCCAATCTGCGCCGCCAAATCGCGATTGCCCTGTGGACGCGCGCCGTTCTTTTGGGCAACACCCGGATTGCCCTGCGCGTGGTGCCTTTGCTCGCCTCTCTGGCGCCGCGACTGAAGCCCTCGCTCGCGTCTTACGCCGCGGCAAAATCAGCACCCGAAAGGAACTTCGCGGCAGTGCTGCTGTTGCTGCGTTTTCCCGGAATGCGGCCTTATGTAAGCGCTGGCGTAGATCGCTGGTCCATTGTCAAAGGCCCGGAATCGCTCGCGCACATTGACGAATTTCGCGACAACTGGTGGTGCCGGCTAGGCGCTTCGCAAAACGCCAGCGCAAATTGGGGCCAATTCAATTACTACACGATGGACGAATCGCTCTCGTCTCCGCTCGCGGAAATTTACCCAAGCGGCGCTGTCCCCGCTCCCGGTTTTCTCACCGGGAGACAGCGCGCCGTCGGTCAAAACGAATGGGCCGCGCTCGGCCGGATTCCCACCGCGCCGAATTGGCTGGGAAAACAGGCGCTCGATTGGGCCGTCGCCCACCCCAGCGATCCGCGCGTGCCCAAAGCACTGCATTTCGTCGTCCGCGCCACTCGCTACGGCTGCACGGACCCGCAGACGAGCAGCTATTCGAAGCGCGCCTTCCTGCTGTTGCATCACCGTTATCCCGGAAATTCCTGGACGATCAAAACGCCCTATTGGTTCTGAGGGAACGCCAGAACCTCTCCGCCAAATTCCCGGAAAAGAGACGTAGCTGCTTATTTGTCAACAGGTTAATAGTGGAAAGTGGTGCTAGAACCGTTTAACCAAAAGGCAGAAACAACTCTGAAAATAGGCGCTCTTTGCCGCCCCTTCCAAACTCCCTGTCCGAGGAATTCCTTCCGTAGGTTTTTCCTGAAGTCAGACTCGCCGAGGCATCACGATTTCGAGCGTCGTTTCGGCCAGTGTGGCCGTTGCTCCTTCCGGCCGCACTTCCACTGGCAAATCGAGCGCCTGAAAAACTGTCCGCAATTGCTTTTCGGTCCGCGTCCCGTGCGGATCGTGATAGGTCATTTCCACTTCGCGTTCCCCGCTGATAATCAGCCGGTGCGCACCCACGCCCACCACGAGTTCGTCGGCGGCCCAATTCCGCGCCAACTCCGAGAAGACGAACAAACGGTCCTGCGTCTGCGCCACGCGATGTGGCAGCCGATGCAGCAGTTGCGATTCGGCCTGGAACCAATCATCGACGTCGCGTCCGTGCTGGCACCCGCGGCTTTCGAAAATTTCGTAGGCGCGGCGCGCAATCTCCTCGTGCACCTGGCGTTCGCGCTCGGCTAGCGATCGCGCGGGAACCACCAGCACCGGCACGGATGGTTGGGAAGTTTCGGTCTTTATCGCATCGGCCATGGTTTCTTCTCTCCAGCTTTGCGGCGGACGCCAGCGCCGGACCGGCTCTCAGAGGGTGTGCAAATACGCCAGCAAATCACTGATCTGCTGCTCGGTGAGCGTCCCGCCGAAACTCGGCATCATCCCGCGGCCGCCGGCGATCGTTTGCAGCACGAAGCGGTCGTTCGCGGGCAACCCGCTCGGCAGATATTTTTTGCGAAACAATCCTTTGAGGCTCGGACCCGTGGATCCAGTCGAGGAATACGCATGATGGCACGAAGAGCAGTATGCCTGGAAAATTTGACGCCCGCTCGCCTGCTGCTGGTTCAAGCCAAGTTCCGCGTCGGTTTTGGGTTTTGAGCTGGCGCATCCGGAAAGTGAAACAAGCAGCGCCGCGCTCACGAGCAAAATTGCCATTTGTTTCACGCCCTTCATCATACAGCACCGCGCGCCGCGGAGCGCGCATTGCCCGCGGAGGCGATTTTGCGTTTCAGGCGTGGCAATGGTTTCGCCGAAAATGCAACGGCGCCACGTTGGGCGGATTCCGTGGCGCCGGCTGCATTTTACCCTTCATTTCGCGGAGGGAAATTGTTCGGTTTCGCTCGCGCTCGGCAAGGTCGCCGTTCGCGGCGTCGATTTGTGTTACGGTTTTTTCGCCAGTCCTTTCGCCAGTGCGTTGTCGAGCAGTCTTTGGATCTGCTCGGCGGCTTGCCGGGCTGCTTTCGTCTGCTGGCGTCCGAGCGCGGCTTGCTGGCGTCCCAGAGTGGCTTGCTGTTCGCCCAGAGCCGCCTGTTGACGCCCCAATTCGGCTTGGCGCTCGCCGGCGTTCGCCTGGATTGTTCCGATTCGGGCTTGCATCATCGCCATTTGTTCGCGCAAATGCGCCATCGCCTGTTGCATGGTGCTCGAATTCATTTCCTGCATGGCGCGGGCGATTTGCTCCTGCGCGTGGGCCAACGCCTCTTGCGTGGTGGCGGAGTTGAGTTGCTTGAACGCGTCGCGCATCGCGGCGCGGTAGCGGTTGAGATCTTTCTGCTCGGTCGAAGTGTCGAATGCGCGGAGTTCCTTATCCATCTCGCGCATCTCCGCCGAAAAATCGAAATTTGGCAGCACGAGCCGCGATTCCGCTTGTTGCATCCCGAGCGCGGCCTGCTTCGCGCCGAGCGTCGCTTGTTCTCGACCCAATTCGGCTTGCTGACGGGCGAGCACCTGCATCGGCGCAAACGCGGCCAGCGCCCGCCGCACCGTTTCCGGATCGCGAACGATGTAGGCATTGCCGTTCTTGCGGAACCAGATGAAATCGCCCCCGGTTTTCTTGCGCAATTTCTGGACCTGCTCGAAATCCCGCTCGCTGCCGCACTGCATGGTGATCTTCAGGCCGGAAACGATGGCGAACGCGTTGCCGTTCGAGCAGTCTCCGTTCGAATACCAAGTCTCGCTTTCCTCGCCTTGCCCGGGGCCGGTCGTGGGCGCGAACGGCATGGCCGCGAAAGTGGGCGGAACTGCGGGCGCAGGAGGAATGACGGGCGCAACGACCCCTCCGGCCGGAGCGGGCATTGGCGCGGGCGCAGGCGCGGCCTGCGAACTCGGCGCAGCAACCGCTTTCGGAGGCGCCGGAACCGGTGGAACGACCACTGGCTGCATCGCGGAAGCGGGCGGAGCCGGCGGCGCGGGAAGCGTCGGCGGAGGCGGCGTCTGAGTTTGCGCCGAAAACGTCGGCTCGACCGCGGCAGTCAGGCAAACGAGCGGAACGAGGGCGATCGCAACCGTGGCCAGCGCTTTGCGTCCCACGCGCGCGGAAAGCCGCGCACCGGAAAGGATTCGTTCCAGCCGGCGCCCCGAACGCGTGCCTTGCGCCATGGATACCGCTTCCCAACGGACGCGCCTTTCGCCGGCTTTGAGCGCACGGAGAAAATGGAGCAGAACTTCGGCGTAGCCGGTGCGATCGGCGCCGGCGCGCAATGCGGCATCATCGCTCGCCTGCTCGGCCAGCTCGACTATCGTGCGATCGAGCCACCAGCCGAGCGGACTGAACCAGAAAATCGCGCGATGAATTTTCGCCAGAGCCTGCGTGAGCACGTCGCACCGCGCGATGTGCGAAAGCTCGTGCGCGAAAACGGCGCGCAACTCCGTTTCGCTCCAGTTTTCCCAGCCTGACGGCAACAGCACCAGCGGCCGCAGTACTCGCATCGCCGCCGGAACCGAAAGCGCCGCGGATTCCGCGATGCGCGGCGGGCGCCTGAGACCTATTTTGCGAGTTTCCTCCTGGAGGATGGCCGCAAGCCGCGCGTCTTCGATCGGCTTTGCGCGATTTTCGAGCCGCCTGCGGAGCGCGTAGCCGAGCGCGAGCCGCCCGAGCAGCGTTCCGGCAATCAGCCAGTACGCAGCCGCCGCGAGGGTGAGCCAGGAAATATTCTTTTTCGCGGGGACCGGACTGGAACTGGTGGCGATTTCAGTGGCACGGGAATCCGACTTCTGGAGCGAAAGCCGCGAGCCCTGGGATTGAGCACCGAGCGGGATGCTGGGCGTTGCTCCCGTGGCAGCGGCGGCATGCGTTTCCTTCGTTGTGCGAACTTCGGAGGAAGGCGGCGCAAGCGGCAACGTGCTTTCCGCATTCGCTGATGGCGAGGAGGAATCCGCCGAGGCAATGTCAACCTGGAGCGCGGGGCCTTCCCAACGCACGCTTTCGTTGAGATTTGCCGCAGGCGCGGCAGCCGCGTGCCGAGCGGGAAGAAGCAACGGAATTTGCGGCATCAGGCGGGGAAGCACAGGCATCAGCAGCGCCGCGCACAAAACTACAGTCCACGCAGCGAGCCGCAAACCGATGTCGCGCACGCGCAGCGCGGTGAGCGCCAGCCAAACCACGCCGGCCAGTGCGAGCGAGCGCGCCGCCGGCTCGATCACGTAGGGAATGAGTGCCGGACCCAGTGAATGCGCCAGGAAATGATTCATCGCCTTTGCTCCTTTCGCCGGGCGATCCGCCTCGCTAGCCTTTCGAGTTCGTCGGAATCCAAGACCTCGTTTTCCACCATCCCGGCGAGCAATTGCTCCACCGAGCCGCCGCAGAAACGATCCACCAACTGCTTGACCGCACGCGCGGCGACGCTGAGCCGCGCTTCGGCGGGGCGATAGACGTAGGTGCGGCCGCGGACTTCGTGAGTCAGGTAGCCTTTTTCTTCCAGGCGGCGCAGCACGGTGCGAATGGTGGAATCCTTCATGGGATGAGTAGCGGCGAGCGCTTCGCGGCAATTCTCAGCAGTCGAAGCGCCCGAAAGCCAGAGCCGTTCGAGAACCGCTTGTTCGATTTCTCCGAGACCTTTCATGGGGCCTGCCTTTAAGTGCGCGTCGTTGTAACGTTACATTATGTAACGCTAAATGCTATGCCGTGTCAAGCACAATTTTCGGCCGCCCTGTTTTTTGGAAGATTGGGAGTTGTTGGAGGGTTGCGCGCCGCGCGACGCGGCGCTCTTTATCTCATTCCGTTGAGAAGCGAACCCACGATGCCGCCGACGACGCCTCCCTCGACAGCCTGATTTTGCTGCGCGGGCATGTATTCCATGATCTCGAGTGCAAGCCGGGAAATGGGCAGTGTTTGCAGCCAGATTTTTCCGGGTCCGGTAAGAGCCGCCAGGAAAATTCCATCGCCGCCAAAAAGCATGTTCTTGATTCCCGGCACCGTCGTGATCTGGAAGGAGACTCCCGCCTGAAACGCGCCGACGTGTCCCGGATGGACCAGCAGCGTTTCGCCGGGCTGCAGTTCCTTGGTGATCAGCTCGCCGGAAAGCTCGATCCATGCGGTTCCCGTTCCCCTGACGCGCTGCAGCAGGAAACCTTCGCCGCCGAAAAGTCCCGCTCCGAGCGATTGCTGGAAGCCGACGCTAATCTGGATCTGCGGCGTTCCGCACAAAAATCCGTGACGATGAATCATGTATTCGCTGCTTGCGCTGACTTCAACCGGCATGATGTGTCCGGGGAGTTTGGCGGCGAAGGAAACGGAGCCGGGAGCGCCGATGGCGCGGTATTCCGTCATGAAGAGCGAACCACCACCAGCCACGCGCTTGATCACGCCCATCACCCCTCCGCCGCCGGCGTATTGGGTGTGCGTGGTCAACTGGACGGCACTCGTCATCCAGGAAAGCTCGCCGGCTTCGGAAATGACGGATTCGTTGGGATCGAGCGCGACTTCAAGAACGGGCATGGTGGTGCCAAAAATGCGAGTCTGCATGACGAAGCTCCCCGTATGAATTGGGCGCCGGCGCGAGTTTCGGGCTCGCTTTCAGCGTCCGGTTGACTGTATACCGTGAAATTACGGGTTGGCAAGCTGGCCGAGGAGCCGGCAGCGCGTCCGCTTCCGAAAAATCTCCTCTTGATTATTGACAGAAACGGGGCTGCGCTTTCTTGTCAATCGTTGGGAGAAGCGCGAATTGCGATGCGAGTGGATCCGGTGACGGCGCTGTGGCACGAGAGACCGACGCGCGTCACGATTCCCCTCACGCTTGCAGCGAAAGGCGAATCCAGACGGGCAGGCTTTCGAAACCTACCGCTGCCAGGTAGCTGTGACCTTCGGCAGTCCAATCGTCAGCGGCATTCGGCGAAGCCAGCGAGACCGGAGGCGAGATGATGCATTGGTCGGCGGGGCGCACGTACAGCGCGCGAATCTGGCGCGCGATGCGGCTGGTGATTTCGCCGATGGCGACGGCAATCTGCTCGCGGCTGGGGCGTGGGAGGCCGAGCATGCCGCTGGCGATGCGGCGCGCTGCCTGGGGCGAACAATTCACGCTCAATTCCGCCCAGAGCGCGCCAGCCATGCCGACCGCGGCGGCCACTTCGGCGTAAGAGTCGTCCTGTTCGCTGTCGATGTCAGGCGGGCGCGGTGCGGCGAACGCAGCGAAAACCTCCCTCGCCGCGCGTTCCAGCCGTGCGGGCCATTCGTCGCCGGGCAGACCGGCCTGGGCCAGAGAAGGTTCGATTCTGAGAGCCCAGCGGGCGTTTTGCGCGCCTCCGAAGCCGGCGATGCCGGAGGGTGTTCGAGGGCCGGAGGATTCGGTTTGCCGGCCCGGCTTCCGCGAGAGCATGGAATCTTTGGGCATGGGATGGGATTGGGTGGTGGCGCGCTCGGCGGTCAGGCGTGTCTACGCGAGTTGCCATGGCGACACCGGCGGAATTCGCCGGCGACCGGCAGGGAGATCTTGCCGGCCGTGCCTTTCGGTTCCCGCGTTTGTCCGCGCGCCGTGTCCTGCGCCGAGCGCCTTGTCCCACGCACACCCAAACTTTTTGGTGTTTTCCGCGCATCGGATTCCAGCCGCGGAAACGAACGCGAAATTTCTGCCGCTGCCGTCGAAACGGGCAGCGTGTTTCTCCCGATGATTTGCCCGAGCAGTTCCTTTCGATACCGAGTGTCTTCCGCCGCCAGGTCAGGCCGGCGGGACGGCGCGACGCGGACGAGAATCTCGCGCTGAGCTCCCGCAGGCACGCGGCCGGAATTCGGTTTCAGGACCAGCCGCGCGCCCGCAGCGCGCGACAGGTCCAGCGGAGGTGCGGAAAGATCGAAAGAATTCTCCGCTCGGGCGAACCATCGGACACCCAAACTGGCTGAGCCGAGGCTTGGCTTTCCCGATTCGTCTTGTCTCGGAAGGGTTGTCGTCTTTCTGGTGTCCATCAGGCTCATACCCGTGGTTATGCACGAGGCGTGCCAGAAAAAATGGAGAAATATGAGCGGGAATTAAGCGAATCGGGCGGTTTTCGGGGCGCGAGCGCCATTGAAACGACGTGGGAGTGGGAAACCGACTGAGGATTTGCTAATGCTCGCGCTGGGGGGAGTCCGAAAGTCAGAGTCCGTTCATTCGGCCGCCATGGCATTGCGGAGCGGCGCCCGACGGCGGATCCGGTTCATTCCGGAGGCCAAGCGCTGGATTTTCGATTTCCGCGAACTTGCGCGCGGCCGTGCATTCGCGCCGGAGAATTGCGTAGAGGACTTTGCAGCGGGCTTCGCCGATGTGGGGCAGGCAGGCGCGGACAAAATCGTCGCCGGGCGAATCGGTGCCGGCGGCCACATCGGACGAGCCAAGGAGGTTGGCGATGGCGACGATGCCGACAAGATCCGGCGCGACGCGCGCGCGGCGCGGCTCGTGGTGCCAGGCGATCGCTTCGAGCAGCACGGGAGATAGATTCCAGTGCATACCCAGCCTGTGGCCGGCCTCGCAGTGATCGAGGCCAAAATATTCGCGTTCGAGCGCGAGCGTTTTCGCGCCCTCGCTCGACAGCCAGATCGAAGTGGATGAGCGTTCCGCTTCTGCCACCATCATCAGCGGGAGCTTGCCAACATCGTGCAGAAGGCCTGCGATGTAGGCTTGTTCCGCGCTTCCCAGGCTCGAGGCCCGCACGGCTCGCTCGGCGAGCAGCGCGACGAAGAGCGCATGAGACCAGAAGGATTCGGCGGTGGCCTGACCGAGATTTTCACGTGACGCCTCGATGAGAAAACAGGCAAGCGCGAGGTTTCGCAGCTTTGCGGCTCCGAGCAGGATTGCGGCGTCTTCCAATCGAGTGACACGACGGCTTTCGCTGAAAAGCGCGCCGGTCGTCAGACGCACGAGCCGCGCGGTCAATTCGGCTTCGCCTTGCATCACGGCGACGACGCGTTTCAAATCGACCGGCGAGGTTTCGAGAGCTGCATTCAGTTCCGCCAAGCGGTGAGAGGGCCTGTCCAAGCCGCGTGAGAGAATCGCGAGCAGGCGAGCTCTCCGTTTGCGCAGCCCTACCTGTGCTCCCATAAGTGTGTCGCTCCGCTTTTCGGCTCGTCGCATGACGGCGCAGCCACGCGACAACTGTTCTCAACATGAGACAAAGGAGCAATCGGGGCACCACATTTCTTAAGGAAACGAGCGCGCTCGCTGCGACAGCAACACTCCGCAACAGGCACGCGATTGTGCCGTTTATTTACCACGATTCCGCGAATGGGGATGAAAAGAAAATTTCTGCCCACGCGCCGCGCAACGGGCGAAGCCGCGCCTGTGCGCCAAAGATAAGAATCTACTTACTAAGGAAGCGGAAGCGCGCTGCCGATCGGCACGGTGCGAGTGCCGCGGGTTCGAGAGCGGGCGATTATTCCGAGAGGTGGAAGAGGTCGGCGCTGATTTCCCGGGAATCCTCGGAAAGAATGAAGGCGCGTTCGACAGCATGCTGGAGTTCGCGAACGTTTCCCGGCCACGAATGGCGGCGCAGGAGTTCCTCGGCCGAGCGGGTGAGACGCTTTTCGGGCGAGGACGCTTCGCGGCAAAGCGCCTCGAGATGATTGAGGGCCAGCGGAACGATGTCTTCGACGCGCTCGCGCAGGGGCGGCAAGCGGATCGGGAAGATGGAAAGCCGGTAGTAGAGATCGGCGCGGAATTCGGCGCGGGTAACGCGCTCGGAGAGATCGGCATTCGTCGCGGCGACCACGCGGACGTCCACGCGAAAAACGTCCGAACTGCCCAGGCGCTGCACTTCGCCGTGCTGGAGAAAACGCAGGAGTTTTGCTTGCATACCGAGCGGGAGTTCGCCCGCTTCGTCCAGAAACAGCGTGCCGCCATGCGCGGCGTGAATGCGGCCCAGGCGGGACTGGACGGCGCCGGTGAACGCGCCGCGGCAATGGCCGAAGAGCTCAGCTTCGAGCAGAGCTTCGGGAATGGCGGCGCAATTCACGGTGACGAACGGACCTTGCGAGCGCTGGCTGAGATCGTGAATCGCGCGAGCGACGAGTTCCTTGCCGGTTCCGGTTTCGCCCATGACGAGGACGGTGGTGCCGCGCGGAGCGACGAGCCGCGAAAGGCGAAACACGCGGGCCATCGCCCGCGCCGAACCGATCATTCCCGGCAAAGGTTTGGCCCATCGCTCGTCGGGTTTGTGGGGAATGGGAAGGGAGGGTTCAGCGGCCAACTCGTTGGCGCACGAATCGTCCTGGACGGCCTCGCCGAAATTGGCGGCGGATTCCGCGCCGACGAGCGCGATCGCGCGCACGAGCTCGGATTCGTCGTCGGAATCGAGCGTCAGGATTTCGAGGCCGGGATAGAGGGCGTGAATCATTTCCTCGAGTTCGTCGGCATTCAGATCGGCCAGACGGCGATCGAGCACGAGGTAGCGGCATGGGGCTTCATCGAGCTTGGCGAGCGCGTCGGCCCCGCCGGTGGCCAGAGTGACATCGCCGAAGCGCGGACCAAGCTGCTCCTCGACGGATTGCCGGAATCGCTCGCTCGGGCTTGCAATCATCACGCGAGCGTCGCGGGAAACCTCAGAATCGCCGGTGATCGTAGTCGTCATGGTGGTCGCCTCCACGGCTCGATTCCAGCACAAGGAGATTAGAATTGGATGAGTTCATCATTAAATCTTTCTCGTCTTCGACGCGTTTTTCATGAGAAGCCGCGGCAGCAGAATGCGCGGCGGCGATTCCCCGCGTGGGCATGACCGCATCTCCGGCTACCCTCGCGCTTGTTCCCGATCTCCGGCCGCGCCGGGACCGATCTGATAGCCGACGCCGCGAACCGTATGGATCAGCTTGTTCGGCGCGTCCGCGTCGATTTTTTTCCGGAGATAGTTGATATAGACGTCCACGACATTCGTGGTGCTGTCGAAACCGAGATTCCAGACGTGTTCGACGATCATCGAGCGGCTGACGGAGCGGCCGGAACTCTGCATCAGGTATTCGAGCAGGGCGAATTCCTTGGGCGTGAGGCTGATGGGACGGCCGTTGCGCGTGACGACGCGCTGCACGCGGTCCATCACCAGATCGTCCACTTTCAAAATGGATTCCATGGGCCGGGAGCGCCGGCGCGCGACGGCGCGGACGCGGGCAAGCAGCTCGTTGAGGGAAAACGGCTTGGTGAGGTAATCATCGGCGCCCAGGTCGAGCCCCCTCACCCGGTCGCTCACCTGGACGTGGCCGGTGAGGAAAAGGACGGCGAGATCGGGTTTTGTGCCGCGAATTCGCTGCAGCACGGTAAAGCCGTCTGCCTTGGGCAAATTGATATCCAAGATGACGAGGTCGTAGTCGTAGTGCTCAGCGAGGAACAAGGCTTCCTCGCCGTCGCCGGCCACGTCGGTGACGTGATTTTCCGCGGTCAGGCCCTTGGAAATGAAAGTGGCGACCGGGCGATCATCTTCCGCAACAAGGATTCGCATCGGTTTGGGACACCTGTACGGAGCTCTGGATTTTTGGAAGGGAAGCCCAGTGTGAAAGCCGGTTCCACTCCTGTCAAGAGTACTACGGTCCATTGTGGGAATTTAGAGTTAAGAGCTTCCTGAGAGCCTTGCCTCACAGCCGGAGTCATTTTGCGCGCTTTCCGTGCCCGGCGCGGCACGCCGGAACCGCCGGATAAAAAGGCTCTAACCCCGCCGGGGCGATTTCGAAACTGCGGCCCCGAGCGGCGCGTCAGGCATTGCGCGCTACGCGACGGAAATGCGGCGTGCTGGCGGGCGGAGGGTTGGCGTGCAAGCCTTTCTGCTGACAACGTCTTGGAGGATTCCAAGGCGGATTGGAGAAATGAGGATTTCCGGATTTCGAGGGACGGGATGGGCAGGAACGATCCGGGCGCATCCGCTGCTTTCCGAGGAAATTCTCACTGGCACGGCAATTGCTTTCTCAGGATGTCATACGGCCGGCGGATGAAATTGCCGGGCGAAGAAAAGGCCGCAGTGGAAAAGAAGTTCCACCGGCGGCCGGCGAGGAAGAACGCAGACCATGTCAGCCGCCGTTCTCAATCCAACGCTCCGGGGAACCGAAGCCCAGGTGTTCGAAAGTTTGCTGGCGCGGAAAATCGTCGGGCAGCAGGAAGCCGTGGCGGCTGTCGCCGATCTCTTTCAGCTCCACCAGGCTGGGTTGGCGGCAGCGGGCCGTCCGGTGGGCAACATGCTGTTCCTTGGCCCGACAGGTTCGGGGAAGACGCGGGTGGTGGAAGCGGCGGCGGAAATTTTGTTTGGCGATCCGCGGGCGCTGATCAAGGTGGATTGCGGTGAATTCCAGCATTCGCATGAGATCGCGAAGCTGGTCGGCTCGCCGCCGGGATACCTAGGGCACCGGGAGACGCACCCGCTGATCACGCAAGAGGCGCTTTCGCGGCACCACACCGAACGAATCAAACTCAGTTTCGTGCTGTTCGACGAAATCGAAAAGGCTTCGGATGCTCTGTGGCAGTTGCTGCTCGGAATCCTGGACAAGGCCACGCTGACGCTGGGCGACAATCGCCGCGTGGACCTTTCCCGCACGGTGATTTTCCTGACCTCCAACCTGGGCGCGGCGGAAATCGCGGGGTTGATGGAATCGCGGATCGGGTTCGCTCCGGCGAAACAGAAGAACAGCACGCTGGACGAAAAAATCGAGCGGGCGGCGACGGAAGCGGCGCGCAGGAAATTTTCGCCGGAATTCATGAACCGGATCGACAAGGTGGTGGTGTTCCGGCCGCTGCTGCGCGAGCAGCTGGAACGCATCCTCGATCTGGAACTCGACACGGTTCTCGACCGGCTGCGCGGGATGCCGCGCGGCCGGTGCGCTTTGCAACTGGATGATCGCGCCCGGAATTTCCTGCTACGCGAAGGGACCGACGCGCGCTACGGCGCGCGCCATCTGAAACGGGCGATCGACCGGCACCTGGTGTGTCCGCTGGCGAATCTGATCGCCAGCGAACAGGTGGGCCAATCGGACCTGGTGAC
>JAKASX010000139.1 GCA_021818865.1 Acidobacteriota bacterium
ATTCGGATTGCAGCAAGGGTTTGAGAATCGCCCACTGGGCGTCGGTAAGGTCCATGAACACGTTTTGGACCTCTCCCCGCCCATCGGCAACGCCTAATTCGACTTGTTGTGATTTATGAGATAGCTTTTAGCCCCCACGCAAACAAGCCGCGCCGAATCGTTCCCCGAACAGTGGTCCTTTCCGCGCGTCTTTTTCCTGTTGACATCCCACATGAATGGGTAGATTCTCCTGTGGTCTAGCCACAGGAGGGATTGTGAACGACAGCCGGTCGGAAATCCTGCAAGGCACGCTCGACCTGATGGTGCTGAAGGCGCTCGAAGCGCTCGGCCCGCTCCACGGCTACGGCATCGCCCGCCGCATCGAGCAGATCAGCCGCGACGCACTGCGCGTGAATCAAGGGACGATTTACGCTTCGCTGGTGCGCCTGCTGCAGCGCGGCTGGATTTCCGCCGCGTGGGGAACCTCCGAAAACAACCGGAAGGCGAAGTTCTATTCCATCACGCGCGCCGGGAAGAAGCATCTGGCCGCGGAAACCGAAAACTGGGAGCGCATCGCTGGCGCGATCGGGCGGATGCTGTCGCTCGAGGAAAGGAGCTGAAGCCGTGTTCGACGGGCTGCGAATCGCCGTTTCGCGGGTGCGCGGCCTCGTGCGGCGGAATCACGAGGACCGTGAATTCCAGCAGGAGCTCGAAACGCATCTGGCATTGCTGACCGAAGAGAATATCCGGCGTGGCATGGCTCCCGAGGAAGCGCGGCGCGCGGCCCGGCTACGCCTGGGCGGAACGGAACAACTGCACGAGGCGAATCGCCAACTGCGTGGATTGGCCAGCGTCGAAGAATTTTTCCGCGACGTCACCACCGCCTGGCGCATGCTGCGCAAAACGCCCGGTTTCACCTGGGCGGCGATTTTGACGCTGGCGCTGGGCATCGGCGCGAACGTGGCGATTTTCAGCATCGTTGACGCGGTGCTGCTGCGCCCGCTGCCCGCCCGCAATCCGGGCCAGCTCGTCGTGCTGGCGTACGAGCAGCGCGGTGGAAAGCTCGAGTCCTATTTCTCGTACCCGAACATGCGCGACATCCGCGGCCAGACGAAGGTGGTTTTTTCCGGCATGGCGACTTACCGGACGAGCTTTGACGGGTTGGGAGCCAATGGCCATGCCCAGCGCGTTCTTTCGGCCTATGTCTCCGGCAACTTTTTTTCGCTGCTTGGCCTGTGGCCGGCGCTGGGACGGCTGATCGAGCCAAGTGAAGGCGGCGTGTATAGCGCGCATCCGGAGATCGTGCTGAGCTACGCCTTTTGGAAATCGCAATTCGGCGGCGACCGCGGAGTCGTTGGCCGAAGCGTTTCACTCAATGGGCATCCAGTGACGGTCGTCGGTGTGGGTCCGAGAGGCTTCCATGGCGTCTTTCCGTTCGTCGAGACGCAGGTCTATCTGCCGATGTCGATGATGATGGTGGAGAACTGGATGTCGAGGTCGCTGCTCCAGGACCGTAACGGCGGACCATTTCAAATCTGGGCGCGCTTGCGGCGGGGGGTGAGCGTGGCGCAGGCGCAGGCGGCGCTGAACGTGGTGGCCGCGCGCTTAGCAAGCGAGCATCCGAAAAGCGACGCAAAATTCTCGCTGGCGGCGATACCGGAAACGCTTGCGCGACCGATTCCGATGCAGCCGAATCCTGTGCCCGCAGTTGCCGCGCTCTTTATGGCGCTGGGGGCGATGGTGCTGGTGCTCGCCTGCGTGAACGTGGCGAATCTTCTGCTGGTGCGGGCGGTGTCGCGCGGGCGCGAATTGGCGATTCGCGCGGCGCTCGGCTGTTCCAGAGGACGCCTGGTGCGGCAACTGCTGACGGAGAGCCTCTTGCTGGCGTTTTTGGGCGGCGCGGGCGGCGTCCTGCTCGGCATGTGGATTTGCGGCGAGATCGGATCGGTGAGTTTTTCGCCGGGACTGCCATTGCTGCTGGATTTCCCGTTCGACTGGCGCGTGTTTCTTTTTGCTTTCGGCGCAGCCCTGTTCACCGGCATCCTGGTGGGGATTCTTCCGGCGCTTCGTGCTTCGCGCGTGGCACCCGGCGCGATTTTGCACGAAGCAGGGCGCAGCGTGACATCGGGACGCCAGCGCCTACGAAGCGTCCTGGTGGTGGCTCAGGTGGCGGGATCGCTGATGCTGCTGGTGGTGGCGGCGCTCTTCGCGCGAAGCCTGGAACGCGTGCAGCACCTACACCTGGGATTCGATTCCGCGCACGTACTGAATGCGAGCATGGACCCGAGCGAAATTGGCTATAGCGACGCGCAGGCGCGAGTATTCTACAAAGAGATGCTCGAACGCGCGCGAGCTTTGCCCGGAGTGCGGTCAGCGGCAATCGCTTACACGATTCCGATGCGGACGTACACGCCGGAAATGGATTTTATCGATGTGGAGGGCTATACGACGCCGCCGGGACAGCCGAAGCCCCTCGTGAACTTCAATTCGGTTTCGCCCGGATATTTCCGGACAATGCGGATTCCGCTTGTGCGCGGACGCACGTTCACGGCCGCAGACAACCGGAACGCGCAGTACGTGGCAATCGTAAACGAGGCGATGGCGAAGAAATTCTGGCCGGACGAGGATCCGATTGGCCAGAGGCTCCGGTTGATCCACTCGGCCGGGCAGTGGCGGGAAGTGGTGGGCGTAGTGAGCGACAGCCGCATGCTCACCCCCTTCGGCAAGATTGCGCCCTTCTTTTTCATTCCCTTCGCGCAAAATTTCGCCTCCTACGCAACGCTCCAGTTGCGGACGCTCGGCCCGGCGGCAAGCGCAATTCCCGAGGCGCGCAATCTGATCCGGAGCCTCGCGCCGGGCTTGCCGGTCTTCGACGTGGGCACGATGCGGGAAGCGATCAGCGGCAGCGGGTATCTGATTTTTCGTTTCGGGGCCGTGCTCGCCGCCGCACTCGGGCTGCTTGGCCTGGTTCTCGCCCTGGTCGGCGTGTACGGCGTCACTTCGTATGCAGCGAGCCAGCGCACGCGGGAAATCGGCATTCGCATGGCGCTCGGAGCGCGTCCGGCGCAAATTCTGAAAATCACCTTCGGCCAGGGAGCGATTCTGGTGGGCACGGGACTCGTCATCGGGCTTGCCGGCGCGCTGGGCGCCGCGCGGCTCGCGGCGAGTTTCCTGATCGTCAGCCCAACCGACCCGTTGACGTTCATTGCCGTGCCGATTGTCCTCGCGGCCGTGGCGCTCGCCGCCTGCTATTTGCCGGCACGCCGCGCCATGCGAATCGAGCCGACGCAGGCGCTGCGTTTCGAATGACGGCCATCTTCGCGGCAAGGCGCTGGAAACGCTTGCCAGGCGGGGACTTTGGCGTCAGGCGCTGTTGCGGCCGTCGAGACCACAAGCGCGCAGCAGCCGGCGATCGAGCGCTCGATCGCTCAAAATGCGGCGGAAGAAAATCGTGAGTTTGGCGGTGCGCGTGACGGCGTACCGCGGCCGCGGCGCGTTGTCGGTAAGCGCGCGGAGCACCACGCGGGCGCAATCCTCGGGCCGGTCTTGGGAGTCACGCGTGTTCGAGGACCACGCGCGGCGGAATCCCTCGTAGACGTGGCGATAGGGGCTAGTGGGCACGCCAGCCACGTAACGAGCGGAAAGCTCTTGCGCGGCGCGCTCCATATCGGTCCGGATATAGCCCGGCTCGATCACCACCACATGAATGCCGAACGGCACGAGTTCCAGGCGCATCGCGTCGCTGACCGCTTCGAGCGCGAATTTGCTCCCGCTGTAAGGGCCGAAGAGCGGCATCGCCAACTTTCCCGCCACCGAACTCATATTGACGATGCGGCCGCTGCGCCGCTCGCGCATGGCGGGAAGCGCGCGGCGAGCCACGCGCACCGCCGAAAACACGTTCGTTTCGAATTGATGAGCCAGGTCTTCCGGCCGGATCTCTTCCATCGGAGCGACGATCGCGATGCCGGCGTTGTTGACCACGGCGTCGAGCGAAGGGGCGCCGCGGCGCTCCATTTCGGCGAACGCGCCATCCACCGACGCGTCCGAAGTCACGTCCATTTCGAGGGTTTCGAGCGCGAAACCCCGCTCGCGGGCAAAACTTTCGAGCGAATCGCGCCGCTCCGCCGACCGGCCCGCGGCGAACACACGCCACCCATTTTCCGCCAGCAGAATTGCCGTTGCGCGGCCGAGCCCGCTCGTTGCGCCGGTAACGAGTGCCACTCGCCGGCCGGCGCTTGTCCCCGCGTTCGTCATTTTCCCCCGGCGTTGCGCGTCCCCACGCGCCACGCTTGCCTCGCCGTAGGCGGGGCCGCCCACAAATGACCGGCGGGGCGTTCGCGTGAGCGCCCCGCCGCTCCCGATTATTGCGCCGGCACTGCCGACGCGATGAATTTCACCAGATCGCCGTGCAACTGCGCCGAAGCCTTCGAGTCAATGTAAATCATATGACCGGTCAGGAAATGATCGGTCATGATGTTGTGCTCGCGAATTTCGGGCGAAACCTTCAGGTGAGCGAGCGTCCATTCCACCGCGTAGTAAACCGTCGCGAAATCGTAATACCCCATGCCGACGAACAGATGCATGTTCGGATTCTTCGCGAACGCTTCCTCTAGCGACGGCACCACATTGTAGGTCCCCGGCCACGGCCCGATCCCTCCGCCCAGCACGTAGTAGAGCCGGTCGGTTTTGTAATCGAGCTGCGTCCGCAGGTAATCCATGAACGCGGGCGGAAACGCCAGCGTGATGTTGGCATCGCTCGCATCGAAGCCGGGCCTGTTCGATCCGGCGTCGGTTTCATAGGCGGTGAAGCGGCTGTCGAGCCGGCCGACCATCAGGTGTTTGCTGCGCAGCAGTTCCGCCATGAACCGCCAGAGCGAAACCCGCATGTCGTTATCGGCGATGAACGTCGGCGAAAGGCCGGTCAGGCTCGCCATATCGTCAATCACTTTTTGCTTCTGCGCCGCCGGCAGCCGGTCGCCCTCGTAAAGCGCTTCCAGGTATTCGGTGGAAGCGAATTGCTGCGCCTTGTGCGCCATTTCCACCGGCGTCAGTTTTTCGAGCGCGGGCGATAAGACGTGGTGATACCAGGCGGTCATCGCCATCGTCGGCAAATAGTTCACATAGTGGAGATCCCCGGCGGTCGCGTCGGTATCGATAATCGTCGAAAGCAGGATCACGCCGTTCAGCGCGATGCCCTGGCTCGTCAGGTAGCCGGAAAGGTCGGCGGCGCGCGTCGTCCCGTAGCTTTCGCCGCACACGAATTTCGGCGATTCCCAGCGGTTGTAGCGCACCAGGAACATCCGAATGAACTCGGCGACCGACGCGTTGTCGTTGCTCACGCCCCAGAATTTCGGGCCCCATTCGGGCTTCGCCGGCCGGCTGAAACCCGTGCCGATCGGATCGATGAAGACCAGGTCGGCCGCATCCAAAAGCGTATCGGGATTCGTTTCCCAATGATACGGCGGAGCCGGCGCCAAACCGTTCGGTTCGAGCGCGACCTTGACCGGCCCGAGCCCGCCAATGTGCAGCCAGATGGTGGACGAGCCGGGACCCCCGTTGAAGACGAAAAAGATCGGCCGCTTGGCGGTGTCGGTAACGCCATCCTTCGCGTAGTAGACGTAGAACATCTGCCCTTCGGTGACGCCGGTGGTCACGTTGCGAATGGGCATCATGCCCGTGTATGCCGTGTAGCGAAGCACCTGGCCATGCAGCGTAATCTGGTGATGCGTGATCACCATCTTCGGCGCTGGCGGCTCGACCGGCCCGGGCAAAGATCCCTTCGGTGGCAGCTTTTCCTGATAACTGTAGCGGAAGAAATCGTTTGGGGTGGGGCGCTGCGGGCGGAACTGCGCCATGGCGGAAACGGAAAACAAGCAAAGCGAAATCGGCACGACAGCAAGACCTATAAGAAAGCGGAACGAACGCATTCGATTTTCCTCGCGGCGACAAACGGATGATTTCCCGGACCAAGCCCGGGAAGCCGCTTTCATACACCAAAACGACGGGCAATGACAAGCACGGAACGTGGAATGGAGGCGCGGCCCAGTTCGGCGCAATCTGCGCAACCGCTGGAATCGCCGCGAATCAAGCGGCAAGGCCCCGCTAGGTCCTGGCCTTTCGGCGCGTTCCGGGAAGGGGATGGTCTTTTCGCACGCCTCTTTGAGAAACGCGGGAACTTTGTGCCTAATGTCCACGCGCGTCTGCTGTAATTGTCCGTTTCGATAGGGGAGAGCGGCCGCGGTCATTCTTGCGGAGCGTCACTGCCCAGGCGGTTGCGGTTTCTCCTGCTCGAGCTGTTTCAGCCTCTGCTCCATCATCCGCTTTTGCTGTTCTTTGGTGAGCTTCGGGAAGAGAAAAGAAATTTGCAGCCGCATGCTCCAGGGAGAGCCGCCGTGGGGATATACCGCATTGCGGAAAAACTGCGCGCTCAGGCTTACGGGCTGGAACCCGAGCCTCATCACTCTTCCGAAACCCCCGCCGAAGGGTGCGGTCCACACGTTGCCGTTCGACGCCCGCCAGTTCGCGGTCAGGATCGGCGACGAAGAGATGTACCACCCCCTCTTCAACTGGTAGCTGATGAAATACTGAAGCAACATCTGATTCACCGCAGGACGGCTGCCGGAGCCCGCCACCGACCAAACGTTGTTGACGAGCGCTCCTATCGTCCAGTGTCCCGGCTGACTCAGCGCCACGACGGAGGGTCCCATGCTGAGCTTCCCCTGTCCAAGTATCGTGTTCGTCGCAGTGGGAATCGTGAACGCCGGCCCGAAGCCCCAAATCAACTTGCCCGCTTTCCGCGGCGAGAGAAAAAACGTGGGCACCAT
>JAKASX010000140.1 GCA_021818865.1 Acidobacteriota bacterium
CTTCGCCGATGCGATACTGCCGGCCCTGATCCAACTCGAGCACGAACGAGACGCGGTCGTGCTGATTGTCGATGTGGAAAACCGGGACCGCGGTGAAATCCAGATACCCGTGACGCGCGTAAAGCTCCGTGATCTCCTCGATCGCGTCGTGAATCCTCTCAGGATTCGCAACGTCGTCCCATCCCAGCGGCACCATCTTCCGCAAGCGGTTCTCGGAGAAAGCGAGTTTGCGGCGGGCGTTGTAACTCATCACGCGAATCGAGCCGATTTTGTAGCGCGGACCGGGATCTACGCGGACCGTAAACGATACCTTTCTCCATCCCGGCCCCGAAGCGAGCACGTGCGGCGTCACCTGGGCGACGGCAAGGAAATAACCGTCGCGCTGCCATGCGCCTCTCACCGCCATCCAGACGCTCTCGAACCGCCCGGTTTTGGACTGCGCCGCGCTACGGCCGATGAGCGCGATCATCTGGTCGCGCGTGAGGTTCGGCGGATGCGATTCGCCTAGAAACCTTACGCCGTCCACGATGATTTTCGGTTCCACCGGAATGACGGTGTTGGGCTCGCATCGCTTGGGCAAGCCTGCCGTCTGATTCTGTCGCGCCAAGGCCGGACGCGCGCCGGCCAAACCACAAAGGCCAATGGCGCAAAGAAGAGCGATTGTCCCCACACCACGCATACGCAAACTATACGCCCCGGCCGAGCGGGGCGACAATAGCCCTTCCGCCGCGAACGCCGAAGGCTTGCCTTCCCCCGCGGCCTGTGTTCGAATCGCCGCGATGGCGCGGCAACGCACGAAGGATTCCCTGGCCGAATTTCAGCGGCGGCTGCTCGAGTGGTTTCACGTGAACCGGCGCGATCTGCCCTGGCGTCGTACGCGGGACGCCTATCGCGTCTGGATTTCGGAAATCATGTTGCAACAGACGCGCGCGGCGGCCGTTCTTCCCTATTACCGGCGCTTCCTGCGCGCGTTTCCCAGGCTTCGCGCGCTGGCGCGGGCGCGCGAGGAACGCGTGCTCAAGGCGTGGTCGGGACTCGGCTATTACAGCCGCGCGCGGAATCTTCTGCGCGCGGCGCGGATCATCCAAAGCCGACACGGAAGCCGATTCCCGCGCTCGGTTGGCGAGGCGCTTGCGCTTCCCGGCGTTGGCGCTTACACGGCGCGCGCCGTGCTCAGCATCGCCTACGGCGAGCCGCTGGCCGTGCTCGACGGGAACGTGGCCCGCGTGATCGCACGGCGCGAAGCAATTGAAGGCGATTTGAGTGCGCCCGCACGTTGGAAGGAATTGCAGGCGCTGGCCGATCGATGGCTCGACGCCGGATCTCCCGGCGATTGGAATCAGGCGATGATGGAACTCGGCGCGACAGTCTGCACGCCGCGCCAGCCGCGTTGCGGTGCGTGCCCGGTGCGCGAGGGATGCAAAGCGTTGCGGCTGGGCCTCGCCGATCGTCTGCCCGAGCGACGCGCGAAGTCCGCGCCCGTGCGCGTACGCGTCGCCGCCGCCGTACTGCTCGACGGCGTAGGGCGCACGCTGCTGGTACGCTCGCCCGCCAAAGCGACAGCCCAAAACGAAAGTCGCCCGGAAGGGCTTGGCCCGATCTTTTCGAGGCTGTGGCATTTCCCCGCCGTCGTTTCGACCGCCGATTCGCGCACCGATCTCGAACGCCATCTGTCCGCGGAACTCTTGCTGGACGGCGCGGCGCGATGGCAGGCGATTTCCGCGATCCGGCACGCGATCACCTTCCGCGACGTCACGATTGAGCCGTGGTTGATCCACGTGGAGGAATTGGCTTCGGGCGCAGGCAAAATCGTTGCACTCGAGGCCGCCGGGCGCATGGCCATTTCGAGTGCTTCGCGCAAAATCGCCGCCGCGGCGCTTGCGCGACTGGGGGGCGAGTAGCTCGCCGGGCAATCCGGCGAGGCGAAAACGGGCCGCGCGGCGTCAAGCCTCGCGTTGCGGCTGCTATACTAGGTGTTTGCGGCCCATTCGTTCGGCGCGCCGCGATTCCGATGCCAAAAGTGGGATTGATCAGCCTGGGCTGCCCGAAAAACCTCGTCGATAGCGAGGTGATGCTGGGGATTTTGCGCGAAGGCGGCTACGAAATCACCACCGAAGCAGGCGAAGCGGACGTGCTCGTGGTGAACACGTGCAGTTTTATCGCTCCCGCGCAGGAAGAATCGGTGGCCACGATCCTGGAGCTGGCGGAGCTGAAAAAATCCGGCCGCGCGCAGCGCCTGATCGTCGCCGGATGCCTGGTGGAACGCTACCGCAACGAAATCCGGCAGCAAATTCCGGAAGTGGACGCCGTGGTGGGTACCGGCGAAGTGGAGCGGATTCTGGACGCGGTGCGGGGCGAGATGGCGCCCATCGCCGAAACCACCGCTCGCCTGCCCGAATACCTCTATCACGACCGCACGCCGCGCATCACCGCGACCCCACGCCATTCGGCCTACATCAAGATCAACGAGGGCTGCGACCACCCTTGTTCGTTCTGCATCATTCCCCAGCTTCGTGGAAAATTCCGCAGTCGCCGGCCCGAATCGGTGGTGCGGGAGGCGCAAACGCTCGCCCGCGCGGGCACACGCGAAATCACACTGGTCGGTCAGGACACGACCGCCTACGGTTTGGATCTGGGCGTCGCCGATGGCTTGCCGTCGCTGCTCGAGCGCCTGGCGGAAGTGGAAGAATTGGCCTGGATTCGTTTCCTCTACTGCTACCCGAACCGCGTGACCGCGCGGCTGCTCGATACAATCGCCGTGACTCCCAAACTTGTGCCCTACCTCGATATTCCTCTTCAGCACGCCAGCCGCAACGTCCTGGCGCGGATGAAGCGCGGCTCGCATGGCGGGGCATTTCTGAAGCTCATCGAGCGCATTCGCCGCCACATTCCCGGCGTCTCGCTGCGCACCACATTCATCGTCGGATTCCCCGGCGAAACGCCAGCCGATTTCGACGAATTGTGCGATTTCGCGCGCGCGGCCGAGTTCGACTGGATGGGCGTTTTCGCCTATTCCGACGAGGAGACCGCCGAAAGCCACGCACTGGGCGAAAAAGTGGACGCGGAAACCATCGCGCATCGCCGCGACACGTTGATGGCGCTGCAAAAGAAGATCACCGCGCGCCGGTTGCGCGCTCGCGTCGGCAGCCGCGAAATCGTTCTGCTGGATGGTCCGGCTCGCGACGCCGAATGGCTCTGGGAAGGACGCCTCGCAGGGATGGCGCCCGATATCGACGGCAGACTTTACCTGACGGAATTTCCCGAAGACGCCGCGCCGCAGGCCGGGCGTCTGGCGCGCGTGGGGATCACGCGGGCGACGGAATACGATCTGGTGGGCCGCGTCGAGGGGTTTCTGGACTCACCGCGCGCGGCGGCGCCCGCACCGCTCGTCGCGGGAGGCGTGCTCCGCGTGGTCGGCTAGCATGGCGAAACCATCGAGAGCGGCACGACGATGATCTGGCGTTGCCCCATCTGCCGCACGGCCACCGATTCCGCCGCCGACCGCCATTTTCCCTTTTGCAGCGAGCGCTGCCGGCGAAGCGATCTGGGCGCGTGGGCGAGCGGCCAGTACGTGATTTCCGAGCCAGCGCTCGAATTTGACGACACTGATTTCGTGACGCGCGAGGAGGAAGAAAACGAAACCTGAAACCGAATCTGCTCGCCAGAAGCCTCGCTTTGCCGTTGCCTTGGGAACGGTCCTCGGCGCCGGGCTCCTGCCGGTGATTCCCGGCACCTACGGCTCGATGGTTGGCGTGGCGCTGGGCTGCCTGCTGGCCAGGTTCACGGCTGAAGGTTGGATTTCCGGCGCGTTGCCGCGCGGTTTCCTGGCCGCGTATGTGTTGCTGAACGTGCTGATCGCGGCGGTAGGCGTCTGGGCCGCCGATCGCACGGCTGCCTGGCTGCGGCACAAGGATCCGCCGCAGGTGGTGATCGACGAAGTTTCCGGACAATTGATCGCATTTGCCGGCTTTCTTGGCGGCCTCGCCGGTCTGAACTGGAAATCTCTGATATTGGGTTTTATACTTTTTCGCGGATTCGATGTCTTGAAGCCTTTTCCGGCTCGTAGGGCCGAATGGCTGCCCGGAGGTTGGGGTGTGATGGCGGATGACTGGGTGGCGGGGGCCTACGCGGCCATTGCGTTGTGGTTGATTCACCGGCTGGTACTCTGATTCGTGGAAAAACGCGCGCCTAAGCGAGAAACTCCACCGCAAATCGCCAGCGTCTCTCCAGGCGCGGCGATTCCCGGCGGCGACGTGCAGATTCGCGGCCAGGGCTTTCAACCGCACAACGGCAATCGCCCGGTGGTGCGGTTCGGGGGAAGCGAAGGCAGCATCCTCCTATGGAGCGAGGATGTGCTGGTGGCGCGCGTGCCCGAGGAAGCGTCCTCCAGCGTGGAAATCGAGACGCAGGACGGCCGCAGCAACGCCTTTCCGCTCGCCGTCGGCCAGCTCGTTGCCGATAACCTCCATCCGGTCGCGAATCCGGCGGTCGATTCCGAAGGCAACATCTACGTCACCTTCAGCGGCCAGCGCGGCCAGAAGGTTTCCGTTCCGCTCTACAAAATTTCGCCCGATTTCACGGTGAAACCCCTGGCGGCGCAGCTGATGAATCCCACCGGCCTGGCGCTCGACCGCACGGGCGACCTCTTCGTCACTTGCCGCAACGACGGCACGATTCACCGCGTGGCGCCCGACGGCCGCGCCCAGAAATGGGTGGAAGGAATGGGCATCGCCACGGGAATCGCCTTCGACCGCGAAGCCAATCTCTACGTGGGCGACCGCAGCGGAACGATTTTCAAAATCTCACCCGAGCGTGAGATCCTGGTTTTCGCCACGCTCGAATCCTCGGTTTCCGCCTACCATCTGGCGTTCGATCCCGAGGGCGACCTTTACGTCAGCGGGCCCACTACGTCGAGCTACGACCGCATCTATCGGATCAATCGCGCCGGCCAAGTTAGCGTTTTCTATCGCGGGCTGGGCCGGCCGCAGGGGATGGCGTTCGACCGCGCCGGCAATCTGTACGTCGCGGCGTCGCTCGGCGGCAGGCGCGGCGTGGTGCGCTTGACGCCCGAGGGCGAGGCGAGCTTGGTGTTAAGCGGCGTGGGCGTGGTCGGGCTCGCGCTTCTTGCGCATCGAACCGTTCTCGCGACCACGAGTGCGCTCTTCACGATTGATTGGGACGTGGACGGGCTGCCGCTGGGCGGCTGAGCTGCCGATGCCGGAAAAAATCGAGAAAACTGACCGCGAGTTGCGTGCCCGGCTCTCGCCCGGGGAATACGAAGTCACGCGTTGCGGCTCGACCGAACCTCCCTTCACCGGCCGTTACTGGAATTGCCACGATCCCGGCGTGTACGCCTGCGTCTGCTGCGGCCAGCCGCTCTTCGAAGCCGAAACGAAATTCGATTCCGGCACGGGCTGGCCGAGTTTCTGGGCTCCAGTCGAGTCTTCCCGCGTGGCGCTTTCCGAAGACCTCTCGCACGGGATGCGCCGCGTCGAGGTGAAATGCTCGCGCTGCGACGCCCATCTGGGCCACCTGTTTCCCGACGGCCCCGCGCCGACCGGCATGCGTTTCTGCATCAATTCCGCCGCGCTGCGGCTCGACGAAACCGCTCCGGCAGGCGAATCCTGATCGTTCGAGGAACGTGGCCGCGATGAATCGCGCGGAAATCATCGCCGTAGGCTCCGAGTTGCTTACGCCCTACCGGCTCGATACGAATTCCTTGTTCCTGACGGAAGAGCTGAACCGTTTGGGACTCGTTGCGATTCGCAAGAGCGTGGTCGCCGACGACCGCCAGGCGCTCGCCGCGGCTTTTCGCGAAGCGCTGGAGCGCGCCGATCTGGTGGTTTCCACCGGCGGGCTGGGGCCGACCGAAGACGATCTGACGCGCGAAGCCGCGGCTGATGCTTTGAACCGCCGGCTTCTGCTCGACGAATCGGTGCTCGAGAAAATTCGCGAGCGATTCGCGCGGCTCGGCCGCACGATGGCGCCGAACAACCAGCGCCAGGCGATGGTACCCGAGGGCGCCACGGTTCTGCCGAACGCTTCCGGAACCGCTCCGGGTCTTTGGATCGAAACTGGCGGTCGCGCGCTGCTCCTTTTACCGGGCCCTCCCGGAGAATTGCGCCGGATTTTCACCGAGCGAGCGCGCCCGCTGATCGAGCCTCGCGCGGGCGCTCGCCGCATGGCGCACCGGATGCTCCGCACCGTCGGATTGGCGGAATCCGACGTGGATCACCGCGTCGCACCCATCTATCAGTCCTACGCCGATGTCGAAACCACCATCCTCGCCACGCCGGAGGGCATTGAAATTCACCTGACGCGATGGGGCGAGGATCGGGCGGAATCGGCTCGCGTGCTCGACGAGCTCGCCGCGCGCATTGCCGCCACGCTCGGCGACGCCGTGTTTTCCACCGAAGGCGAAACGCTCGACGCCGCGGTCGCACGTGAATTGCAGCAGGCCGGCCTGACGGTTGCGGTCGCGGAAAGCTGCACCGGCGGTATTGTTTCCTCGCGCCTCACGCGCATTCCCGGCAGCTCGCTTTTTTTCCTCGGCGGAGCCGTTTGCTACAGCAACCAGATGAAGACCGCGTGGGCGGGCGTGCCAGCCGAACTCATCGAGCGTCACGGGGCCGTATCGAGCGAAGTCGCTATCGCCTTGGCCGAGGGCGCGCGGCGGGCGACCGGAGCGGCGTTGGCACTCGGCATCACCGGCATCGCCGGCCCAAGCGGCGGCACGCCGGAAAAACCGGTGGGAACGGTGCACATCGCCCT
>JAKASX010000027.1 GCA_021818865.1 Acidobacteriota bacterium
ACGGCACCGTGGTGGAAGCCAGGCTGCGGCCGGAGATCGATCCGCAGGAAATTCTGAAAGCGGCGGTCGCTCAGAACATTTCGCTCGCGCGGTTCGAGCTGGTCGAGCCGCCGCTGGCCGATATTTTCGTCGAGAAAGTGACGGCAGCCCATGCGTAAGCTGCGGCTGGTGATCGCGCGCGAGTACAAGATGCGCGTGCGCACGCGCACGTTCGTGCTGAGCACCATAGGTCTGCCGCTGCTGATGATGGCGATGCTTTTCATTCCGGCCTACTTCGCCAGCCGCCACAGCGGAGGGACGCTTTCGATCGCCGTCGTGGACGAAGCGGGGGGTCTGGGACCTCTGGCCGCGAGCGCGCTCGAACGCAGCCAGACGCCGGAGGGCAATCGGCGCTTCAAAATCGTCGCGACGATCGAGCACCCGTCGAATTCTCAGCGCACGATCGAGGAGTTGAAGCAGAAGGTGCTTGCCGGAAAACTGGGCGGGTACCTGGAATTTCCGGCCAAGGTGCTCGACGGCGCGAGCGCTCGTTTTTACACGCGCAACCCCGGCGACGTGACGCTGACCCACTCGCTCGAAAACGCGGCGACGCAGGCGGTGATCGGCGGACGGCTGGCGCGGCAAAGGATGAAAATTCCCGACCTGAAGGCGCTGCTGGCCCGCGTGCCCGTCGACGTGGTGAAGGTAAGTCCGCGAGGGGAATCGAAGGAAAAAGGGCAGACGTTTTACGTGGCCATCGTTCTGGGGATCATTCTTTACACCAGCCTGCTGTTTTACGGAATCAATACAATGCGGTCGATCCTCGAGGAAAAATCCTCGCGAATCATCGAAATCCTGCTCTCCTCGGTGCGGCCGTTTCCGCTGCTGGCGGGGAAAATCATCGGCGTGGGCGCCGTGGGTTTCACGCAATACCTGATCTGGGCGGTCGCCGGCGCCATCGTCGTCAGCTACGGCGCGCTGATGCTTTCGGTCTTCAGCTCCGGCAGCGTATCCATGCATTTCCATTTCCCGCTGGCGCTGTGGGGCTGGTTCATTCTCTTTTTTCTGGGAGGGTATTTCCTCTACGCTTCGCTCTACGCGGCCATTGGCGCCGCGGCGTCGAGCGATCAGGACGCCAATCAGCTCCAGGTGCCGATCACGTCGCTCGTTGTCGCGTCGTTCGTGCTGTTTAACGTGATCATGCGGAACCCGGGTTCCACCGCGTCCGTCGCGCTTTCGATGATTCCCTTCTTTTCCCCGATCCTGATGATTCTGCGGCTCACGCTCGAATCGCCTCCGCTCTGGCAGGTGGTGCTCTCGCTGGCGGTTCTGTTCGCCAGCGCCATCGGCGTCATCTATCTTTCCGCGCGCATTTACCGCGTGGGCGTGCTGATGTACGGCAAGCGGCCATCGCTCGTCGAGCTCGCCCGCTGGATTCGCTACAGCTGAACCCGATTTCTTGCGCGGGAGGGCCTGCTAGGAAGGTGCCGCGCACGGGTGGAAGTCTATCCTTCAGGGCCGCCGGCCGAAGATGTGCAGATCGCGGCTGACGCCAAACGTGAAGCCGGTGGAAGGGTCGTTTGGATAGACGCCGGCAATCGCCGCGACGTCCCACTGGAATCCACCGGCGGAGATCACGAGCCCCATGCGTCCTTGGCCGCGATTTTCCGTGCCGTACAGCGCCGGAGTGAGCGTGCGTGGGGAATAATGGCCGGAAACCTCACCGGCGAGGCTCAGGCGCTTCGTCAGGCGGTAGACGAGCGCGCCGCCGTACATCAGCGCGTCGTTCTGGGAAAATTTGGCGTTAGGCGACTGTAAAATGCCGAGCCCGGTGTTGGTGAAGGCAGCGAGCCGGCCGAAATGCTTCTCCAGAATCACGCTGGCGTAGACGTTCGTGGCGTTATTGCCGATCCCGCGCGCCTGATTCGTATTCGGCATCAGGAATCCAAAGCGAAACGCGACGGCGGGCGCGCGATGTTCGTCGAGAATCTTGATTTTCGTCCACATGCTGAAATCGCCTATATCGTTCGTCGAATTCCCGCCGCTCAGAGTCGGCGTCACCGGCGCGGGAACCTGATGGTGCACCTGTAGGAAATTCTGTATCGTACCCTGCAGATCCACTTCGACGCGCTTCGCCACGCCCAGCCGCAAATCCAGATCGCCGACGCCCGTCTGGTCGCCCGAAAGGCCGGAAAGGGGATACTGGATGCTCTGCAGGAAATCGAATCCGCCTTCGACGCGCAGCGTCCCTTTGGGAACAATCGTGGCATCGGGCGTGCGCAACGGCCGATTTTGCGCCCGGAGCGGTCCCGCGGACCCGAGTATCAGCACGACCACTCCCAGCCAGAGAAATTTCCTTGTCATTGGTGCTCCCATTTGCCTCGACGTTCTTGGGTTACCTTTTGCCGTGTCTCGCCGGGACACGTACAAGCCCTGCGTGGCGAGTCGCGCGGCGTCTTCCTACCTGCGACCACGAATGTTCAGCCGGGCGTTACGCCCAACCGCAGCAAGCGATCGCCAGTGCGGCGACGACCGCTGTTTCCGTCCGCAAAATCAGAGGACCGAGCGACGCTTCCTGAAATCCGGCGGTTCGCGCGGCGCTTAATTCCTCGTCCGTCCACCCACCTTCGGGGCCGAAGGCCAAAGCGATGGATTTCGCGGCGCGCGCGGGACGAAAGCTTTCCATTTTCGGAGCGTCTCGCCGCTCGGAAAGAATCAGCCGGATTTCGGCATTCGTTTCGCGGAACGCTTCGCCCGGCCGAATGGGATCGAGCACTTGCGGCGCGGCCGTGCGCCGCGACTGATTCGCCGCTTCATGCGCTATTTTTTCCCAGCGCGCCAGGCGTTTGGGAGCAGCGGCAACCAGGCCCGCTTCGCTGCGCGCCGCCGCAAGAGGCCGTACCACCGACACGCCGAGTTCCGTCGCTTTTTCGACCGCCCATTCGAGGCGAACGAACCGGAAAATCGAAATGAGCGCGGTTGCTTCGATCGGCAAATCCGCGGCGGCCACGCGTTCCAAGAGCCGAAATTCCACGCCGTCGGGTTCCACGCGGCTTACCGCCGCGAGCCACACGGCGCTGCCATCGCTCAACTCGAAACGGTCGCCGGGACTTGCCCGCAGGACGCGGCTCAGATGGCGCGCATCCTGGCCGCGCAGCACCGCAGTGCCGTCCTCGAATCGTTCCACCAGAAATCGCCGCCGCACCGCGCTCGCCTTTCCTCTGGCAACCGGAACGCGCTCCCACGCCGCCGGCCGAGCACCGGATTCACTCGGGCCAGGTTCGCCGCGTCAATTGAAGATTTCCTTGATCCGATCGAAAAAGCTGGAATTGCGTTCGGCCGGCCTGTTTTCCACGTGGAGCGTATCGGCCAGCTCCTCGAAGAGCTTGCGCTGCTCGCGCGTGAGCTTGGCCGGCATCACCACCTGCACGCGCACGTAGAGGTCGCCGCGGCCGCCCTCGTGCGGGTCGGTGAGCCCCTTCCCGCGCATCCGGAAAATCTGGCCCGATTGCGTGCCCTCGGGAAATTTCATCGGCTGCTCGCCGTCGAGCGTGGGAACCATCAGCTCGGTGCCGAGCGCGGCCTGCGACACGCTGAGCGGAATCGTGCAATAGAGATCGGAGCCGCGCCGCTCGAAAAAAGCGTGTTCCTGCACCTGGACGTAAATATAGAGATCGCCGGGAGGGCCACCGTTCGCGCCCGGCTCGCCTTCGCCGGAAATGCGCAAACGGGTGCCGGAATCGACGCCAGCGGGAATGCGCACTTCGATCGTGCGCTCGCGCTCGACGCGGCCGCGCCCGTGGCAACGCGGACAGGCTTCGCGAATGACGCGACCCTGGCCGCGGCACGCGGGACAGGTGCGCGAGATGACGAGCGGTCCCTGCTGGTAGCGCAATTGGCCGCGCCCATGGCAGCTCTGGCAGGTCGAGAGGCCGGAACCTGATTTAGCGCCGACGCCGTGGCAGGCTTCACAGGATTCCTGACGAGAAAGCTTGATTTTCGTGTGCACGCCCGCAGCGGCCTGCTCGAATCCCAGCGTCAGGTCGTAGCGAAGATCGGCCCCGCGCTGCACCTGCGGCCGGCCCGAGCGGCGTCCTCCGCCGAAAATCTCCTCGAAGCCGAACAGATCGCCCATGCCGAAAATATCCTGAAATTCCTGGAAGATGGTGCCGAAATCCTGCCCCATCACCGGCCGATCGGCGAGTCCCTCGTGGCCGTAACGGTCGTAGACGGAGCGCTTCTGGGCGTCGCTCAGCACGCTGTAGGCTTCGGTCGCCTCGCGGAAACGGTCTTCGGCTTCTTTTTTGTGCTCGGGGTTGCGATCGGGATGCCAGCGCATCGCCGCCTTGCGGTAGGCGCTCTTGATTTCGTCGGCGCCGGCGGTGTGCTCGACGCCCAGGATTTCGTAATAATCCCTCTTCGTTCTGTCGGTCATCGGAGCTTAGTGAACCGCGGATTTCGAGGAATTTTCTCCCGCCGCCGGGGCCACCGCCACGCGCACCTGCGCCGGCCGCAATACGCGGTCACGAAAACGGTAGCCGGGCTGCACTTCGCTGACGATCGTGCCTTCGGGCTGCTCGTCGGTGACGACGCTTTCGAAAGCGTGGTGCTGATGCGGGTCGAACGGCTTGCCGAGCAGGTTTTCCATTCGGACGATGCCGTGATGCGCGAGCAGCTCGGAGAGCTGCCGGTGGATCATCTCGAATCCTCGCCGGTACTCCTCGTACGCGGCGTCCTGGTGCGCGGCCAGGGCGCGCTCGAAATTATCGAGCACGGGCAGGAGCGATTCTGCCAGGCGAGCGATGGTGCGGTCGTGATCCTCGCGGCGTTCGCGGTCCATTCGCTTGCGGAAATTTTCGAAATCGGCCTGGCGATGAATCAGCGCCTGGCGAAGGTCGTCGCGCTCGGCTTCGAGCCGGGCGATTTTTTCGGCTTCGGCGCGGAGTTCGCGCTCGTCCCGAGCTTCGTCGCGCTTTTCGCGCGGCTCGGCCGCTTCGGATTCTTCCTGCCGGATTTCCGGTTCTTCCGTTTGCGGGTCCGTCGCCGGACGCCGCGGATTGTGCGAATGGCTCAAGGCGTGCTCGCTCCATTCCAGGTGGAACTGACGCGCTCGGCCAGATAGGCCGCAGCGGTGATGGCCCGCTCGTAGTCCATGCGGAGCGGACCCAAAATTCCCAGGGTGCCCGGCGTGCGGCGTCCCGCGCGGAAACGCGCGCTGATCAGCGCGAGGCTCGATCCGGCAAGCGCCATTTCGCTGAGGCCGATCCTGACGGCCACCGGCTCCGGCGTTTCGAGACAGGCCGCGAGCAGTTCCACCAGACGGCGCTTCTCCTCGATCGCGCCGAGCAATTCGCCCAAGCGCTCGGGGTCGGCGAATTCGGGCGCGGCAATGATTTCCGTGGCCCCTTCGACATAAAGCCGCTGTACGCCGTCCTCTTCAATCCATGGCCAATCGCACAGCATCAGCGCGCGGCGCGCAACCATGCCCCAGGAATCCTGTTCGCGCTCGAGCCTCTCGCTCAAATCCGCGCGAATCGCTTCGATCGTCCAGCCGGAGTAGTTCGAGTTCAGATGCTCAGCGATGCGATCGAGTTCCTGTTGCGAAAAGGGGCGTTCGGGACGAATCAGTTTGTCGCGCGTGCGTCCGCCCTCGGAAAGCACGACGACGAGGACGCGGCAATCCGGCACGAGAAGAAAGCGGATGTGCTCGACTGGGAGCCGACCGATGGGCGGAGAAAGGATCAAGCCCAAGCCGTGCGAAACTTTTGCGAGAATATGGCCGGCGCGCTCGGCCGCTTCTTCAAACGTGGTTGCGCCGTCCATCTCGCCGCGAATCCATTGCTCGTCTTCGGCGCTCAGCCGCGCCTGCCCGGCGAAGCGATCGATGAAAAATCGGTAGCCGGCGGCCGTGGGCACTCGTCCGGCGGAAGTATGCGGCTGAAAGAGGTATCCGGCATCCTCGAGATCGGCCATCACGTTGCGAAACGTCGCCGGGCTCAAGCCTTCCGCGTGGCGTCGCGCGATCGAACGCGAGGAGACCGGCTCGCCGCTCTCGATATACGCGCGAACCGCTTCCGCCAGCACCTGTTCGTGCCGTTCGCTCAGAGTCGCTGGATTATGAGCCACCGCTGCCGCCCGCTCCTTTTGCCGCGTGGAAGGGTACTCCTTCACCTTATCGCCGGAGCGCGCCCTTCGCGCGCTTCCCTTGCGCCGTTTCTCGAGGTCGATGTCGCCTCACCAACCTGGCACGTTTACCGGGAAGCCGCATCTTCAGCCCCGCTAAACGATTGAGGCGAAGTCGCCAAGGGCCAACCACCGAGGGCCACCCTCACTTCGTATTCTATCGTAGCTTGTCAACCGCGCACGCCAAACTCGAATGGCCGGTGTTCAACCCGGTCTGTGGGTGTATACTGCGCGCATCGGCGGACGCGAAATCGGGCCTCTCGTTTTGCATTGACCCGCCTTGCCGAGCGAGGCGGCGCCGAGGGAGCCATCAACGCGACCCTGCTGATTGCGCTTTTCCTGCTGTTGCTGGTGGGACTGCCCGCACTGGCGGTTTGGGCATCAGCCCGTATTCGCCGACTGGAAATCGCGCGCTCCCCCGAACCACCCCTGCCCGCGGCGCCCACGCTCCAGCGGCTCGCCGAACTGGAAAACCGAATCAGCTTCCTCGAAGAGCGAATCGCGTCGCTCGAAAGCGGCGTGCCGATGGCGCAACGGCCGCCGGTTCGCGTTGCCCCAGCACCGGCGCAGCCGCCTGCGGGCGAAACCGCGCCGCTGCCCGGCATTGCGCCCGCGCCCGCCGGATCGCAGTTCGAAAAGGTGGTTACCGAGCGCTGGCTGATTTACATCGGCATTTTCGCCGTTCTTTTTGCGACCGCTTTTTTCATCCAATACAGCTTTCAGGAAAGCTGGCTGGGCATGTGGGGTCGCGTGGGCGTCGGCTTGCTCTTCGGAGCGGCGCTCGTTGCCTGGAGCGGGCCGCTGCTGCGGCGCGGCTACGGCTATTTTTCTGAAGTCATCGCCGGGCTGGGCGCCGCGGTGCTCTATTACACGGTTCGCGGGAGTTGGCACGCCTACGCGCTGGTTGGAATCGCGCCGGCTCTTGCGGGGATGACGGCAGTTACCGGCGTTCTGGTTGCGCTGGCGATTCGGCGCAAATCGCCTCGGCTGATTTTCCTCGCGTTCGTCGGCGGCTTCCTAACGCCGCTGCTTCTTCCCTCGGCGGCGCTGCGCGACACGCTGCTCTTCGTTTATCTGCTGGCAATCGCGGCTGCGCTGCTATTTGTTTCGACGGCGCGCAAATGGCTGTGGCTCGGGCCGTTTCTGCTGCTCGCGCTCGAAACGTATTTCTGGACGTGGTTCGCGCTTTCCTATCGTAGCGAATTTCTCGAAGCCACCCTGCTTTACGCGACCGCGGCATTTCTGCTCTTTTCCGCGCCGTCTTTCTTCGCCGCGCGGCGAAGCGGTCATCTGGCCGGGTCGCTAGCATCCGTTGTGCTGCTGAACCTTTTGGCCTATCTGGTCGCGCTGCGCGAACTGCTGTGGCCGGGCCAGCGATGGCTGCTCGCCGTGGCGATTCTGCTGGTTGGCGCGGCGCATCTTTCCGAGCGGCAAACGCTGGTTCGCCGCTTCGGCACGGAAGCGCGATCGGTTGGCCGGCTGCTTTCCGCGCTGGCCCTCGTTTGCCTTTCCGCGGCGATTCCCGTACTCGCCGAAGGCTCGTGGCTCACGATGGCCTGGTCGCTCGAAGCGGCGGGGGTGGTGTGGCTTGGCGCGCGGCTCGCTTCCTGGCGGTTGCGGCTGGGCGGGCTGTTGCTGCTGAGCATTGTCGCGATACGTCTGCTCGTTTTGCGCGCGCCGGCGGCGCATTTCCTCTGGAACGCGCGATTCGTGGCTTTCGCGATTGCCGCGGCGTGTTTCGCGCTCGCGGCCGCGTGGATGGCGCGGCAGACGAAGGGCGCGGCGCCCTACGAGCACACGGTTTCCATCATGCTGCTCGTCGCGGTGAGTGGCTACGCGCTGATTGGCCTTTCCCTCGAGGTGTGGGACCTCTTCGCGCGGCTGCGCGTTGCGGGAATCGAGCACGGCCCGGCGCAGCAGATGGCGCTATCGGTCTTATGGACGGTATTCGCCGGCGGATTGGCCCTGGCGGGGATGGTGAAAAAATCGGCGCTCTTGCGCTGGCAGGCACTGGGTCTTTTTGCGCTCGTTGTGGGCAAGGTGTTTCTCTACGACCTGTCGTCGCTCGAACGTTTCTACCGAATTTTGTCGTTTCTCGTGCTGGGAATCCTGCTCCTCGCCGTCTCGTTCCTTTACAAGCGGCATACAGCGCAAAAAACCCGCAAGGAACAAACCGAGTAGCGGAATCGCTCGCCCCTGCCGAGCAGAATGGCCCGGCTAGCGAGCCTATTCCATCTTGCCGAAGCTGCCGGTATCGATCTGCGCGCGCTGGAGGCGGTCGGAATAATCCACGTAGATCGTTTTCCATTCCGAGAATACATCGAGGCCGGCGACCGCGGCTTCGCGGTGACCGTTGCCGGTCTGTTTGATTCCGCCGAATGGCAGATGCGTTTCGGCGCCGATCGTGGGCGCATTCACGTAAACGATGCCGGTATCGAGTTCCCGCATCGCGTGGAAGGCGCGATTCAAATCGCGCGTGTAAATCGAGGAGGAAAGTCCGTAGACAACGCCGTTGGCCACTTCGATCGCCTGTTCGTATCCTTCGATCGGCATCACCGAGACGACCGGGCCGAAAATTTCCTCCTGGCAAATCCGCATCTTCGGGTCGCAATCGGCGAAAATCGTCGGCTCGTGGAACCAGCCCTTCGCGTGCGCTCCCTTGTCGAGCCGGTTTCCGCCGGCCACCAGCTTCGCGCCTTCGCCCTTGCCGATTTCGACGTAGCTCATCACCGTTTCCAGCTGCGACTGGTTCACGACAGGGCCCACTTCCGTTGCCGGATCGAGGCCGTCACCCACGCGCAACGCCTTGACGCGCGAAACGTAGCGTTCCACGAACTCCTTGTAGACTTTCTTGTGCACGCCGATGCGGCTGGTCGCCGTGCAGCGTTGGCCAGTGGTGCCGAATCCGCCCCAGATGGCGCCGTCGATCGCCAAATCGAGGTTGGCGTCTTCCATCACCAGAATGATATTTTTGCCGCCCATTTCCAGATGGCAGTGCTTGAACTGCGGCGCGCAACCTTCGCTCACCTTGCGGCCCACTTCGGTCGAGCCGGTGAAGCTGACCACCTTCACCTTTTCGTGTTTCAGAAGCGGCGTGCCCACCTCGCCGCCATGCCCCATCACGATGTTCACCACGCCGGGAGGAATGCCCGCTTCGGTCAGCACTTCCACCAGATGGCAAACGGAAAGCGGCGTATCCGTCGCCGGCTTGATGACCACCGTATTGCCGAGCGCGAGCGCCGGCATCATCTTCCACGATGGAATCGCCATTGGGAAATTCCACGGCGTTATGAGGCCGCAAACGCCCACCGGCTCGCGCACGGTCATCGCGAATTTGTTCTGGAGTTCGGAAGGGGTGGTTTGGCCGAACTGGCGGCGTCCTTCGCCGGCCATGTAATACGTCATGTCGATGGCTTCCTGGACGTCGCCCTTCGTTTCGGCGAGCACTTTGCCCATTTCGCGCGTCATGTCGCGCGCCATCTCTTCCTTGCGCGCCACGAGGAGCTGGGCAGCGCGGAAAAGAATTTCAGCGCGCTTGGGCGCGGGCACGCGGCGCCAGGAACGAAACGCCTGGCTAGCGGCTTCGACCGCGGCTTCGACGTCACGTTGGTCTCCGGCGGCAAACAGGCCGACGAGTTCGTCCTGATTCGCCGGGTTGCGATTCTCCGTGGTTTTTCCGTTTTTCGGCTCGACCCATTCGCCGTTGATGAAATTCCGGTAGGTTTTCGGGGAAACTGCGGTGGCCATGTCGCCTCCCTTGAGTTGCGCTCCCGGCGCGTAAGCAGCCATCGGGCAGCGCCGCGCAGCGTGCAGAACAGCGCGCAAGCGCGCGAAAATCGCACGTCGCGTTCAATCTAGCATTCGATGGGGAGGCGGTCAACGCGGCGCGAAGAACGCACCGCGGCACGCGTAAGGTTCAGCTCAGCGTGTAACGCCGGAGCCCGCTTTGCTTTCCTTGCTCGAACTATCGGCGGGATCCGACCCAATCAAAGGACGCGGCGGCGCGAGCCCCGCGACCGCCGATCCGAGGCCGAGCATCTGCAGGCTGGGCGCGTCGATTTTTCCGGTCGGAGGCAGTCCCTGCGCCTGCTGGAAATTCTTCATCGCCTGGACCGTGTTTTCATCCCAGCGCCCTGTGGGATCGCCCTGATAGAAACCCGAACGCGCAAGGGCGCGCTGAATCTGATTGATGCGGTCGGAACTGGGGCCGTAGCGGTAACGCACCGGACGGCGGTAGTAGCGGCGATACACGGGACGGCGGTAAACAGGACGGCGATACAGGCGCGCCTGACGGATTGGATGACGCCGCGCGCGGCTCATCGGATGCTTCGAGCTGCGGAACGGAGATTTGCGACGGCTCAGCGGTTTGGCTCGGCGATTCGGAACGCGGTGCGTGAAGCCGCGGCGAACGTAATGGCGGCTGGCGCGCCGGTTCGGGACGCCGTGCAAAGGAGGTCGCGGAGCCACGGCGTGCTTGACCTTGTGCACGTTCGTGGCCGCCATCCCCGGCACGGCCAGCAAAAGTCCCGCCACCAGGGCGGGCAGAACGCTCGTCACCAAACGCCTGGTTCCCGTCATCGTTCCTCCGGCATGACGCCAGCCAAAAACAGCGTCAGATTCTGATTGGTCTGCGAGGACCGCGGCCCTTCCACCTTGAACAAGACATCCTGGCCCGGCCGCAAATTCGCCAGCACGCGCTCGAAATCCGAGACAGTGTACACCGGCACGTGATTCACTTCCACAATCACTTCACCGCGGGTAAAGCCGATGTCGTCGGCGAAGCTGGCCGGCTCGACCGCGCGCACGATCACGCCACGGGTCAGGCTGCCCAGATGCAGCTTCGCCGCCAATTCCGGCGTAAGCTGATCGAGCGTGAGCCCGATGCCGTGCTTCCGGGCCGGCGAAGAGCTCGGGCCTGAATCGGAAGCACCCGCGAGCTGCGGAAACAATTTATCGCGATTCGCCACGAGCACCGGCGTGGTGTAGCGCCTCCCATCCCGAATGTAGCCGACTTCCACCGATTGCCCGATCGGCGTGGCCAGAATGGGACTCACCAGGTCGTCGCCGTTGCGTACCGGCTGGCCGTTCACCGATACGATCACGTCGCCGGCGCGCATGCCCGCGAGCGCGGCGGGGCTATTCGGCTCGACGCTTTCGAGAATTACGCCGTAGCTGGCCCCAAGTTCCTTGAGCGCGATCGGATTTTCGCGGCCGCGCGCGAACGAAACACCGATCGAGCCGCGCGTCACGTGGCCCTGCGCGACGAGCTGGTTGTAAACGCCGATCGCGGTGTTCGACGGGAGCGCGAAACCTACGCCCTCGAATCCCTGCTGGCTGGTGTAAATCGCGGTGTCGATTCCGATCACTTGCCCGGCCATATTCACCAGCGGTCCGCCGGAATTTCCCGGGTTGATCGGCGCGTCGGTCTGGATGAAATGCTGGAGCGGCATCCCGATCCGGTCCCGGTCCTTGGCGCTCACGATGCCCGCGGTCACCGTCCCTTGCAGCATGAACGGGCTGCCGAAAGCGAGCACCCAATCGCCCACCGAAACCGCGCTCGAATTCCCCATGCGGGCCACCGGGAGCGGATGCCCGGCGTCGATTTTGATCACCGCCAGATCCGTTTCGCCGTCTACACCCACCAGGCGCGCGACGTATTGGTTCGGATCGCCGCTGAGCCTCACGTCGATGCGCGATGCGCCGTCAATCACATGCTCGTTCGTCAGAATGTAACCGCGCGGATCCAGAATCACGCCGGAGCCCAGGCTGCGATCGGCTTCCGGCATGTTCGGATCGGAGAAGAAACGGTGGAAGAAGTCGCCAAAAGGGTCGCTGGGTTCGCCCGGCTCGCCGGGCCGCGCGTGAGCCATGGGATTTTCGATGAGTTGCGTGGTGGAAATATTGACGACGGCAGGCTCGACGCGGTGGACGATGGTGGTGAAGGCGCTCGAGAGCTGAACCGGGCTTGGCACCGAGAGTACGGCCGCGTCGGTCGCGTTCGGCCGATTGGGCGCGACTCGGCCGGAAATCACAGAACCGATCAGGATTCCCAGCCCCAGGGTCAGCAGGAAGAACAACCCGGCAAACACCTTGCGCCGGCGCGCCCAGTCCCCCACATCACGCATCACTGCGCCCATTTTTCGGCTCCCTGCCCGGCCGGTGAGTGTGCGCGAAGCGGCACGAACGGGGCCGCCGCGACCCCGAACTCCCCATCACCAGCGGCGAACCGCGTTATTATAGCATCGGCCGTTCGGTCGCTTCGTCAACAAAATACTGCCTTTGTTGGCGGAAGGGTACCGACCCTGGTTTCGCCGTAGCTGGCTGCATCACCATAGACGATGGGGTTTGCCAGTCGGCTCGGTTTGGCACGGCGGACCGCAGAGTTCGACTTCCAACTCCCGTTTTCCCTCTTCCCTTCTCTTTTGCTAGAATCCCCACCGGAAACCATCATGCCGCCCCGCACACTCTACGATAAAATTTGGGACCACCACGTTGTCACCGAGGAGCCGGGCAAGCCCTGCCTGCTCTATATTGACCGGCACTACATTCATGAAGGCACTTCGCCGCAAGCCTTCGCCGGGCTGAAATCGGCCGGCCGGCGCGTTCGCCGCCCGGATCTGACCTTTGCCGTAATGGACCATTCGGTTTCGACGCGCAATCGCGACCTGCCGGTTCTCGACGCCGACGCCCGCGGCCAGTTCGAAGCGCTGGCGCGGAATTGCCGCGAAACCGGCGTGCGCCTGTTCGACATGCATAGCCGCAATCAGGGCATCGTGCACATCATCGGGCCGGAACTCGGCCTGACGCAGCCCGGCTTCACGATCGTCTGCGGCGATAGCCACACATCCACCAACGGCGCGTTCGGCTCGCTCGCGTTCGGCATCGGCACGAGCGCCGTCGAACACGTATTGGCGACGCAGTGCTTGCGCGAATACCGCTCGAAGCCGATGCGGATCGAAGTCACCGGCAAGCGCCAGCGCGGCGTTACCGCCAAAGACGTCATTCTGGCCATCATCGGGAAAATCGGCATCTCGGCTGGCGTCGGCCACGTTCTCGAATACACCGGGTCGGTGATTCGCGGGCTTTCGATGGAAGGAAGAATGACCGTCTGCAATATGTCCATCGAAGCCGGAGCCCGCGCGGGGATGGTTGCGCCGGACGAAACGACCTTTGCCTACATGGAGGGCCGCCCGTTCGTTCCACGCGGCAAGGATTTCCATGTCGCAGTGGATTTCTGGAAGAGCCTGGCCACCGATCCCGGCGCACTGTACGCCAAATCGGTCGAGCTCGACGGCGATAAAATCGCGCCGCAAGTTACCTGGGGCACGAATCCGGGCATGGTGACAGACGTGACCGGCCACGTTCCCTCGCCCGATTCGTTCGCCGATCCGGGCGCAAGGCAGGCCGTTGGAAGCGCACTCGAGTACATGGATCTGAAACCGGGAACGGCGATCACCGATATTCCCGTGGATTACGTTTTTATCGGTTCCTGCACGAATTCGCGCATCGAAGACCTGCGCGCCGCCAGCAAGATCATTGCCGGGAAACACGTAGCGCCTACGGTGAAGCTTGCGCTGGCCGTTCCTGGCTCGCGCGTGGTGAAAACGCAGGCGGAAAGCGAAGGCCTAGACAAGATTTTCCGCGACGCCGGTTTCGAATGGCGCGACGCCGGCTGCTCGATGTGCATCGGCATGAACGACGATGTGCTGCCCAGCGGCATGCGCTGCGCCAGCACTTCGAATCGAAATTTCGAAGGCCGCCAGGGCAAGGGCGGCCGAACCCATCTGGTGAGCCCGATCACCGCGGCGGCCGCCGCCATCGCCGGCCACTTCGTTGACGTGCGCCAGATGGGCGTCGAGCTGGAGTAACAGTCGCCTCTCCAAAGCTGTCATTCCGAGGAACGGAGTGACGAGGAATCTGCTTTCGACAGGCGAATTGCCGCTTCTGCCAGTTGCCCGGAAACGGCCGCGGGAATTTACACGAGGTCTCGAAAAACGATGCAACCCTTCACTCGTCACACCGGCAAGGCACTCCCTTTCGATCGCGTGGACGTTGACACCGACCAGATGGTTCCGAAGCAGTTCCTGAAATCCCAGACGAAGGAAGGCTACGGCCGCATCCTCTTTTACGACTGGCGATACCTGCCGGGCGAAGAGCCGAATCCCGAATTCATTCTGAACGAGCCGCGTTACCAGGGCGCTTCGATTCTGCTCACACGCCGGAATTTTGGCTGCGGCTCCAGCCGCGAACACGCCGCCTGGGCCGTGGCCGATTACGGCTTTCGCGCCGTGATCGGGCCGAGCTTCGCCGATATTTTCTTCAAGAATTGCGCGATGAACGGCATCCTGGCGATTACGCTGCCCGAAGACCAGGTGGATGAACTCTTTCGCCGCGCGCAGGCCACGCCCGGCTACCAGTTAGACGTGGATTTGCCGAATCAAACGATTCGCGACAACGAGGGGCTGGAACTGAAATTCGAAATTGACGATTTCCGCAAGCAGGCGCTGCTAAAGGGACTCGACGAGATCGGATTGACTCTCGAACACGACACCGAAATTTCCTCCTACGAGCGCGCCCACCACCCCGAACCCGCGCAGCAATCTCCGGTGGATTTCAGTTACCCGGTGGCTTCATAGCGCAGCGCGCGTGCAGCGCCAGCGCCTCAGCCGCAGCAATGGCTCCTTTTTCCGCGCTTCCGTAAGCTATTACACCCGGAAGTTCCAGAACCTCGGCGATCCAGCGCCCGTCCGCTTCGCGCCTCGTTTCGATGCTATAGACCACGGCCGCATGCTATCACGCCGAGCAGAGGAAAACGCGCCAAGCGAAGGACGGGTGGTGGCCACTTTGGCCTGTCGTTCAGTCTCGATGTAGGACAGCGTAGTGGATGTCCATGAATTAGCGGGTGTTCGAGCGGCGCACAGGCAGGAGTGCCTGTGCCACTGCCAAAGTGGCCCGCTGCGTAAGGCCGTGAGCATGACCGGCGACCCGGATTACATCGCTTCGTCGGCGCTGGGGCCGTAAATCGAAGGCACTTTCGCGCCCATCGGCCGAAGGTATGTCGAAAGCTGGCCGCGATGATGGATCTGATCGAGCAGGAATCCCCACGCCATGTCGTAGCCGGTTTCGCGCATCACTTCCTGGCCGCCGAAAAGGAACGGCATTGTTTCCTCGAATTTCGGCGCGGGGATCGCGTGCAACCGAGCCGTCAGCGCGTTGTGCCGGCGGTCGTATTCGGCCACGATATCCTGCATATTCGCCGGCGTCGGAACTTCCACCCATTCAAACGCGCTTTTTTCGAGCCCATCCACCAGCGCCGCTTCCTCGTGCACGATCAGCCACGCGATTTCCCGCGCCGTTCGCGCTTTGGGATCGGGCCGGTAATCCGATTTTTCGTGCGGAATCCTGCCAATCACTTTGCGCGTCGCCGTCGCCTCTTTTTCCCAATACTTCAAGAAGAATTCCTTGTGGTCCATGGTCGCCATCCTCGCCTTTCCTTCGGGGATAAACACAGTGCCAGGAATATAGGCGAAGATAAGGCGAAAGTAAAGAGGATTTCCAGCGCAGTGCGCCTGACCGCTCCGCAGGGCCGGTATGGGCCGCGCGAACGTTAGGCCAAGGCTCGGAGAATCTCCGCTTCGGGGATGGCGCCTTCGCGGACGATGCGCCAATCCTCGCCGCCCACGTCGACAATGGTCGAAGGGATGGTCCTGCCGGTTTCGCCGGCGTCCAGAATCAGCGGCAAGCGTTCGCCCAATTGCTTGGCCACTTGTTGTGCGCTCGAACAGGGAGGAAAACCGGAAAGGTTGGCGCTCGTGCCGGTGACCGGTCCCTGCACCTTTTCGAGCAGCTCCGTGACCACAGCACAATTCGGCCAGCGGAGCGCAACGCGGCCGGTATTCCCCGTCACTTTCAGCGGGAGGCGATCGGAAGCCTCGACGATGAGCGTAAGGCCGCCCGGCCAGAACGCTTTCGCGAGGCGGTGAAACGCTTCGGGCAGGGCGCGCGCCAAAATCGCGGCCGAAGCGATGGAATCAATCAAAATCGGCAGCGCTTTCGTTTCTACCCGGCCTTTGATCCGGAAGACGCGCTCGATCGCCGCCAGGTTGAAAGGATCCGCGGCGAGGCCGTAGAGCGTGTCGGTGGGAATGCCTACCACTTCCCCGCGCCGAATCAGACTGGCGGCGTATTCGAGAACGTGGGGTTCCGGGCGGTCTAGGGAAACTTTCAGAATCTCGGCAGGCAAGTTGAGCTCGCGCGCACGTAGCGCAAGGGCCGAAACTTACCACACCCCTCGCCCGCGCGCAACCGAGCAGAGCACGAATGGCCGGGCTGTCGCTTGCCGTCAGGCCCGCGGCGCCGCCATCTGCCTCGCGCCGCGCCCCACCGCGGCCAGTTTCTGCCACTCAATCACGAATGACGGCAGGAGGCTAGCGACCGCGATGCAGCCCCAGACTGACGCTTCCAAGCCAAGCAGACCCATCTGGGCGACGGCGGGAATCGCATCGATTGCTCGCACGAAGACGAAAACCATCGCGAAGGGGTACCCGCGCATCATCCACTCCCGATGCTGCTGAATCCTGCCGGTACGTATGCAATACAGCGCGGTCCCCGTCGCCAGAAGCCATCCCGCAGCCTGAATGATGGAAGCCGGCAGCAGCGTCGGTATCGGCAGCTTGATCGCAACCACGATCGCGACAGGCGCAGCAACGGCCACGCAGCCGACGTAGATTCGACCCATCACCCGATGCACTTTCGGGTACCGCTGCCGCAGCCGGCTCGAAAACTGAAAAATCCCCAGGAAAAGGGCGGTCGCGCCCGGAACGCCGTGCAGCATCACGATCCACCAAACGGGCGCGTAGCGTTCCCGCAGCCACGAATGAGGATCGAGCAGAAGGTGATCGCGCGTGAACCACACCACAAGCATCAACAGGCCAAAGACGATAAATAGCGTATGCTTGGCCCCAAAGCGACTTCCACGCCCAGCAGGTACAGTTGTAGCGCCCATCCCCACGCCTCCCTTGCGAACCGATTGTCTCCAGGGGTTCTCCCCAGGAATTGCCGCCTGGCGGCCTCCTGTGGCGCAGAAATCTAGCCTTCGTGGCGCGGGTTGTCAACGAAAATCGCCCCGCACGCGCTTCGCACTGCTCTCCGTCCGCGGCCGAGCGCTTCCGGGCGCGTCTTTACTGCCCTTCGCCCCTTTGTTACGCTTTTTGCGATGCCCGCCAATCGCGCCAGCGCCGGCTCTCGCGCACGGCCCGAAGCTCCTGATTCCGGCGATGCGCTGCTGACCAGCAAGGAAAATCGCTGGCTGAAACGCTTCCGCGCCGCGCTCGCCGGCGATTCCGGCGAACGGAATCTCTATGGAATCGAGGGCCCGCACCTGGTGGAAGAAGCGCTGCGGTCGGGCGTCGAAATCGAAGCCATTCTCGCGAGTCCCTCGGGCGAAAAGCATCTCGCCGGGCTCGGTCTGGCGGCTTTGCCTTCCGCGCCAGCGAGCTCGAAGCCGCGCGTTTTCCGCACCACCGACCGTCTGTTCGCGCAAATCGCCGCGACCGAAGCGCCGCAGGGTATCGCCGTGCTCGTTCGCCTGCGCGAATATGCGTTTGACGATCTGGTGCGCGGCGTGGCGCTGATTGTCGTGCTCGTTGGAGTGCAGGATCCGGGCAACGTCGGCACGATCGTTCGCTCGGCCGAAGCGTTTGGGGCGACGGGCGTGGTAGCCGCGGCGGAAAGCGCGAGCCCTTACGGACCGAAAGCGATGCGGGCGTCGGCAGGCTCCGTCTTTCGCATGCCGATCGTGCCGCGGGCGCAGGCGCCGATTCTGATGGCGCAGCTGCGCGTGGCCGGCGTCAGGCTGGTTGCGACGGCTGCGGCTTCCGTTCACGGAGCGGCGCCGCTGCTCGAACCGCAAAATCTCGATTGGCGCGAGCCCGTGGCGCTGCTCGTGGGCAGCGAAGCGCATGGATTGCCCGATTCCGTGCTGCGCTCGGCGGAAACGGCGGTTCGCATCCCGCTATCGGCTCCCGTCGAATCGCTCAACGCGGCCGTTGCCGCGTCGGTGTTGCTCTACGAAGCCGCGCGCCAGCGCTCGGCTTTCGCCGCCGGAAGGGACAACGCCCGATGAGCCTCTTCCCCACCGCACCCACGCGGCAGAAGCAGTCCGTACCGCTGGCCGAGCGGATGCGCCCCCGCACGCTCGACGAATTCATCGGCCAGGAACATCTGCTCGGGCCGGGCAAGCCGCTGCGCGTGCAGATCGAGCGGGACGAAGTCAGTTCGATGATTTTGTGGGGCCCTCCCGGCTGCGGCAAAACCACGCTCGCGCAAATCATCGCCCACATCACGAAATCCGAATTTCTGCCGTTCAGCGCCGTGCTTTCGGGCATCGCCGAAATCCGCAAAGTGATGGAACGCGCCGACCGCATGCGGGAAATGGGCCGGCGCACGATCGTCTTCGTTGATGAGGTGCACCGTTTCAACAAAGCCCAGCAGGACGCTTTCCTTCCCTGGGTCGAGCGCGGAAGCATCGTGATGATCGGCGCGACCACCGAAAATCCCTCGTTCGAGGTGATCGGTCCGCTGCTTTCCCGGACCAAGGTCTACATGCTCCGCGCGCTCGACGAGGGGCAGGTCGTCGCCCTGCTGCGCCGCGCGCTGGCCGATCCCGAACGCGGCCTGGCAGATCGCACGGAATACGGCGAGATTGTGGCGAGCGACGACGTGCTGCGGCGAATCGCGCTTTACGCCAATGGCGACGCCCGCGCAGCGTACAACTCGCTCGAAGCCGCCGTTCTCGGCTCGCGGCCAGATGCCGCGGGTCGCCGCGTGTTGACGCTCGCACTGCTCGAAGACGTTCTGCAGCGCAAGCTGCTGCGCTACGACAAAGCCGGCGAAGAGCATTTCAACCTGATTTCCGCGCTCCACAAATCGGTGCGGAATTCCGATCCCGACGCCGCGCTCTACTGGATCACGCGGATGCTCGAATCGGGCGAAGACCTGATGTACGTCGCGCGGCGCCTTGTTCGCATGGCGAGCGAGGATATCGGCCTCGCCGATCCACACGCGCTTGAAGTAACGATCGCTGCGATGCAAGCGGCCGATTTTCTCGGCTCGCCCGAGGGCCATCTGGCGCTGGCTGAGGCTGCAATTTACCTGGCGCTCGCACCGAAATCGAACGCCGTCTACTCCGCTTACGGCGTCGTGCGCCGCGACCTGGCCGAAACCGAAGCCGAGCCGGTGCCGATGCACCTGCGCAATCCGGTGACGGACTTGATGAAAGAAGCGGGATACGGGCGCGGCTACGAATACGCCCACGATTACGAGGAAAAAACCACGGGAATGACGTGCCTGCCGCCGTCACTCGAAGGACGGCGTTATTACCAGCCGACGGCGGAAGGTTACGAAGCGGAACTGCGGAAACGCATCGAGGAATGGATGCGGCGCCGCGCGAAGCTTCGGGAGAAACCATGAAACGCAGGAATCAAACGTCGTACGGCGCGCAACAGACGCGCGGGAGCGTTCTTCGGACCATCCTTCGCGCAAGCCCCTCAGCCGGAGTCGCGCTCAGCGCGCTCATTGCACTGGCGTTCCTCGCCGCGGGTCCCGTGCTCGCGCAACAGGCCAAGCTGACCGTCACGGACGATTGCACCGTTTTCGCGTTTTCGCCCGACGGCCAACGGATCGTCTACGCCGCGCGGCGCGTTTCCGAGGAAAAAATCGCCCGGAACAAACGCTCGCTCGTCGAGCACGACAGCATCTGGCAAGTGACGCTCAACGGGCACAAAAAACGGCTGGTGGACGGGAGAAAGCTGGTGAAAGGCCGCGTTCCCGTCAGTTTCCAGATTCAGGCGATTCGCATCGCTCCCGACAATCAGCACATGACGGTGCAGATGGCCACGCGCACGTTCCTTCCGCGCGACCGCGATTCGGAAGCCGGCAACGTACGCACGGCCGAACTCACGGATTTGATGACCGGCGAAGGGAAGGAAATCGATATTGCGGGAACCAAGCCTGCAAACAGCGCGATTTTCGGCGCGACGAACGCGGCTTGGCTTTCCGACGGCGAAACCGTCGTCTACATGACGCAGCCCAAGGGCAGCTTGCTTTATCAGATCGCCTACGTGCGTCCCCTGGGCGGTACAGGCGGCCCGATTCTTCACGACCACTATTACGCCGCCGTCGCCTGGAATCCCGCGCACAACGTTGGCGCGGCGATCGAGCGAAATCCGGATCTTTCCGGCACCATTCGCCTCGTCTGGATCGACCTCATCAACAAAACCGAGCGCACGCTTGCCACGCTCGCCGGTTTCGCCGGCCATCTCACCGTTTCGCCCGACGCCACCCAGGTCGCCTATTTCCGCGATGGCGACACCATCGAAATCCGCTCCGTTGCCAATTCGGAAAAGCCGCTCGATATCAAGGCGCCGTTCGGCCGCTACGAATGGGCGCCGGATGGCACGCACCTACTTCTGAAGCGCGGGCCAAACGGTCAGACGAATCAACTGGTCTGGATCTCGCTGCCCAGCGGCCAATTCCAGGACGTTCTCCACGGCCTCATCTATCACGATTTCCACATCTCGCCCGACGGCCATTGGGTCGGCGTCACCGAACCCGGCCTGCAAATTCTGAAAGTTTTTCCGCTGCCCTGAGCCTCACAAACCTCCAGCGGTACAGCTCGAAAAGCGTAGTAAAATCGCCGGCGATGAATCCGTACGAAAAGGCGCTTCTGGTCGGTTTCACGGCGTCCTACCTTCCCGCTTTTGGCCTTTTTCACTGTATGCTCTTTAGGGTGAATCGGGAGCTGCCGTCAAATCGCAGAATTCCGCATACGCTTTACTTCGGGGAGTGGCAAAGGCTACCCAAGGAGTACAAACGGCTCTATCCATGCAGCCTTTTGTACGAGATTGCCCTGGCGTGCGCTGTCGCTTGCCTGACAATCGCAGCGGCCTTCGCCGCACTTCGCATCTGGGAGTACGGGGCGCGTAGGTAGCGTCTCTGGAAGTCGGCGTGCCCGGCCTGTGCTGGCCGCCCGAGTACGTTCCTGTGGCGCCTGGCTTAAGCCCGGCACTGTTCGGCTACGGGCACAGCCTTCAGTGGTAGGGATAGAAAATAAAGAACAGCAGAGATAGCGCGGCGAGCGCCCACAAGCCACCCGGAACTTCCCTGCCCCGCCCCGCGACGAGCTTGCAAAAGGGATAGAGCGCGAGGCCGGCGGTGATTCCGATTCCGATGTTGTAGGTGAAACTCATCAAGGCGATCACCGCAAACGCCGGAATCGCTTCCGTCAAATCGTCCAGGCGCAAGCGCGTGATCGGCGCGAGCATCAAGAGGCCGACAATAACGAGCGCCGGACCGTAGGCCTGCGGCGGAATCGCTTCCACCACCGGCGCGAAAAAGAGCGTCAGCAGAAAACAGAGCGCCGTGACGATCGCCGTGAATCCGGTTCTGCCTCCCGCTTCTACTCCCGTCGCAGATTCTATGAATGCTCCTGCCGTCGTCGTGCCCACGAGCGGGGCAAAGACGGTGGAAAGCGCGTCGGCCAGCATGGGGCGCTCGATTTGCGGCAGCTCGCCGCGCTCGTCGAGAAATCCCGCGCGAGCGGAAACGCCGATCAGCGTTCCCATCGTATCCACGAACGCCATCACGAAGATCGTCAGCACGACCGGAAAAAATCCCCACGAAAACGCGCGATGAAAATCCAGATGAAAAAATACCGGCGCGAGGCTCGGCGGCCGGCTCACCCATCCGTGCGGCAACGGGACGAGGCCCAGGACCATGCCCACGGCCGTCGTCGCGAGCATTCCGACCAAAATGGCGCCGGGAAATTTTCGAATCATCAGCAGGGCCAGGAGCAACAATCCGCCAATTGCCAGCAGCACCGGCCCAGACGTGAGCACGCCGGCTTTCACCGGCGCGCCGGGCTCCCCGAGCGCCACGATCCCGCTCTCGTTGAGGCCGATGAACGCGAGGAACAGCCCGATTCCCGCGGCAAAGCTGTAGCGCAGCGCTTCCGGCACCGCGCGCACCAGCCACGCCCGCAGCCGGAAAATCGTGAGGAGCAAAAACAGGATTCCGCCCAGCAGCGCCGCCGCGAGCGCCTCCTGCCATTTGTAGCCGAGCACTCCGACCACGGTGTACGCGAGGAAGGCGTTTTCGCCCATGTACGGCGCGATGGCAAACGGCCGATTCGCGTAGAGGCCCATCACCACCGTGCCGAAAACAGCGGTCACCACCGTCGCGGTCATCGAAGCGCCGGCGGGCATTCCCGCGGCGTGCAAAATCGCGGGATTCACCACGACGATGTAGGCCATGGTGAGGAAGGTGGTGACGCCCCCAGCGGCTTCGCGGCGGAAATCGGCGCCGTGTTCGGCGAAACGGAAATAGCGCTCCAGGCGGCCGGCGGGGCCGCGGCGCGCCTCCTGTAAATTTGGCGTTTGTGCGTTCATTGCGGTCATGGTCTCGAACAATTTCGCGCCGAAAGAGTATCATCAGGGCTGCCCGCGCGTCTCCGGCGAATCCAGGATGGTTGCGCGCGGAACAAACGGAGGGGGAACCATGAAGAAGTGCGTTCGAGGGATGGTGCTGGCGCTGGGTCTGGCGTTGATCCTGGCCACACAGTCCATGCCGGCTCGCGCGGCCGCGGCGCAAAATCCGAACGGCGAGCATTGGGTCGCGACCTGGATCACCGCGCCGCTGCGCGGACTGCCGAAATTGACGCTGCGCAACCAGACGGTTCGGATGATCGTTCACACCAGCATCGGCGGAAACCGTTTCCGTGTGGAACTCTCAAACGCTTTCGGCAGGCATTCGCTGGTGATTGGCGCGGCGCATCTGGCGATCCAGGCGAAAGGCTCGTCCATCGTTCCCGGCTCCGACCGCACGCTCACCTTCAACGGTTCGCCTTCGGTCACGATTCCGCCGGGCGCGCCGATGCTCAGCGATCCGGTTTCGCTCACCGCACCGCCGCTCGCCGATCTCTCCATCAGCATTTACGTTCCCGGCCCCGTGATTCCGAGCACCGAGCACACCGTCGCGCTCGAAACGACCTATATTTCTCGCCCGGGAAATTTCACCTCGTCTGTAGGCATTACGCCCACCCGCACCAACGCCACCTGGTATTGGCTTTCCGCGGTGGATGTCGAAGCGGCGCCCGACGCCGCCGCGATCGTCGGCTTCGGCGATTCCATCACCGATGGCTACAATTCGAAACTTGGCGCCAACGGCAGCTGGCCCGCGCAGCTCGCGGCGCGCTTCCAGACCAATCCCGCGACGGCGCATCTGGCCGTGGTCAACGCCGGGATTTCCGGCAATCGCATCCTGCACGACGTCTACGGTCCGGACGCGCTCGCCCGTTTCGATCGCGACGTTCTGGCCCACGACGGCGTGAAATACGTCGTCATTCTCGAAGGGATCAACGACCTTGGCTTTCCGCACGAGCCGCGCAAGTACAAAGTGCCGCATCAGGAAGTCACCGCGCAGCAACTGATCGGCGGCCTGCGCCAGATGATCGAACGCGCGCACGCGCACGGCATTCGCGTCATCGGCGCGACGCTGACGCCCTACAAGGGCTCGCTCTATTACAGCAAGGAGGGCGAAGCCAAGCGCGAAGCCATCAATCATTGGATCCGGACCAGCGGCGCCTTCGACGGCGTGGTGGATTTCGCCGCCGCCGTCCGCGATCCCAAGCACCCGCGTCGTTTCCTGTCCGCGTACGACAGCGGCGACCATTTGCATCCCAATGATGTGGGCTACAAAGCCATGGCCGACGCCATCAATCCCGCGCTGTTCCGGTAGCGCCCCGGGCGCAGTAAGCGCGAGTGCGACGGTCGAGGAGGAGCCGAAACGCCGCCGGCCCGCCACATGATGCCTTCCTGGCCACAACTCGCACTCGCGCTCGCCGTCACCGTTCTCGTGCTGCATCTCGCTTTTATTTTCTGGGTGCTTTTTGGCGCGGCGTTCACCCGGCGCCGGCCGCGGCTCGCCTTCCTTCACGCCATTTGCGCCGTTTACGGCTTGGTGATCGAAGTCGCTCCGTGGCCCTGTCCGCTGACGCTGGCGGAGAACTGGTTTGAAGTGCAGGCGGGCCGAATGCCGTACAACGGACCGTTCCTGCTGCATTATCTCGACGCGACCGTCTATCCCAACGTCCAGCCGATCGTCCTGATCGTCGGCGCGGGAATCGCACTCCTTGCGAACGCGGCTGTGTATTACCGCCGCTGGCGGCAGTGGCGAGCTGCCCGCAGCGGGTAGTGCGCGCCGCAGCATTGGAGCCGGGTGCAAAGATTCCGCAAATGGAGCAACCGGGTGGTAAAGTGTTTGGCTATGCGCCGGTTGAAGGCGATCCTGGTCGTCATCTCCCTGCTCGTCGCTCCCATGGCCCTTTTCGCCGACGCGTGGACGTGCGCGTGCGCGGCGCCCTATTGCACGATGGCTGAGTGCAGGGCGCAGTGCCCGATGATGCAGCGGATGCAACAGCACGGTTGCCAGGGCGCCAGCCTGTCGCTTTCCTGCAACTGCATGCGCTACCCGGCTCTCGCGGCGCTCATCCCGCTCACGCAGATGATTCTCCCCGCCGCCGTTCCCCGGCCGATGATCCAGCGGAGCGCGCCGGCCGCGCCGATTGTGGCGCTCGCCGCCCTTCCCGGTTCCAAACCCTCCCCGTTTCACCCTCCTCGCGGCTGATCGCCCCAACTGCGATTGGCAAAACCGCAAGGAGGAGGGTTCGTTGGGCAAGTGGGCCAGAGTTGTGTGCGTGTGCGTTTTCGTGTGTCTCGCCACTCCGGCCTGGGCGACGATTTTCGGCAGCGTGCGAGGCGTGGTGCACGATTCGCAGCATCTGCCGATCGCCGGAGCGAAAATCGTTTTGTCTGCGCGCGATTCCCAGTGGGAAAAATCGGCGCTGAGCAACCGGTTTGGCGAATTCTCGTTCGTAGCCGTTCCGCTGGGCCGCTATACGCTGCGGATTTCACACCCGGGATTCGCCACGGTCACCGCGCAAGTAACCGTCGAATCCGGCGGCGTACCGATTCTGCATTTCGAATTGGCGGTCAAAACCGCGCGGCAAACGGTGACCGTTTCCGCCGCGCCGGCGCCGATCAATCCGCAATCGAGCACCACGGAAACCCTCCTCAGCGGGCGCCAGATCCAGAACACACCCGGGGCGTTTCGCACCAACAGCCTCGCGATGATCACCGACTACGTTCCCGGCGCTTACATCGTTCACGACATGCTCCACATCCGCGGCGGGCATCAGGTTTCCTGGCAAGTGGATGGCGTGCCGGTGCCCAATACGAATATCGGCAGCAACATCGGTCCGCAATTCGATCCGCTCGACGTGGATTACCTCGAAGTGCAGCGCGGCGGCTACTCGGCGGCTTACGGCAACCGGACCTACGGCATCTTCAACGTGGTGCCGCGCACCGGCTTCGAAGGAAACCGTTTCGGCGAATTCGTCACGAGCTACGGCAGCCTGAACCAGACGAACGATTACTTGAGCTTCGGCAGCCACACCGACCGCTTCGCCTGGTACGCGAGCCTCAACGGCAACCGCTCCGATTTCGGGCTCGATCCGCCCGTGGCGCAGGTGATTCACGACGCCGAAAACGGCTACGGCGGATTCACTTCGCTGATTTTCAACGCCACACCCAACGATCAGCTTCGCCTGGTCAGTTCCCTGCGCCAGGACTATTTCCAGGTTCCGAATACGCCCGAGCAGCAAGCGGCCGGCATTCGCGACGCCCAGGCCGAAGACGACGCGTTCGTCAATTTCTCCTGGGTCCACACGGCCGGGCCGGGCCTGATGCTCGTGGTTTCGCCCTTTTATCATTTCAATCGCGCCCATTACATCGGCGGAGCGAACGACCTTCCCTACAGCCCGCAAAGCGACCGCGGCTCGCAATACGCGGGCGGTGAAGCGACGCTGAGCGTGACGCGCGGCCGGAACCACGCGGAAATTGGCCTCGAATCCTTCGCCCAGCGCGATAATTCGCTTTTCTCGATCACCGCGAACGCCGATCCGGCAACGACGATCGCGCAACGCGAGCGGCTCTGGGGCAGCGTCAGCGCCATTTACGCACAAGACCAGCTCCGTGCCACACGATGGCTGACCTTCAACGGCGGCTTGCGCTACACGCACTATTCGGGAAGCGTCGTCGAAAACGCCACCGATCCGCGCATCGGCGTGGCCATCGCCCTGCCGCGCGTTCACTGGGTTTTGCGCGGCTTCTACGGCCGCTATTACCAGCCCCCTCCGCTCGAAACCGTCGGCGGACCGCTGCTCGCTTTCGCGTTTCAACAGGGTTTCGGTTTTCTACCACTGCGCGGCGAGCGCGACGAAGAATGGGAAGTGGGGCTCGGCATTCCGTGGCATGGCTGGGCGTTCGATTTCGACCATTTCCACAACCGCGCCACGAATTTCCTGGACCACGACGAACTCGGCAATTCCGATATTTTCTTTCCTCTCACCACCGCCGGCGCGCGCATTCAGGCCTGGGAAACCACCGTACGTTCGCCGCAGGTTTTCGGACGGTTGCAGGCGCACCTGGCTTTCTCGAATCAGATGGCGCAGGGCTTTGGCGCGGTCACCGGCGGCCTGACCGATTTTTCGCCGCCGCCCAGCGGCTACTACTACCTCGATCACGACCAGCGCAATACGCTCTCGACGGGATTCACTTTCGTGTTGCCCTGGCGCGGCCTGGTTTCCGCGGATTATGCCTACGGTTCGGGTTTCCTGAATGGCGACGGTCCGGCGCACCTGCCGGCGCACCAGACGTTCGACTTCTCGGTGGAAAAACGGATCACCGATGCAGTGTCGCTCAGTGTCACGGCGATCAATATCGCCGGTTCGCGCTACCTGCTCGATAACAGCAACACCTTCGGCGGCACGCACTGGAACGCGCCTCGGCAAATCATCCTGTCGTTGCGCTACAACTTCCACTTCTGATTGCCGCCCGGCCTTGAGCCCTTTAGGAGGCAACCCTTACGGGAAAATGGAACCACACTACACATTGCCAGATGGGCTATAATCCGGCCCGATGAGGGAAACCTGATGCCAATCCAAGTCTCCGTCGAGCAGAATCAGCTAAGGCACACGGGCTTCTTCACGCGCCCGCTCCTCGGACTATGGGGTGACGGGAAGACCCTCCTACAGGGCCTGTATGGCGCGTTTTCACCGTACGGCGCGACCATCGCCAACATTCGAAACGAGTCCACTTCGCTCAGTCCCAATGATCAGGTGGTGTCCGTTAGCCTGGGACTCAACAAGATACACAGGTTCCGGCTGGACAGGACGGAAACCACGGTCACCAACTTCTCTCAAGAGGACCTCAAAGCCTTTCCCGAACTTATTGCCGCTTCGGAAAGGTGGATGAGGGAGGCCGTCCCATCCTTCGCCTTCGGCTCGCACGTGTTCGCGTACGCCGCCCATGGCCGGCCTCGCGGGGAAAGCGTCGAAGAGATGCTGAAGGCTCTGGGCCCGTCAGCACCGAGCGTCGGGGGAACGGACCGCGGCACTGGCCTCACTTTCCACTGGGAACTACCGGACAGTGGTTGGAGAACCCAACTCGCGATCGACCACTCAATTTTGATCCCGGAAGGGCTTTTCATCATGTTTACACTGCGGGTAGACGCTGACAGCCTCGACTACGGTAAACTAGCGGAAGAGGGCCGAAAGTACCTTGATGGGGTGATGAACGAAGTCGGCCTGAGCATCAGCAGGTCTGCGTAGGGAGCTAACATGTCCGTTATTCAGGCGATTCTCGGAACTGCCGGCCTCGTCGGGACGCCCAAAGGAGGACTGGCCACAGGAGTGCACTTCAGAAACGACCCCCAACTCGCAGACCGCTTGTCCCAGGGCGATATCGAAGGCATGCCCACGCAGGCATGGACGCCCGCCTCCACCGACCTCCTGCAGACGTTCAGGGACCAGGTCGAACAGGGTTCGCCCGAAGCCGCGGTGGTTATGTCCATGCGCGCAACCGCAAGTAAAACGTTCCGGGAAACTGCTACGGGAGAGAGTCCAGAGATGGAGTGGCTGGCCGAAAACGCCACTGCACTGGAGGCCTACCGCGGGGAGTGGTTGCTGATCGTAGCGACAGATCTCGTCGCGCATAGCCAAGACTTCGTGGACATACTCCTCGCAATCCGCTCCCGCGGGGTCAATTCGCCCTTCATCTACTACGTCCCGCGTCCTGACGAAGTCAACTTCATCGCAGTTTAATTTGACCGTGCCCACTGTCGAATACCCATTTTCGCTAGACTACAAGGCCGTTCCCGGCCTCGGCAGGATGCCGGCCGTGGAAGTTGTCCTGAAGTACGCTGGGCATGAGGCACGTGCCGTGGCGGTGATGGACTCAGGCTCAGCTCTCACAGTCTTTGGTCACGAATACGCCCTAGCTTTGGGCATACCGGATGTTACCGTGGGCCGCCAGCAGGCCATTAGTACACTCGGCGGCGGCATCGACTGCTACATGTTCGACGTCGAGATGGAGATCCGTGTCAAGGAACACAGCAACCGCTTCCAGGCCCAAATCGGGTTCTTCGCAGGTCGCGTCCGCCGCAACATCTTAGGAAGGAATATCTTTTTCGCCCACTACCAGCTAGGCTTCCATGAGAGCCAGCAGGTAATTCATATTCGTCCCGAGGACTAGAACCCATCTCATAAATGCCTCAGGAGGATAACGAGGCAACCGAGTTGGACCATGGCAAGGAAGTTCAGCTCATGGTATTCCCACCGCGTGACCAAGCGGCGGAAGTTATGCAGCCAGGCGAACAGGCGCTCGATTTTCCAGCGGCGGCAGTACCGCCGCAATTCGCGGCCGTCTTGCGTTCTTCGGCGGCGAGTGGGGTTGTGGGGAGCGATGAGGCGAATGTGATGTCTCCGGCGGAGTTGTTGATCTAATCCGTCGCTGTCGTAAGCGCGGTCGCCGATCATGCGCTCCGGCTTGGCCCGCGTGAAGCGCTGCCCGACGGTCGCTTCGACGAGTTTCGTTTCATGCGGCGAAGCGCTGGCGATGCTGCAGGCGACAGGAAGACCATGGCGGTCTGTGATCGCCATGATTTTACTGCCTTTTCCTCGGCGAGTCGGGCCGACAGCAGCGCCCCTTTCTTCGCCGAACTGAAGCTGGCATCGATGAAGGTCTCCGAGAGGTCGAGCTTGCCGCGCCCTCGTAGGTCTTCGGCCAGCGCGTGCAACAACCGGGTCAGAGTGCCATCACGCTGCCATTGCTGAAAACGCCGGTGGCAGGTTTGATAAGGCGGATAACGGTCGGGCAGATCGTGCCAGGGAGCACCGGTGCGCAAGATCCAGAGAACGCCGTTCAGCACCGCTCGCGCATCGCGCCAGGGCCGACCGCGACCGTCGGGACGTCGCTTGGGAGTGAGCAAAGGCTTGAGAACTTGCCACTGCGCCTCGGTCAGTTCCATGCTCCCGATTTACGCTGTTTTGCACAACCCTCAAGCCCGAAATGAATTGTATGTGTTTATGAGATAACTTCTAGTCCCGGTCCCGCTCAGGGCCGGCCGACGCGAAACCTCTTTACGTGTTCCTTCATGATGCACGCGTCCATCACCACCACCAATCCGGCCTGCCGCGCCTCTTCGGCGGCAGCGTGATGCAAAACGCCCTCCTGCATCCAGATGGCGCGCGCGCCGATGGCGATGGCGCTGCGCACGATTTCGGGAACGAATTCCGACCGGCGGAAAACGTTCACGATTTCGACGCGAAACGGAATGTCTTCCAACCGGGCGTACGCCTTTTCGCCCAGGACCTCGGTTTCCTTCGGATTCACCGGAATGATCTGGTAGCCGGCCGACTGCATGTATTGCGCCACGCCGCAGCTGGGCCGGAACGGTTTCGACGAGAGCCCCACAACGGCAATCGCGCGCCCGTGTTTCAGGATTTCCATGTATGGATCAAGCGCCACCCGACGTTCGGGCAGCGCGGTTTCAGCAGAATTCACGCAAACGACCTCCCATGGGATTCCGGAATTCGCGCCTCATGACTGCGCGAGGCCCTTTTCCCGCCGCGCGCCGAGCGTTTCGCCCAACGCGGCCAGGAATTTCCGGTTTTCCTCGGCGGTGCCCACCGTCACCCGAATCGCCTGGGGAATGCCCATCCAAGCCATCGGGCGCACGACCACGCCGAGGTGCAGCAGAGCGCCAGCGACCGCATCTCCATCGCCGACGTCAGCCAGAATGAAATTCGCAATCGAACGAATGTAAGATACCTGCAAATCGTCGAGTCCGGCGGAAAGTTGCTCGAGACCGGCACGGTTCATTTCGAGCGAGCGCCGCACGTGCTCCGCGTCGTCGAGCGCCGCGAGCGCGCCCGCCTGCGCCAGGCCCGAGGTATTGAACGGATGGCGCACGCGGTCGAGCGCGCCAACGATCTCCTCGCGCGCCACCCCGTAGCCCAGGCGCAGCCCGGCGAGGCCGTACACCTTCGAAAACGTTCGCAGCACCAGGAGATTTCGCCCCTCGGCGACCATCTCGAGCGAACGCGAGTAGCCCGGCCGCTCGGCGTATTCGAAATATGCCTCGTCGAGCACCACCAACACGTCGTCGGGGATGCGATTCAAAAACGATTCGAAAGCCGAGGCGGGAAACCACGTTCCGGTGGGATTATTCGGATTCGCCAAATAGATGATGCGCGTCCGCCGGGTCACCGCCGCGGCGATTCCGTCGAGGTCGATCGCATGCTCGACCAGCGGCGTTTCCACCAGGCGCGCGCCCGTCGCCAGAATCCCCGCTGCGTAGACGGGAAACGTGCTTTCCGACGTCAGGCCCTCGTCTTCGGCCGTCAGATACGCGTGCGCGGCCAGCAAAATCAGTTCACTCGTTCCAGCGCCGAAAACGAGCCGCTCCGGCGGCACTGCCAGTTTTTCCGATAGGTGCTGGCGCAGCACGTACGCCGAACCGTCTGGATAGCGATGCGCGTTTTCCGCCGCCGCGCGAATCGCTTCCACGGCGCGCGGGGAAGGCCCCAGGGGATTTTCGTTCGACGCCAGCTTGATCGCCTGCACGCCCAGTTCGCGTTCCACTTCCTCGATCGGTTTGCCCGGCACGTAAGGCTGAATCCGCAGCACCGGTTCCGAAATGCGAGGTGGTTTCGTCATGCGGTTGGCTTCTCCGCTCCTGGTCGTTTCGGGCGCCGCGCTTCGGGCCGCCGGTTGCGGCGTTCCGTTCCGCCCGTTTTCCGCGGCAAACGTTTTTCTTCCTCTTCGAGCTTCCGCAATTCCCGTTCGTCGATCTCGCGCCAGCGTCCCGTTTCGAGGTCCGCGAGTTCCACCGGGCCGATCGCCGTGCGCCTGACCTTTTCCACCGGATGCTTCATTTCGACGAGCATCCCGCGCAGCCGATCCTGCCGCGCTCCGGCCAGCCGCACTTCATACCACGGATTCGGTCCTTCGCGCGAGAGGCGAATTGGCCCGATGCGCCGGGAGATCAATTCCACCTCGGCCGGCCCGAGCCGGTTTTTCACCTTGAACTGGTAGGTTTGGTGCAATCCGCGCCCGAGCGCCTGAAAGAGCCGCGCCGCAAAATCGCCGTCGTTCGTCAGGATGATGAGGCCGGTCGCGTGATATTCCAGGCGCCCCACGGGGAAAACGCGCCCGGAAATGCTGCCCAGGTAGTCGCGCAGCGTGGCGCGGCCGGAGGGATCGCTCAAAGCCGCGACGCACGCGTCGGGTTTGTGAAACGCTAAAATCAGCCGCCGTTCCGGCAACCGCAAACGGCGTCCCGCCACGCGAATCGAGTCGCGCTCCGCGTCGGCTTTGGCGCCCAATTCCGTCACCACCTGGCCATTCACTTCCACTTGCCCAGCGACGATCAAGTCCTCGGCGCGCCGCCGCGAAGCGACGCCCGCGCGAGCAATAATCTTTTGCAGCCGTTCAAGCATCAGCCCACATCCTGCGTTCCTTCATTCCGAGCCGCTTCCCTCCGCGCCAGCTTTCTCTTCGCGCGCTTCCCGTTCCGCAGGCGCAGTCTCCTCAACGGCGAAGTCTTCAGCCGCCACGGCCATTTCTTCTTCCGCCCGAGCGCCGTCCGGCGCCGCCTCCACCGGAACCGAACCGTCGCCCACACCATCCTTTTCTTCCGGTGCTTCGGCAACGGCCTCTTGCCCTGCTCCCTGCACGGCTTCGCCTTCTGTTTCCGGCCCGAGTTCGAGCCCGGCTTCCGGCCCCAACGCTTCGCGGGCCAGTTGTTCGAATTCCTTCAGGCTCGGCAGCTCGTCCACGTCGTTGAGCCCGAACCGCACCAGAAAATCCTTCGTCGTCCGGTAAAGAATCGGCCGGCCCATCACCGGCTTGCGTCCCGCCGTGGTCACCAGCCTCTTATCGAGCAGCGTCTGGATCACGCCCGAGCAGTTCACGCCGCGAATTTCCTGCATTTCCGGCAGCGTGATCGGCTGCTTGTACGCGATCACCGCCAGGGTTTCGAGCGCTGGCATGCTGAGCCGCACCGGCGGACGCAGGTTCTTGATGAACGTGCGCACCACCTCGTGATGCTGCGGCTTGGTGGAAAATTTGTAGCCGCGGGCCACGCGCCGCAGCTCGACGCCGCGTTCGTCCGCGGCGCAAGCGGCAATCATCTCGTCCAGCGCGGCCCGCACCTGGTCCTTGTCGGCGCCGGTCGCGCCGGACAGTTGATCGAGCGTCGCTGGCTCGTCGGCCGCGTAAATGATCGCTTCGAGAGCGCCTTTGAGTTCCGCTTGGGTCATCTCACTGGTATTCCTGGTCGGGGTTTGCGAGCGGTCCCACCCCTCCCTCTTCCGAAAACACTACATCAAACATGCGGTGCTTGCGCAGCACGATTTCCGCGAAGGTTTCGTCCTGCACCACGAGCACGGCGCCCAGCCGCACCAGTTCGAGCACGGCCAGGAACGCGGCGATCATCGCGCGCCGCGTGGGGCAGCTTTCGAAAAAATCCACCAGTTCGAGCAAATCCGTTTCGGCCAGCCGTTCGCGCAGGCGCTTGATCATCAGCGAAACGGTGAATTCGTCCCGTTCCAGCTCGATGTCCTTGCGCTCCTTGCGCCGGTCGAGCACTTTCTGAAACACCTTCACCAGATCGATCAGCGAAACCACCAGTTCGCCTTCCGTCTCGCCGCCTTCATAAAGGGTCCGGTCCGGCTTCGACCAGACGTGGTCCTCGATCTGCTGCCGTTCGTGGAGCATCTGCGCGGCGCTCTTGAATTTTTCGTGTTCCAGGAGCTGGTGCACCAACTGCTCGCGCGGGTCCTCCGCCGACGCTTCGCCTTCGAGTGCGGGCTCGGTGGGCAGCAGCATCCGCGATTTGATGTAAATCAGCGTCGCGGCCATATACAAAAAATCGGCGGAAATATCGATATCGAGCTGTTCCATCCGGTGCAGGTATTCGAGGTATTGGCCGGTGATTTTGGAGATCGGGATATCGTGAATGTCTATCTGCTGCTTGCGAATCAGATCGAGCAGCAAATCGAGTGGACCTTCGTACCGCTCGAGCTGCACCTGATACGGCAGCGAAGATGCCCCGAGCGGCCGGGACTCGTCAGTCACTTTCGCTCCAGAGCGGCTCGGCCGGCTTTTCCGCGCCCGGCGGCGTCGCGGCGATTTCCAAAGGAGGGCCAAAGATCGCGTCCCGCACGCGCCGCATCGTTCGCCGCGCCACCTTCCGCGCCTGCTTCGATCCGTTTTCCAGAATTTCGTTCACGCGCTCGGGCTGCGCTTCGAGCAGTTTTCGCCGCTGATGAACAGGCGCGATCCATTTCACCAGACTGTCGGCCATCGCTCGCTTGCATTCCACGCACCCGATTCCCGCCGTTCGGCATCCGTTTTCCGACCACGCGATTTTTTCCGGCTCGGAAAACAGCTTGTGATACGCAAACACCGGACAAATTTCCGGCCTTCCGGGATCCGTCCGCCGTACGCGCTGCGGATCGGTCATCATGCCGAGAGCTTTTTTCTGGATCGTCTCCGGATCGTCTTTCAGCCAGATCGCGTTGCCGAAACTTTTCGCCATCCGCCGGCCATCCGTGCCGGGAAATCGCGGCGTCTCAGTGAGCATCGCGCCGGGCTCGGCAAGCGCCTGCCGGTTGCGCACGAAATTCTTCAGCGCCGGGTTCCGTTCCAGAAAATTATCGATCCCCTCGTTTGCCGCGAGCCGGCGCAATCCCCAGGCGATTTCGCTCGCGTCGCGCGAGGCCAGTTCCCACGTCCCGGAGTTACCCGTCGCGAAAATTTTCGCCTGTGTTACCACAGCGGTCGCCGCCTCCAGGTTTTCAGGCGCGCGCAGGGCCTCCGCGTCCACTTCGAGCCCGAACAGGAAATTGAATCGCCGCACAACTTCTCGCGCGAGTTCCACGTGCGGCACCTGATCTTCGCCCACGGGCACGAGATCGGCGTCGTACATCACGATGTCGGCCGTTTGGAGCAGCGGATAGCCCAGAAATCCGTACGTTCCCAAATCCTTTTCGCGCAACTGCGAAATCAGTTCTTTATAGGTCGGCACGCGCTCGAGCCATTCGAGCGGGGTGATCATCGAAAGCAGCAGATGCAATTCGGCGTGTTCCGCAATGGACGATTGCACGAACATCGTGCACTTGTCCGGGTCGAGTCCCACCGAAAGCCAATCCAGCACGATTTCCCGCGTATTCTGCCGAACGAGCCGCGTATCTTCCGCGTAATGCGTGGTCAGCGCGTGCCAATCCGCGACGAAATAATAGCAGTCGTATTCCTCCTGCATCTTCACCCAATTCGACAGCGCGCCGAAAAAATGGCCCAGATGCAACGGCCCGGTCGGCCGCATTCCGCTCAGCACTCGTTTTTTGCGTCCCAATCCCTTTCCCCTTCTTCGTCGTTCAGGATCAAGCCGTGGTAGGGGCGACGCATGCGTCGCCCCTACGTAGCCCCTCCCACCATGAACTGCCTTCTTCAGGCGCTGCGGCCGAAGCCCGCGCCCAGCAATTCCCGCGCGATCACCATGCGCTGGATTTCGCTCGTGCCCTCGTAAATCGTCAGCACGCGCGCATCGCGATACAACCGCTCGATCTCGCATTCGCGCGAATATCCGCTGCTGCCATGAATCTGCACCGCGTGATAGACCACGCGATTCGCCATCTCGCTCGCGTACAGTTTCGCTTCCGACGCGTACCGGCCCAGTTTTTTCACTCCGGCGTCGCGCATCGCCGCTCCCTGCCAGACGAGCATCCGCGCCGCGTCAATTTCCGTCTGCATATCAGCGAGCTTCCACTGGATCGCTTGAAATTCCGCAATCGCCTGACCGAACGCCCGGCGCTGCTTCGCGTAACGAGCCGCCATTTCCATCGCGCCTTGCGCTACGCCCACCGATTGCGCCGCAATGCCCAATCGCCCGGAATCGAGTCCGGCGAGCGCGATTTTCAGCCCTTCGCCCTCCCCGCCGAGCAGTTGATTCGCCGGCACTTCGCAATTCTCCAGCGCCAGCTCCACCGAGCGCGATATTCGCAAACCCATTTTATCTTCGTGCCGCGCCACGCGAAACCCGGGCGCGCTGGGTTCGATGAGAAAGGCGCTCACGCCCTTGCGCCCCGCCGCCGGATCCGTTTTCGCGAAGACGATGTAGAGCCCGGCTTCGCCGCCATTCGTCACCCAGCTTTTCGTTCCGTTCAATACGTACTCGTCGCCATGGCGTTCCGCGCGCGCTTCGATTCCCGCCGCGTCCGAGCCGGCGGCTGGCTCGGTGAGCGAAAACGCGCCGAGCATTTCCCCGCGAGCCAGGCGTGGCAGCCAGCGCTTCTTCTGCTCGCCGGTTCCGTGCGCGAGCAGCGGTCCGGCGACCACGGAATTCGTTACGCTCAGCGTCACGGCCGTCGAAGCGTCCACTCGGGCCACTTCCTCGAGCATCAGGACGTAGCTCACAGTGTCCGCGCCCGCACCGCCCCATTCCTCTGGCACCAGCATTCCGCAAAAACCCATTTCGCCGAGTTTTCGTATTTCCTCGGCGGGAAAATGCTCTTCTTTTTCGTATTGGCGCAGCCGCGGCCGCAGTTCCGTTTCCATGAACTGCCGCGCCGTGGCGCGAACGAGTTCCTGCTGATCGGTAAGCGCGAAATCCATCTGTCCGTCTTTTTCCTGCAGCTGACGTCCCGATTCGCGAAATGTAGCGCCGGGTTTTAGCCCGGCACCGTCCATGCCCGTGCCATACCCAACCCGTAGGGGTGACGCGTGCGTCACTCTCTCGCTACAGACTCCGAGCGATGCTAGCACGCCGCCGCGCCCGGCCCAAACAGCGGTTTCAGCGATTGGCGAGCACGGAAATGCCTTTGATTCTCATTAGACGCTCGTCGGCCGTAACCAGCGTGAGATCCAAAACCCTGGCCGTGGCCGCCAGCAGCGCGTCGACCGGGTCCCGAAGACCCGGCCAGAATTCGCGCGCGGCTAGCGAGATTTCGTTGTTGAGCGGGGCTTCGCGCACCGAGGACGTGGCAAGAGCATCGACCACCCATCGTTCGAAGCCCACGTTGAGCCTGATTCGCCGCTGCTCCACCAAAAGCATGGACTCCCAAATGCTGAGTGGAGAGAGCCACATCTCATTCGCCGGCCTCACCATCGCCCGGGCAACGCGCCCGCTCACCCTTTCCGGTTCGAGGACGCTCCACACCCAGATGTGCGTGTCGAGGAGCAGTTTCATTTCCGCAGCGCGTCCCAGTCCTCGAGCGGCGTCGCCGGAGAAATAATGTCGCCGCAGATAATGCCAGTCCCCGCCATCGTGCCCAGCTTCCGCTTTTTCGGCTTCCGGCTCGTCGCCGGCACCACTTCGGCTACCGGCTTGCCAAACTTCGTGATTCTCACCGGTTTCCCTGTCCGCCGCACCCGCTCCACCACGGCGAGACACGTCGCTTTGAATTTCGAAACGGCAATCTCTTCCATGATCATCCCTTCCTTCACCGCGCCCTCAGTTTAACCATGGTCATTGACCATAGTCAATCTTGCCTCCGTCGCGCCTCGATTCGCGGCATGTAGCGCTGGGCTTCAGCCCGGCACGGGTTTTCCGGCCGCACGGCTCCGGCACGCACCACGGGAAAGAGAGGCTTGCCAGATTCCCCACCGCAAGGCATAAAGGGATGGTCGTCGGAACGAAAAAACTCGGGGGAGGTTTTTCGTGAACGCACCCACGCTTGGACTGCAACAGCTATCCGGCCCGCAACGCCTGCAACAGATGCACTTCTCTTTCGTCACCGAACGCGTGCTTTCCGCCTCGGTGCGCCTCGATGTCTTTTCCCACATCGCCTCGGGCAACCACACCGTCGCGGAAATCGCCGCGGCGGCCTCGTCGAGCGAACGCGGCATGCGCATGCTGCTCGACGCGCTCGCTGGCTTCGAATTGCTCACGAAAGAGGACGGCCGCTACGATCTCACGCCCGACGCCGCGCGCTACCTGGTTCGCAGCAGCCCGGAATATCTCGGCGCGTTTCTCGAATCCAATCTGTTGTGGGAGGCGTGGGGCCATCTGGCCGACGTCGTTCGAGAAGGCAAGCCGCGTCGCTCCTCTAGCAGGCTGCTGAAAAACCCGGAAATTGTGTAACGGAGCAGCTTCGAGTGCGTCCAACCGTGCATGCGAGGAAACGATCAGCAGCAAAATCACGTGTTCAGTTATCTGTCGCCGGAGC